>NZ_JBLKRU010000080.1:0-23717 GCF_047608185.1 Caballeronia eucalypticola
AAGCGCAACACCAAAGCGTATAAGGTGTTGTAATGCATAAAGCAAATCAGTACGAGCAGTTGCAAGCTGAGGAACGTTTGGAGATTGCGAGCCTACGTCAACGGGGTTCTAGTATTCGGGCCATGGCCCGAATACTCGGGCGCTCGGCCTCTACCCTTAGCCGCGAACTCAGGCGCAATAGTTCTGTGCTTGGTTATGTCCCAGCAGCGGCGCACGCACTCAGTTCGGCCCGACGATCCAACAGTGCGGTCGCGCCCAAACTCGGGCCTCACAGCGCTTGCTGGAGGGTCGTCCTCACGCTGCTGGAGTGGCGTTGGTCGCCTCAGCAAATCTCTGGAGTCCTCAAGCGTATGTTCCCAAACGATCCGACTTTGCAGGTCTCGCACGAAACGATTTACACCACTATCTACGCCCACCCAGGCGGCGAACTACGGCGTCAACTCATTGCTTGTTTGCGTCGTGCTCATCGCGCCCGTATGTCGCGGACACGGGGTAGTGATCGCCGCTGGCAAATTCCAAATATGGTCAGCATTCACGTGCGCCCACCTGAAATAGAGGATCGCGTGATGCCCGGGCACTGGGAGGGCGACTTCATTAAAGGCGAAGGCAATCGCTCTTCAGTGGGCGTGTTGGTGGAGAGAACCAGCCGTCTAGTGCTGCTGGCTAAGATGGACGATGCCACAGCCGAATCTGCACTGGCTGGCTTCTCCGCCAAGCTCAACTCGATCCCCGAGCACTTGCGTCACAGCTTCACTTACGACCAGGGGCGTGAACTCTCACGGCATCAAGAACTTGCCGCTCAAACAGGCGTGAATGTCTATTTTTGCGATCCACACAGCCCGTGGCAGCGAGGAACTTGTGAAAATACCAACGGCCTGTTGCGCGAGTACTTGCCCAAAGGCACCGACCTTTCCGTCCATAGTCAGGCCGACCTCGACGTCATTGCAGACAGCTTGAACAACCGCCCTCGTGCTACGCATGCGTTTCATTCACCCTTCGAGGTATTTGCCGCGACACTAAAAGCAGCGGATCTCGCAACGTCATCTAAACATTAGACCAGTTGTTGCACTTCGACTTGAGACCGCCCATCTTCTGAGACTTACCCGGTACGACGGTAGCACCACCCCGGAAACCGTAGTTCAAAGCGTGCTCATAACTGACTGCGTCGGAAGCGAAGATTGCATTTGCCGATGCGCATACGCAACGGGGACGATCTTGAGGTTCATTAGCAAGGATTGCCGACGAAGCATCAATGGTTTTTGCAGGACGTCGGGGGATCCAGGCGAATATCATTGTTTGCTTTGATACCGCGAATTAGCACCAGCACATTAGCTGCGCCCTCGAGATGCCGACGAACGAATAATTTCCGCTAGCCACGGATAACGAATCGATCGAACGACGAATCCGGATCAGGGCCTATGAGCTTTGGCTCGCTGACGGGGCGATGGAAGGATGTGCAGATGAATACTGGCGTCAGGCTCGCGAAACGGTCGAGAAGGAAATCGAATCTGAGCGGATTGACCGCGAGCTCGGCGGCGGCGTCAACCCTTGATCGTTATATGAATGATTGGCAGGCCCCGCCACTTTGCACGGGGCGAGTCAATCATCTACTTCGCTTAGACCTAAGCCCCAGCCGTTTCAGCGGATACCTCCTGCTCTGCCAAGATGGTCAGTTTCTTGTCGGTCGCTTTTTCCTCTTCCAGGGTTTGATTCAGGAGCGTCATCGCTTCTGTATAACCTAGTTTCTTCGCGAGCGCGCACAACGTCCCGTAGGATGCAATTTCGTAGTGCTCTACTTTTTGCGCCGCACCGATTAAAGCTGCATCCAGCACAGGGCCCGCCTCGATCTCGCCGATTTCCTCATCTGCTTCCTCGATCAATCCTTCCATCGCGACACACTTGATGCGTTTCAATTTGATGCCAGTTGCTTCTACCGCCTGATCAATGCGTTCAATCTGCCCGTGGGTTTCCTCCAAATGCGCCTCGAATGCCGCCTTAAGGTTCGTGCTCGTCGAGGCCCGCGCCTGCTTCTTCAGAGCCTTGGTCAGTTGCTTCTCCGCGCTGTAGATGTCCGACAGGGCGTGAATGAATAAGTCATTTAACGTTTTCGCTGCCATGATTTTCTCCAATATTTTGAGGAAAGGTGTTTTATTACTGGGCTGTGACGCCCTTCTTGGCCGCAAGCTGCTGCGCCATCTTCAGGTGCTGTTTAATCGTTAGCAGAGCCTTCTGAGCGGCCTTTTTGAGGTCGGCGTTTTGCCCGCCGTCGGCCTCGGTTTGAAAGGCTGCTACGGCCTTCTCGTGCCCGTCGAGTCCAACCCCTTTGATATAGGCGGTGTCGAACGCTTTCCCATGAAGTCCGCTCAGTGAATTGAGGACGGCCATGTCGGAGTTGTCCTTTGGCACCGCCACGCCGTGCGGCGCCGCCATCTTCAAGGAGATCGCCAACTTCGTATGGTCCATTTCCATGTGGTGAGCGAAGCTTTTTACATCTGCATCCTGTGACTGCTTCGCGGCGAGTTTGCTTGCGTCTATTTCGGTAGAGCTTGACATGCTGGCCGCTTGTACGAACTCCTTGTCCGGCGACGGCAAGTCGTTAGCGGCGGTCGTACTCGCGGCTTGGGTTTGCGCGAAGGTCGCGCCAGCGGCGGGAAGCGCCAGAAGCGCAGCTGCGATAGGGCCGCGTTGCATAGATGAACTCCTTAGTTGATAAGTGTGCCGGGCTAACAGGAACGGAAGACGACGCCACCGCCACCCATGCAAACGCCATTCCACCCGTCCCGTTTCCACGCGGTCGTAGTTGTTGGTCGTCCAGGCACCCCGTTTGCACGTGCGAACTCGCTCACAGGCGCGCACAGCATTGCGAGAAAATGGTCAGAGGTGTAGGAGTTGGAACACGCTAATGCGGCAAAAATTAGTCGCTCATAGCGACTGGGCAATAGAACAGTCAGTGTCATTGAGGAGGGCCGACGGGCACCGGCACGGATTGACCGGAAACTTCGGCTGTAATCAACGCTCGGGGTCGCTCAATCCTTCAATCGAATGACCATTCGCTCCGCCGCTGAAGAGCACGTCGCCGGGCGGGTCGCGAGTTCCGTTTAGAAGTCGGCGAGAGCTCGTCGAGAATCATTCGATGAGATCGACATGTTTGGTGGCGAAATGGCACAAGGTCCACGGAAAAATTTCATGCAATCCAAAGCAGTTTTACAACCTGCAATCCCGGGTCGAGCGCTCGCCGATTTTAGAATCTACGCGTCGTATCGCGGCGTTCCTGGCCAGTTTTACGGCACGCTGAGGGTGGTGCGTTTGACCGATAAACGGGTCTTGTTCCCCTTCGAAGGTTGCCCGGAAATGGGCCCGTTCCTAGACCCTCAGTCGGCAGTCGATGCTGCGCAGCGGTATGGCGAACAGCTTGCATCAGGTGACCTACAGAATCCCGAGTGATAGCCAGGTTGGAGGTGGAGGATCGGTAGCGGGGCGCATCTCGTGGCGCTGAGCAGGGGCTCCGTCAGTGGGCGAACAGCGTGACCAAAGTAGCGACCCGCGACGGTGCCTGTCCCTTTTGGTAATAAGCGTCGAACTCGTGGTCGACGACGTGTCGGCGCAGTTCTGATTCGTCGAATGCGGTGAACGCAACAATAGCGACCTCTTTCGTACGCGCGTCACCTCTTAACGCTAGTGCCGCTTGGTAGCCATCGCAGTCCGGCATCGATATGTCCATGATGATCACGTGTGGCCTGAACTCAGTGGCGACAGACACAGCGGCATGTCCGCCAAATGCCGCCTCGCATTCCATCCCCTCGAGCGAAAGATAGGTCGCCAGCGCCTGCGCGGCCGAGACATTGTCGTCGACAACCAACACGCGTATTTTGGAAGCGCCGCGCCTCGCCCGGCGCGACGTCCAGACTGCCGCACGAGCGTTTCGATCTTCGTTTCCCATTCCATTGACCCTCCTCTTTTGCGTAGCTACCGAGCACCGGACATGCCTGGAGAACCTTTGTTTGCAGGAGCAAGGTCAAGTGTCGGCTTTTAACGGTCAACCGCCTATAGCTTCCGCGAGCCAATGCGCTGAGATGGGTGGCGGCCGCAAGATCAATGCGGCATATGGCTTGCTCGATGATAGTGCACGCGTCCGAAGGTGCAAAAAAACAGGATTTCTGACAGCTTCTACCGACACTCAGGAAGATATATGAAACTACTAACCACCCAAGACGGACTGCCGCGCCTTTCATGGGGTTCTGTGATTGCCGGGGTAATCCTCTCGTCTATTGTTTATCTCATGATGAGTGTGCTTGGTACCGCCATCGGAGCCTCGCTGCTCTCCCCGTTATCCCGGCCTGATCCTTTACACGGCTTCGGATTTGGGTCGGGCGTCTGGGCGATCGTCACGACGGTGCTGGCTGTCTTTATCGGTTCGTACTTTGCCGGTCGCTGCGCGCCGGTGCTTGGGTGGCTGCATGGACTGCTGTCGTGGGCCGTTATGACCTTGCTGATTGTCCTTGGAATGACCTCGTTGATCGGAGGTGCGGTGAGCACAGCCGGCAGCGTTGCGGCCGCGAGCGCACAAGTTGGGGCAACGGCCGCGAACCAATCCAACACCGACCCGTCGCTGGTTAATTCGGCCAAGCAGCGGGTGCAGGCGGCCGTTGCGTCAGCCGCGTCAGCGGCGTCGAGCCCTGATGCGCAGCAAGATGCGCGACAGGCCGCCGACACCGCTGCGCGAGGTGTCGCTCGCGCTAGCTGGTTTTCCTTCGCTGCCCTTATCGTGGGCGCCATCATCGCTATCGTGTCGGGGGGCGCAGGATTCCGTCATCAGCCTCCTTTTGAGGACGCCGGCGGCTCCGCCGTTGGGAACGATGCCGTTCCCGCGCGTAGCCGCGTGACACGTCCAGGCAGCGGACGTCTGTGAGTTTGACCGTAGGTCGGCCGAAGCAATCGCTTCGGCTTTCTTCTTTGGAGCACACCGATGGCACAGAGTGCGAAGCCAACTTCCGCCAATCCCCCGCCCTCAGATGGCGTTCGCGCCGACGAGATTCAGATTGCCGCAGTTCAGGAAGAACTCGAAGTGGGGGTGAAAACGACCGAGACAGGCGCTGTCCGGATTCACAAGATCGTGCATGAGGAGATGCAACCGATCCCTGTGAGCCTTCGAAGTCAAACGGTTGAAGTCAAGCGCTTCACCGTCAACCGCCCGGTAGAGCACAAGTTCGAGCCCCGACAGGAGGGCGATACGCTCATCATCCCTGTCTTTGAATACGTCCCAATCATCACGATGCAGCTGACCTTGAAAGAAGAGGTACACGTGACGACCACCGTATCTCAGCAGGAAGTTTTTCAGAACGTGCTCGTAAATAATGAAGAACTGGTCGTTGAACGTCGGTCCGGCACGGATGGAGAGTGGCATCCGGAAAAAGATGATCCCTTTGATCCCTTTTAGCGCGCCTCAGGAACGGCGGTTGCAGGAATCTACCCTCATGCAATTCCCTGACTCAGTCTCTTCGACTCAGTCCCTTAGTCACACACTCCCCGGCCGTCGATGGCCTTTCCTCGCTGGAGCTACCGCAATGACACAAACGCTTATTGGTCTATTTAATTCTTTTGATGACGCTCAGAACGCCGCAGACCGTTTGACGCAGGAAGGCATCGCCCGGTCGGACATCAACATCCATGCGCAGGACGATGCAGCGGCAGCGCCAGATGACTCTTTTGGGACCGTCGACCCGGGCACGACACGAACTGTTGGCACAGACCTTCCTACCAGCGAGACGCGGGACCACGCTACAGGGGGCATCGCCCACTTTTTTAAACGTTTGTTCGGCGATGATGATGCGTCCGAAGAAGTGAATCACTACCACGAGTCTATCCGCCGCGGGCATGCGCTGCTGTCAGTGGATTTAGCAGACGAGTCGCAAGTTGACAGTGTTCGTGCCGCGCTCAATGACGCAGGCGCCCTCGATATCGATGAACGCGTGGCGCAGTGGAAGAGCTCCGGCTACAGCGGCTACGACAGCGGCGTTTCTGCCTATACGGCGGACGAAATTGCAGCGGATCGCCAGGCGTTTCCCGTCGTTAAGGAAGAACTCGCAGTGGGCAAGCGCGAAGTATCTACGGGCGGCGTACGGGTCTATTCCCGGCTGACGGAAACGCCGGTCAGCGAGTCGGTGAACCTGCACGAAGAGCACGCTTCGATCGAACGCCGCCCAGTTGACCGCCCGGCGACCGCCGCGGATTTGAAGGAAGGCTTTGTCGAAGTGCGCGAAACTTCGGAAGAGCCGGTGGTTGCAAAAACCGCACGCGTGATCGAAGAGGTCGTGGTCGGCAAGGAATCAACCACTCGAACCGAGACGGTAAATGACACTGTACGCGGCACAAACGTCGAGGTCGAGCGCGTGGCAGGGGAAGATCCCCAGCTGCGCCCGGACGCGACCACAAAGAAGACTCAATAAGAGGCTTCGCCTTATCGTATCGGCGGCCGTCGGGCCGCCGATACGTTTGCAATCCGTTCCCGACAACTATCAAGTTATCAAACAATAGACTGGCTGAAACGAGCGGCCGCCAGTGCGGCAAAAAGAGCTTTTTTCATCCGTCTACACAACCCTTTTGAACTGAGCAGGCAACATTATGGACTTCGAATCGCTCGGAGCGTCCCCTCGCATAACAACGATGATCAAGCTCGATCACACGCATGTACTGGCGGCTTTTCATAGGTACCGGGCAGACGCGCCACGATGGCGCAAGGCAGCACTGGTCAACACTATCTGTGCTGCCCTCGAGATCCATGCACAGCTCGAGGAGGAGGTTTTTTACCCCGCACTTCGCGCTGCAAACCCGACCGCGATCGCGCTTGATAAAAGTGTCCCGGAACATAATTCGATGCGTGAAAGCATTGCGACTCTTCGTGAGATGGATCCAGACGCAGCTACATACGACGACACGCTCATGGAGTTGATGCGTGAAGTTCTTCATCACGTAGCTGATGAGGAAACAATCTTACTGCCAATGGCCGAAGATAGCCTCACGCACGATCTTCGGCGCTTGGGCGCCAGGATGAACACTCGCCGCGCGCACCTCGTCGCCAGCCGTCCGGCCGAACTTGCGATTAATAGCGCTGGAGCGTTTCCCCTTCTTACAGCGTCGCTGGTAGGCGCTGCGGCACTGGCGGTGTTGTCGGCTCTGCGAGCCCGCCCGCGCGCACCGCGTGATGTCCAATGAAATCAGCCTTCATTTTTGATCTCGATGGCACGCTCATCGATAGCGTCTACCAACACGTGATCGCGTGGAGTGAAGCGCTGGATAGCGAAGGGCTGAGCCTGCCCGTCTCCAGAATCCACCGCAAGATCGGCATGAGCAGTGAGCTATTCGCGAAGCAGCTGTTACGAGAGGTCGGCGATCACATTGATACGGATCGCTTCAAGCGTATCAAGAATAGACAGGCAGAGGCGTTCGACCGGCTGAACGGACAGATTCAGCCCCTCCCGGGAGCGCGTGAGCTTCTTGCGGCATTGACTGCGGCCGACATACCGTGGGCAATCGCAACCAGCGGCAGTCCCGAGGCGACAGCTTCCAACCTGGGAAAGCTAAGCCTGGACGCGTCGAAAACATCGGTACTCACGGGTGACGAGGTCGAGCACGGTAAACCCGAGCCGGATCTGTTCCTGAAGGCCGCCGAGCGTTTGGGCGTTTCAATTGAGCGCGCATACATCGTTGGCGACAGCATATGGGACCTGCTCGGCGCTCGTCGATGCCATGCGTTGGGAATAGGACTGACATCGGGTGGTGTTGGGGAAGAGGAACTACGAGGAGCGGGTGCGATCCGCGTGTACAGGGATCCCGCCGACCTCCTGGACCATCTGGATGAGTTGGCGACGCACCCGAAGTGACGGCGGCGACTGGAGGCAATTCGCGACGAGCAATGGTTTCGGCAACAGCGTAGATGTGGGGGTGGTTTTGGGGCACTTCTCGAAGTGCCCCACTTTTTCGATTGCGAATCTGGACGGCCAATCGATTAAGGCAGTCAATCACCGGCCTGCGAATCTGCTACGGTTTGAGGACAACCTTGATGCAGCCGTCTTCCTTGTCGCGGAATGTCTTGTACATGCCCGGACCGTCTTCCAGCGGGACCGTATGCGTGATCACAAAAGAGGGATCGATCTGGCCCTCCTGGATTCGATGCAATAAATCGTCTGTCCATCGATTCACGTGCGTTTGGCCCATCTTCCACGTCAAGCCTTTGTTCATTGAGGCGCCAAATGGAATCTTATCGATCAACCCACCATAGACACCTGGGACCGACAGAATGCCTGCGGGACGGCATACGTAAATCATTTCCCTCAGCACGTGCGGCCGGTCGCTCTCCAGCATGACGGCCTGTTTGACGCGGTCATACATCGCATCGAACGATCGTGTGGCGTGAGATTCCATACCCACCGCATCAATGCACTTCTCCGGCCCCTTACCGTTGGTCAACTCCTTCAATCGGTCAAGTACGCTTTCCTCATCAAAGTTAATCGTGATGGCACCGCCCTCCCTTGCCATCGCCAGCCGCTCGGCCACCCGGTCGATCACGACAACCTGCTTCGCCCCGAGCAGCACGGCACTGCGAATCGCCATCTGGCCCACTGGCCCCGCGCCCCATATCGCAACAGTGTCGTCAGGCTGAATATCGCAATTAATCGCCGCTTGCCACCCTGTTGGGAAGATGTCACCTAAAAACAAGACCTGCTCGTCGGTCAGACCATCAGGGATTTTCACGTGAGTTGTGTCCGCCATGGGTACGCGAACGTATTCCGCTTGCCCGCCGGCGTAGCCACCGGTCAAGTGAGAATACCCAAATAGGCCAGCAGTCGTGTGTCCGAACACTTTGTCAGCCTTCTCCTTGTTGCGATTGCTTCGCTCGCACACGGAGAAGTTTCCGCGCTTGCACTGGTCGCATTCACCGCAGAATATCGTGAAGGGAATGACGACTCGATCGCCCACATGAAGCGCTTTGTTATCGTTACCTACCTCGACTACTTCGCCCATGAATTCATGGCCCATGATGTCGCCGCTTTCCATCGTAGGCATGAAGCCATCAAACAGATGCAGGTCAGACCCGCAAATCGCGCAGGTCGAAACCTTGATGATAGCGTCGCGCCCTTCCTCTATGGTGGGATCCGGAACTGTGTCGCACCGGATATCGTGCTTGCCGTGCCAGCGAAGCGCTCTCATTTTTAGCTCCTGAATAACGATGTGCCGAGGCTCGTGCGGAAAGGGCCCGAAGAATCGCTCGACCTATCTATTCAGCAACCACTATTCCACACGTAGTTATACGGGTGTTCGTCGGCATATTCATCGCATGACCGAACGCCGCGGTGTTCGACAATTGCGTCCGGTCGGCCGAAAGTGCAGCGAGAAGGGGCAAGTTTTCGCATGGCATGGTGCACTCCGATTGTAGGAAACCGCACGTTCTCTACGTTTTATCAGGGCACACGCATCACTCACATGCTGCCGCTCACACCGTCTCGTTGAACCGGTTGAACCGACGCTTCAAGGCGTGTACGCCACGAATCAAATCGTCAAGGCTCAAAACGCAAAGTACGCACCGGTCGGATGATCGTTTGCAAGTTCACGGCCTGGGGCCGTCGCAGCCGAGTCATAGATTCCAGCCGAGGTCACTGAATCGGCGGAATTGAACCGAGCTTTTGCGAAAGCAGCCGTTCGTATACGCCAAAGTTCAGGTCAACTTCCCTCTGCTCGACTGCACTCACCGTCATCGTCACCTGTTCCGGCAACAGGCCTAGTACGGTGGCCATGGCAACTTCTAGCTGCGCGACACAACGCCGATCGTCGGGCATCGTGGTTCCCACGAAAACGTCGTAGGCCTTGTCCTGGTCGCGATAGACCACTTCAACAAGTCTTGCTCGAGCACTCATGTTGTTCTCGATGGCTAGACGCGCGACGTCGGCCACCGTATGGAGGGTCTCGGTGGGAAAGCCGCGAGTCGCACGCAAGCGGACCCGGTGTTTGCCCAAGGTTTTCCAGTCGGTTTCAAATTCCATAGCACGCTCCGGTTATCTGGTCTGTCGATGCGGCACCCGCAATCAGTGTCCACGATCGGTGTCCACCATTCGCGGGCGCCTCCAGGCACTTAGTCAACGCTCACTTCAATCCGGCGCGGCCGTGCTTCTTCACGGCGCGGAATGCTGAGCTTAAGCACGCCGTCGCTGAGATTCGCATCGATCTTCGATATATCGAAGTCAGCGCTTAACGAGAACGCCCGGGCAAAGCGCGGCTCACGAATCTCCGCGTGATGCAGGCGCAACCCGTCGGGCGTGTCGATCGACGCCTGGGCTTCAATGAACAGATTGCCATCCTGTACGTGGACGTTCAACCGGTCCCGCGATACGCCCGGCAGGTCGGCCCACAACGTGATGCCATGCGCGTCCTCGTGAATATCGACGGCTGGAACAATCGCGGGACCCTTTTGCGCCTGGGTGTCTCCATTGCGCGCGACAGTGCCGGTATTGCGTTCGGCGAGCTGGGTCTGGGTGTTCATGATGCTCTCCTCGAAGGATGTGACAGGTTGGTCATTGAATTGCAATAGCGCGCGGGCGCGACGTCTCGCGCTTGCCGATACTGATCGTCAGGCAACCGTTGGCGTAGCGCGCCTTGACGTTGTCCGGGTCGGCATCGCGCGGTAACTCGATTGCGCGACGGAAGGCGCCGACAAAACGTTCTTGCGCATAAGAACGTCCGTCCGACTCGGATTGCACACGCGTACGCTCGCCACTGATGGTCAGCAACCCCTTGTCCACGGTCAGTTCCAGTTTGGCCGGATCGATGCCTGGCGCAAACGCGACAATCTCCACGGACTCGTCCGTACTGCCGAGGTTAATTTGCGGAAAGCTACTTAGCCGTGACGCGCGGATGCTTGATGGCAGGCCGGTGAACAACGACGACATCTGGCGCTGAAAACGGTCGAGCTCATCAAACAGGCTGTTGTGGAAAAGAAGGTCACTCATGGCTGCTATCTCCCATATTGCGGCAGTAGACGAACCGGCATACGCGCTCCAGTCCGTCTGCCCAAGCCTCAGACAAACCAATCGAAACACGCAGCGCGAACACCGCGACTGCTTACGGAATCGAAAATAGGAGATCGTGGAAAAATTTCAAGAGAGTCGAACAAAATTTTGGCTCTTTTGAAAACTCAGTGGGTAATGCGGCTCAGCGGGCATGCGCGTTGAACGCGGCGAAGTTAAGTTTTCCGGCAATGAGAAACAAGACCGTGCGCATGGTTTCAAAGCGTGCATATCCACGAGCCTTGCGCTTTGCTGCCTGAAACAGGCCGTTGATGGCCTCGATGAAACCGTTGGTCTGACGGGTCTGGGTCCAGGCAACGATTCCATCGAAATGTCTGCGAACCAAACGCACGACATCCTTCATGGGCTCGACCTTGGAGCGCATGACGTTGGTGCACCACTGGTGCAGCATCTCGGAGACGACGTTGATTTGTTTGCGCTCGAGAATGTCGCGCAATTGTTCTCGGTAAAGCCAGGCGCGCGCGGTGCGATTGGTTGTGTACTGACTGACCAACGCCTCAAGGTCAGTCAGTTGCGCGAGGTTCAGTTTGTCGGCGTCCTTGAGCAACGTCCAACGCATGCCTTTAAGCTGAGGGTCGAGTTTCTGCTGCTGCCGACGTACTGCGTCGAGCGCTTTGGACGCGTGGGCGACGACGTGGAACTTGTCAAAGGTAACTCGCGCTTCGGGGAGATGTTCATTGACGCCCTTGATGAAAGCCGGCGACATGTCGATGCTGACCGAGCTCACTTGCTCGGGCGAGCCGCCGTGTTCGCTTAGGTAGGTGGCCAAGCGCTCTATCGTGCTGGCATCCTTGCATGTGGTGACGAACACGACCCGCCGCGCCTGCATGTCGGCGACCAGCGTCAGATACTCATGACCGCGACGGTACGAGGTTTCGTCAATCGCCACCGCCGTCACACCCGACAGGTCGGCCGCCGCGAGTGCCAACTCCACATACCGCGAACAGATGGCATGTACTCGATGCCACGACAGATTGACCGCGCGTGCAACGGCGGCGAACGGCATCTGCTGCGCGAGCATCAACACGAGCGCCTCGAACAACAATGTAAAGCCGCTGAGCTGGCCCACCCAACCTGGCTCAACCAAACGCACTGAACCATCGGGCAGGCGCACCCTGGGCACCCGCACTTCGAGGAAGCACTCGTGCTGGAAGAAATTCAGATGCCGCAGGCGCTTGATTTGCGTGTCGTGCACGGGATGCTCGCCGGCAACTCCGGCATAGCCAAATCGGCTGCCTGCAACGAAGTCAACGGCGATGTTGAGCTGCCGCTGAGCAGCATCGAAGTCAACACTTCGGACATACCAAGGAGCCGTGATACCGAGGGCGGATTCGAACAATTGATTCGTCATAGCTGATTGGCTTTAAATGGGTGATTCCCCCATTCTGCCGCAATCACCCATGACTCATCTTACTGGGTGAGCGCGCCTCAAGGGTTCGCTGCGCCGGGCTCACGCCCGCCCTTGACCCGCCAAACCCACCCACTCCAAATTCAAAAGAGGCAAAATTTTTTATCGGCTTTTCCGAAAGCAATCACCCATCAACTCGCTCGCCCCGTTCTATGCCAGGTACGGTGTTTGCATTTCCGATGCTAATGGGTCGAGCCGCTAGAACAGAGCGGACACCGCTACTAGCAGCGGAACAGGCAAGGCCTTGAAATCCGAATTTCTTGCACTACCGCTCGACCGTCGAGACGCGGCACCTAAGGTTCAGTAACGACTATCGCCGGGTGCACGCGCTGTATTCGGAGAGCGCATCTGGTACCTTTTTGGCGGTTTGAATTTCGACACCGTACGCCTCGAAGAACAGAATGTACGCTGCTACCAAAACAGGCTCGCCATCGACAAAGAGCCATCGCTCCCGCTTGACAGTGGACATCGGGTTTCTCACCATTGCCGAGTTACTTTAGCAATTCGAGGACCCATCAGCATCATACGAACTACATAGGGGGTAATATGGAATCGACAATTATTTCTTAAAAACCTCTTTCGGGGCACATATGCGACTGGCTGACTTCATCATGCGTGATATGGAAAGCATCCTAGGCCAATGGGAGGCATTCGCTGCCACGCTGCTGCCGGCAGCAGCAAATTGAAATCACTCGCATTGCGGGACCATGCGCAACAAATTCTGGAGGCGGTGGCCGCAGACTTGTCCTCTGCCCAAACTACGGAAGTTCAACGCGTCAAAGCGTTGGGACGAGCCGCAAAGCTAACTGAAGCCTCGGAGACGGCGGCGCAAACACACGGCCATCTACGTGCGCATAGCGGATTCGAAATCAACCAACTTGTCGCGGAGTACCGCGCACTGCGGGCAAGCGTCCTTCGCCTTTGGATGGACGAGTGTCAGCCTGAGGCACCCCATTCGGACGACATCATTCGATTTAACGAGGCCATCGACCAGGCGCTGGCCGAATCGGTGAGTTTTTTCAGCGCCCAGGTGGACCAAGCCCGTAATCTCCTACTTGGAATGCTGGGGCACGACATGCGAAGCCCCCTTCAGGCGATCCAAATGACCGCGGTGCATCTGGCGGCGCTGAACGCTGGGGACAAAGTATCGCAAGCCGCTTCTCGTATGATCCACAGTGGCGCTCGCATGCAAGCGTTACTGGACGACATGCTTGATTTCAATCGAACCAAACTAGGTTTGGACATCGATATTTCTCCGACTAACGTTGACTTGGCCAGTCTGTTTGCCGATGAACTGAACCTGGTGCGAGCAGCGCACCCAGATCACGTGATAGATCTGGCGATGGTGGGAGACTCTCAGGGATTTTGGGATGGTCGGCGGTTGCAGCAACTGCTCGGCAACTTGGTCCTGAATGCGATCAAGTATGGATCGCCAGACTCGCCGGTTCAGGTGATTGTGACTGCGGCGGAAGAGGAAGTTCGTTTCGAGGTCAAGAATTGCGGGGTCGCCATTGAGCAACAAACCTTGAATCGGATCTTTGAGCCTCTACGGCGAGGCCCGGATCAAGAGCGCAAATACGACGTGGACGGCAATCTGGGACTCGGGCTGTATATCGCCCGCGAGGTTGCCAAGGCCCATGGTGGTGACGTGGAAGCCCGGTCTGATGAGGCAGAAACGGTGTTCACCGTGCGCCTGCCCCGTCATCGGTAATACATGGTGCTTTCGTCGCCAACAGAGTGCCTGCAACCGGCGCGAAGAGTCGAGGAGATTGAAGCGCCTTTGCGCACCTGCTGAACAGCGGACCGCAGACTGTGCGTCAGTTGCTCGTTCCATTACTTGTGGACCCACCCGCGCCAGCCGTGCCCGGTTTCGCGCCTGTTCCGGTACCCATTCCACCACCGGGGACCGTCTTACCCGGGGCGGTCATAGCGCCACCCGTAGTCCCAGCTTGGTTTGGTGTAGACATCCCTACCCCTGAACCGCCCGCACCGCCATTCCCCGCACCGCCGCCGGCCGACCCGCCACCCGATCCAGCGCCTCCGCCGGCACCAGCCCCGCCACCCGCGCCTCCACCTCCACCAGCACCCGCTCCGCCGCCGCCTGCTTGGGCGTATACGCTACACGACAACCCGAGCACCATGACTGAAAATAGAAGTTGCTTAGCAAATGTTTTCATATCGCCTCCTAAGGCATTAGAGCTTGGGGCGCGATTTTTCGGCCCGTGCAGGGAGTAGTGCAAGTAGCGTGCCCCTGAGGCGGTACCGATGGCGAACGCGACATTTCTGCCATGGCCTGTCGGACGTGCATGGGATGCGCCCAGGGCGGCATTCGCATTGCTAAAGAAAGGTGACCTGTCGATCAACCCACAGGGAATGCCGAAAGCCCATGGACCTCGTCACCGAAGAACCGCTCGCGGATTCGCTTAGCTCGATTTTAAGAAACGTTTCAGGACGTCGCTTGATGAAGTCTTCGCCATCGACCGCCTGCACCCTAGTCAGGAAGTGGTCATCCGCAATGTGCTGCGCCGTGCCGGCACCCTCGCGATCAACTCCCGGTGCTGTATTTGGGCGGCCTTACGCTGGCGTTCCCGCCCTTGATCTCGCTATTAAAGGACCAATTAGATAGGCTGCTTGATGTCGATACCCACGGGGTGTCGGATTCGTCTGCTTTCCCACGCACGCGAATCTGAGGGTGTGGCAGGCACGCATAAATTGTCATGTTTGGATATGTGTGTTTCAGGCACCATCTTTGCGTGAACAGACTGCCCCCTATCGACCAGTTTGACGCCAACCACAGCTTTGAGCGCGATGTGCGCACTCGTGAACGTCCCGCTAGACGCTGCCTATAGGCAATTTATTGACGTTGGATTTGGAGACTGTTATGCCGAACCTTACCGAAGATGATATCCGTTCGAAGGCCTAGGAACTGTGGGAACAAGCAGGTTGTCCAGACGGCGGCGCTGAAATTTATTGGGCGCAGGCTCAAATGATTTTGGGCGGCGGAGAAAACGCGTTGCCGTCTGACTCCCCCGCGAGTTTTGATTCGTCTGAGGAGCGCCCGGTCGAAGACGATGCGGCGGATAAAACCCCCAATAGCGTCCGTCCTCAACATTATGACATGCGATCTCAGTAGGCTCACTCAGCATCGTACATCGATAACTTTGCCCTTGAGCGCCATTGGCGCGTGAAGGGTTGACTCCAGGCCAATGTGAACCAATCCCCTCTGAAGATCGGAATCCTGACACACATAAAACATCCGATTCGCGAGCCTTTCGCGGGCGGCCTCGAAGCATTCACCTATGACATCACCCGGCAATTCAGGCGCCGTGGCCATGAGGTCACACTCTTCGCCCACCCCGACTCGGCCGCCGAGCTGAAGGTCACGCCTATGGCGCCTGTCGGCAGTTATCGGAGCGATGCACAAAGACACGCGCACGATACGCTGAGCTCGGATTTCATTGCTGAACACCACGCGTATCTGGCATGCCTGCAGGAGATCGATGACTTCGGCTTCGATGTCATCTTCAACAACGCTTTGCATTACGTGCCGGTCACCATGTCGGGAATGATCAGTACGCCGATGCTAACTGTCCTTCACACGCCGCCGTTCTTCGAAATGATCAATGCAATCGCTGCGCAATATAAACGCGGCGGCGGTCATTACTGCACGGTCTCTCGCGCCAATGCGAAAGAGTGGGCCGAACTGACGCCCGATTGTCACGTCATTTCAAACGGTATCGACCTTCAGCAATGGCGGCCAGCGGATGGACCCGTCGGTGCGCACGCGTTCTGGTACGGCCGTCTGGTAGCCGACAAAGGCGCGCATCTTGCCATCGATGCTGCCCGGCTCGCCGGCGTTGCACTACGCATTGCAGGACAGGCCATCGATCCTGCGTACTTCGCGCAAGAGATCTTGCCTCGATTGAGCGACGATGTGGTCTATCTGGGCCACCTGTCGCGGGCTGAACTTGTCGATGAGGTCGGACGTGCAAGCGTCTGCCTCGTGACGCCGCGATGGAATGAGCCATTTGGACTCGTAGTGGCTGAGGCGATTGCGTGCGGCACGCCGGTCGCTGCATTTTCTCGCGGCGCGATTCCTGAGCTTCTGACGACGGGCACCGGCGTCCTTGCTATGGCGGACAGCGTCACCGCACTGGCTGCCGCATTGCTCAGCGCCCGGACACTCGATCGCGCTGCTTGCCGGCGTCATGCACAAGCGAACTGGGGTATCGACTTGATGGTGACCCGCTATGAGGCTTTGCTGGCCAGCGTGGCTCGCGTGAAGATTCCCGACTATGGCTAAAGCGATGATCGGTTACTACGCCCACCATCACGGAGCGGGCCACGTCACGCGTGCCTTGGCAATAGCGGCCCATTTGTCCGGGCAGATGACGCTATTCGGCAGCAGTCTGCCGAGCGAGACCGCGCTTGAAAACGTAACGTTGCGCCACTTGCCGATGGACTACGACGAGAAGACCGCTATCGACACCCCGGCTGGCCTTCACTATGCACCGCTGGCCGTGGACGGTTTGCGTGATCGCATGGGCGCGATGGTCGACTGGTTCCGGGAGCACTGGCCGTGTCTTCTGGTCGTCGACGTATCAGTCGAGGTCGCGCTGCTTGCACGGCTTTGCGGCGTGCCGACGGTCTACATTCGTCAACGCGGTCGCCGATTCGACGCTGCCCATTCCCTGGCTTACGCTAGTGCGAGCCGTTTGCTCGCGCCGTATCCAATACAGCTCGAAGAGCCGGATACGCCCGCTGGATGGGCGCATAAAACAGACTACGCCGGATCGATATCGCGCTTCAGACGATCGTTTGCTTCGTGTCAAATCAGACCTCATCACGTGACCGTCATCACGGGACACGGCGGCACAGAATTGACCTTGACGCGGCTAATCGCAGCGGCGCGACGGTGTCCCGAGTGGCAATGGACTGTGCTCGGCCCGATAGCGGACGATGCGGCCATTCCATTGCCCGCGAATCTGCACGTGCAAGGCATAGTCGCCGATCCTCTCCCGTGGCTTGCCTCGGCGCACGTCGTTGTCGGCTCGGCTGGCGACAGTCTGGTCAGTGAGATCGCCGAACTGCGCTGCCGGTTTATCTGCGTGCCCGAATCGCGGCCCTTCGACGAGCAGCAGTCTGTTGGCGCACTGCTTGCCGATGCCGGTCTGGCGGTTCATTGCGCGGTCTGGCCGACGGCCGAATCGTGGCCATTCCTGCTCGATCGTGCAATCCGGCTCTCGCCCGCGAAGTGGGAGTCGTTCGCGGACGGTCATGGCGCAAGGCGCGCCGCGTGCGCCATTTCGCAGGCTGCGCAGGAGTCTCTGCCATGAACCTCTTGAACGTGTTGACGCTGGTACATGGGCGCCGTGCCCACCTCGCCAACCTGATCCGCGGCCTTGAACAGTCGACCGTCATGCCCCGCGCGCTGGTTATCGTGCAGATGAACGAAGCGCCCTTTCAATGGGCGAGTAAGCATTTCCCGATCATCCACCGCGCGATTGATAGCGGCGATGATCAATTACCTCTCGCCGCCGCACGCAATGCGGCGGTCGATCATGCACCGGGCGATCATCTTGTCTTCCTGGATGTGGACTGCATTCCAGCGCCCAATCTTCTGGCCCGGTATCGCAAAGTGCTCGTTCGGCCAGAGAACGTGTTGTACCAAGGCGAAGTTTTGTACCTTCCGCCGGGCGCGGCAGATGAGAATACGCAGCCTGAAATCCTCGCGCAGAAAGGCGTGCCCCATGCCCTCCATACGGGTCGCCATGCAGGGGAAGCCGTGCCGCATGCGCTCTTCTGGTCACTCAATTTTGCATGCCGGCGCGAGACGTTCGAGCATGTCGGCCGATTCGATACGCAGTATCGGGGATATGGGGCCGAAGACACGGACTTTGCTTTCCGTGCGGCTGCGGCCGGCGTGCCGGTCGAATTCGTGCCGGCACCCGCGTTCCATCAATTTCATCCAAGCTTCGATCCACCGTTGAACCACCTTGCGAGCATTGTCGCGAACGCGACGCTTTTTCGCGAACGCTGGGGAGCCTGGCCAATGGACGGTTGGTTGAGACAATTTTGCGAAGCTGGGTTTATCGAAATGGACGAGAAGAAAATCGTACTGCGTCGAATGCCGACGCGCGACGAGATTAGCTCGACCCTACGTGAGTGCTGAGCCTCCGCTACCTCTTAGTGAGGCCGCGTGGAGCTTCAGATGCTGCGAACGAAACAGCCCAATTAGACGCGAACCTTTTTCGCCCGAAAAGAGCAAATGGAGTAAGAACTTTCCTCCGTTTTATCCGATTTGACTTCGGTGTCGCCACAATGCGCGATTAACTATCTCGCGAGCGATGAGGAGCCTAACTGATAGCCCGCGCGACCGACGTCCGCATCGCAACTACGTTTTGCGATGTGGACGTCTTCCCGCGTGCAACTGTTGGATAAACTGCTCAAGCTTAGTGACGTCAGCAGGCTTAGGTACATGTGCGTCGAAACCCGCTCGCAAGGCCGCCTCTCGGTCGGCGTTCGACGAGTAGCCTGTTATTGCGACAAACAAGGTCGCCGCAAAGCCGTCGAGACTTCGCAGAGCCCGGACAAGGGCATACCCGTCCATACCCGGCAGTCCTACATCACTCAAAACGACGTCAGGTATTAACGTGCTTGCAAGAACTAAAGCTTCTGCTGCGGAATATGCCACAAAAGTTTTGTACCCCGATATCTGAAAGTACATGGCCATCGCATCCGCGGTGTCGCGATTATCGTCCACAACGAGTACCGACAGCCCAACTTCGGGGATGGAGTGCTCAGGGGATCGTGGAGCCGCGGCGATGCTCGACGCTGAGGACTGCTGCAAGGTCAGCGTAAATTCGCTGCCTCTTCCCAAGCCGTCACTTCGGGCCGTTAGCGCGCCCCCGTGGAGTTCAGCCAGTCGGCGCGAGAGCGTTAGCCCAAGGCCCATCCCACCGGCGGAGCGAGCCGATGACCGACGCGTTTGCCGGAACAACTGGAAGATATCCTCAATGTCTTTCGCCGCTATCCCCACTCCGTTGTCCCGCACGATAATGGCGACGTGCGGCGCGTCCACACTTGCTGTCACATTAATGCGCCCGCCTGGCGGGGTATACGTCGCGGCGTTGCGCAGTAAATTAGCCACGATGAGCGGACATTGCACGGCATCCGCATCAACATATAGCGTCTCATCAATATTTATCGTCAGCTCGTGGCCGCGTCTGCTGAAATCCGTCTGACACAATTCGACTGCTTGGTTGAGCATGGTCTTCACTTGAGTCGCTTCCAACGCCAAGTTAATGGCGCCGATTGACACAAGCGATGCAGACAGTAAATTATCAACGATCTGGCTCATATAGCGGCTATGACGACGTAACACCTCCCTCGCCCAAGCGCTCTGCGCATCTGTCGCACCGTCCCGGTCCAGGACCTCTACCGCGGCATTAATTGGCGCGAGCGGCGCGCGCAATTCATGCGCAAGCATGGCTAAAAACTCATCTCGGTTGGATGCTGCGGCCTCAAGACGAAGATTGGCATCGGCGAGTTCGCGCGACAGGATACGACCCTCCAAGTGACTGACAACATTAGCGGCCAACGTGCGTAACGCGTCGAGTTCTTCCTCCGTGATGTCATGGGGTAAGTGGTCGATAACGCAGAGCGTACCGAGCGCCACACCGTCAGACGTTTTGAGAACAACTCCGACATAGAAAACTACGGCACGCTCACCAGTCACTTGTGGGTGGTTGCTAAATCGAACATCCTCTTCAGCGTTGGGAATGAGCATAACGTCGCCGTTCAGCAATGCTTCGGCGCAAATCGACTCGTCGCGCTTTGCATGCTTGCGCTTCATGCCCCACGCCGACTTGCACCACTCCCGGGCGTCGTCGATAAAATTTAACAGAGCAATCGGAGTCCGCAGCATTTGAGCTGCCGTTTTGGTGATTGCATCGAAGTGCGATTCTGCAGGCGTATCTAAAATTCCGAGCGCCTGCAAACGTTGCAGTCGATAGGCTTCATTTCGATGGACGGCAAGCGCCATTATGGCAAGGTCCGATATTTTGTTTCACAGACGGAGGTGTCGGTGCCTCCCCTATTCTCAATAAGAATCTCAGCAAGAAGAGGGCCCGATGAGGCTCGTATTGCCGTAAATAAGGGCAGCAACACGGCGGCCTCCTTCGGCCGTACAAACACTTTTTTAGTCACGCGGATTAACGATACTCGCTCGTGGTTCCGTACGAACTACGTACGGTGCTCGCGCTGGCCGCGTACCTATAGCGTCACCTGGTTGCCGCTCGCGTGATTGCGAGCGCTACCCGAAGGAGGCTGCTTGCACGATCGAGTTTGGTTTTAGACGTGCGATTCACCGGGTCGCGAAACTTAGGTGCTCCCCGCAGCGCCCAGTTTATATAATCCGGTATAGGAATAACTTTGGCTAAAGAACCATGCGAAAACTCACACCCGCCGGCCAGCAATTGATCGAAGAAATCGCCCAGCGGCATGGGTTCAGCACGGGTGCTGTGACGAGCATGCTGGAGTCTGTGATTCGCGGTAACGGCAGTATGGCCCAATTCGGGCATCCCGAATTTGGTGGTTCTGGCCAGTGGATGTACGGTGGCATGACCATGATCTCCGACATGTTCAACAACAACCTGAAGGACCAAGTTCATGTGCTCTGTTCCGAGCTTTCTGAGCTGATAGCAAATCAACCCGAGTTGGCTCTCAGCGGCAGCTTCCAGTCGCGGAGCCAGGATAAACAGCAGCGGCGCAATGATGGCAGTGGCCAGCGACACCAGCAGAGCGCAGGTTGCGCTGGCGGCAATCAGGAGCAGCCTGCAGCGGGACCGGTCGGGTCGGTGGGCCTTTTCGTTCCGGCAGCGCCCGCGGCCTCGGGCGACTGGTGGCCCCCTGATCTGGGCAGGCCCAACAGCACCGGCGCGCAGAATAACCTCCGCTATGCCTTTTTCGCACAGCCCCGGCGCTTAGCGATCGAAGTGAACGGCAAGATGACGGTGTACGATACGCTCACTCACCAGATCGACGGCTTCTCACAGCAGCAGTCCAGCGGCGCATCCCTCGCATTTGCTAGCTCGCACGGCTTGGTTAATATTGCCAGCCTCCCGGTTGTCTCGACAGACGGGGCTTCGCAGACTGAGTCGCTGCTGACGCAGGAAAAGCCTGTAGGCACTCAGTCGGTCGCCGGCGAGGCAGATGTCTTCGTTACCATAGATAAGCTCGCTCAGCTGCACGCGAAGGGCATTCTTAGCGATGACGACTTTGCCGCCAAGAAGAAGGAGCTGATGGGCCGTTTATGAGCGTCTCGGCCTCGCGGCGCACTTGGGGCACGATTTCTACTGGCTGAAATTTCCATACATCTCTCGCGCGGCCCCAAGTCTCGCTCGCCCCATGTTGGTCCGGAAAGAGTGCGCATGACGCAAAAGCGACGAGCTCATCTTTGTTTCAGAACAACCTTACTTGATTAGTGTCCGCTGTCAGCCTGTACTTGCTCGCCTCGCGAAATGCGGAAATCAACGACTTGTTAGCGGAGACGGGATTTCAATGACCGAATACGTGAGTGACGCGCTGATCGCCGCGCTTTTTCCGCCAGATGCGGGCGGCTCTGGAATATTGCGCATCGCTGGGCCTCTACGGGTTGATGCGACAATCGACGCGAGCCGTATCGATTGCGATGGAACCCGGCACCTCGTTGCTTTCATTTTTCTCGTTCACCACGAATTGCGATAAGCAAGTTCAGTGCAATCGTCATTCCCATGAAGGGCTGGCGCTAGTCAGCACCAAATTCGACCCCGAGTAGCGCCTGGTAGTCGCCCTCTTTCGCTTTACGGATCGCTCGGCATAGGCGAGTGATAGGCCCATTCTGGCGGATATCGGCGATCGTACCGACAGCATCGAGCGAGAGCGTTTCCACGATGATGGGCTTTTCCAATTCCCGCCCCTCAATGTTAGGTCCGTCAGTAAAATCTATGGGCGAGTTCTGGCTCAGGAAGTTTGCCAAGTACGTGATATAGCGAGAGTTCCGTCATTTTGAAGGTGCGATATCCATAGGCTTTTCTCATAGTGACTTTGGCTTTGTTGTTCAGTCCCTCAACGATGCCACTGGAGAACGCCTTTCGCGCCCGGAAATAGTTGAGCAACAGCTCTCGATGGGTGCGTACTGTGCGAGCGAATTTCTTGAGCGGGTCGATGCGCGAGCGCATGACCTCGCTGCACCACTGATCCAGGAATTTGCCTGCCCATGCGGGTGACTCGTAGTCCCAGAATTGCTGGAAGTATTCTTTGAAGAGGTAGGCCCGTACGCTCTTGAGGTTATAGCGCAGCACCTCACGCAGCTTGATGCGCTGGGAGTCGGTCAGGTTCCCCGGGCGCTTGAGCAGACACCAGCGCGACTTCTTAAGCACCGGCTCGTAGCCGTCCTTGACCAGTTGGCGTGCTTCGCCCGCACGGACCTCGTCGATGGCAAGATTGAGTTTAGCGACGATGTGAAAGCGGTCCAGAATGTTCAGCGCCCCTGTGCAATGCAGTTTGATCATGTCCAGATAGGGTTTCCACATGTCCGAACACACAAACTCGATGCCCTGCGCCAGTTCCGTGCCGATCATATCGAAGAACTTCTGGAACGCTTCTTTGGTGCGCTTCTCGCCCACCCAGAGCAGGCGCGTGCAGCCCGCCTCGATCTGGTAGACCAGTGTCAGATACTCATGACCACGACCGTAGGCGATTTCGTCCACGCCGATGGCCCGGATATGCCCCAGCTCGCGATGCTCCAGACCCCATTGCACGACATAGGCCACGGCCTGTTGGACCTTCTCCCAACTGGTGTGGAAGGACTGTGCCGTGTCCTTCCATGAAAGCTTGCGCGCCCAGTGCGCCAAGTACAGCATGTACGCCCTGGTCAACTGGTGCTTGCCCATTGCCCAGGGCACCTCCTCTACCTTGACCCCACATCGCCTGCATTCCACGCGCCTCATGCTGTACAGTAAAAACACCGCAAAGCCCCAGATCGGGATGAACTCGAAGCGGCGTTGGGGCAGTTGGTCGTAGCCCCTGGCGGGTTGATGGCATCCTGAGCAGCACGCTCTGGAGCCTTTGCGCGGGCGCACATCGATCTCGATAGTATTGCTATGCATGCACAAGCGCGCGGTACCGTAGACGAAGCCAGGGAAATGGTGGCAGGCATTAAGCAGACGAGTCAAAAGCATGAGCAACAA
>NZ_JBLKRU010000081.1:0-22753 GCF_047608185.1 Caballeronia eucalypticola
AGAAGCCGAGCCGGTGAAATACTTCCTCAGCACGGCGCCGTCCGATGCCACGCTGGAACAACTGGTCTTCGTCACCAAGATGCGCTGGCGTATTGAGCGAGACTACCAGGAGCTCAAGCAGGAGTTCGGCCTCGCGCATTACGAGGGCCGCGGCTGGCGCGGCTTCCATCACCATGCCACGCTGTGTATTGCGGCTTACGCCTTTCTCGTCACCGAGCGGCTCGGTCAGGACGGCGCAAAAAAAAACCGCGCTCGACCAGAAGCGGCTTCCCTACCCGAAGGTTACCTCCCTCGCGGCAGCCGGACGGGTCCAGCGCCACGTGCCTGACTCGATTTCGACGCTGCGAGTACTCATCGCCCGCGCGATCACCGGCAGGCTTCCGCGCTGTCCCTGCTGTGGGAATGTCAAATTAACTTTGTGACACAGTAAGATTAGCCAGTTGCGCGAGCGAGGTATCCTCCTGCCGTGCTGACAGAGCTTGAACCGCGCGAAG
This sequence comes from Caballeronia eucalypticola, assembly GCF_047608185.1. Lineage (NCBI taxonomy): Bacteria > Pseudomonadati > Pseudomonadota > Betaproteobacteria > Burkholderiales > Burkholderiaceae > Caballeronia > Caballeronia eucalypticola. The sequence continues at coordinate 495 of NZ_JBLKRU010000081.1, forward strand.
AAGGTTTCAAAGGTCCTCGTGCCGAAGATCGTCGGCACGGGTTCGACCACAAAGCGACACTCGACGGGCAGCCTTCATGGCTGACAATCGATCGCCGCTATATGGACGATTTGCACGCACGCCGAGGACATGAATGGGTATTCTCGCGACTATAGCAATGGCTGCTGCTATCCAATTAGGAATCACATCGCAGTCGGTGGGGACAGACATCGACGCGCCGGGGCCCGCAGGGCCCTTGCAAGGCAAGCTGCTATCGCCTAAAAAACGAGACGTCCAAGTGGTTCTGATCAATACACCTTCGATAGCGATAGCCGATTAGTTCCCACAGCGCGGGTTCGTTCTACCTTTTCATCGGTAGGGGTTCGCCCATTGCTTTCCCGCAGTCGCCCTATGCCGGCACAACTGCGGGGTCACCCGACGAAACGCCGCGACAGTAAGCAAATACAGAAAAACATAACGGACCGCCTCCGGACGCGTCATATTTCCCGTTGCTGAACTAGAAACGAAATTTTTTAACTATTACTCACGAGACGACCGTCCATTTGCCAACCTTCGCCACTTCGCGCTCGTCGAAACTGAAACCGAGGCCAGGCGTTTGATGCAGCACGATGCGTCCATTTTTATGAACCAGTTGTCGATCTATCAACCTGCGGAAGTTAAGTACTTGATCGTCGCAAAAATATTCAACGTAACGTGCATTCGGCGTGGCCGCCACAAGCGGCGCATGTACGTCGTGGAACCAGTGCGGGCACATTACTACGCCATAGCTCGCGGCAGTGGCCGCGATGCGCCGCCATTCGCTAATCCCGCCACAAACCACGGCGTCTGTTTGCAGGATCGCTGCCCCGCCCTTGTCGAGCAGTTCCTTGTGATACCAGCGGCCATAACCGATTTCTCCGGTGGCCACCGGCACGCGGGTGAGACGAGCGAGACGCGCGTGGTTGTCAATATCGTCGGGGGAAAACGGCTCTTCGATGAAGTACGGATCGTATTGCTCAATCCGCCGCAAATGCTGCAACGCCTGGGTCGTGTCGGTCCAGCCGTTATTAATGTCGATCATCAACTCCACGTCTGGGCCGATTGCCTCGCGCGCGGCTCTCACACGCGCTTCTTCTTCGCGAGGCGAAAGGCGGCCGCCTTTCATCTTCACTGCGTTGAAGCCCATCTCCACATAACTCGCCATTTCCTCGCCGAGCATACCGGCCGATTTGCCCTCGAGGTAGTAGCCACCGCTGGCGTACGCGGGCACCGATTCGAGTTCGACCGCGCCCAAATACTCGTGCAAGGGCAGATTGTGAGTGCGGGCGTTGAGGTCCCATAACGCGGTGTCGAGAATGCTGATAGCGCGCATCACGGTGCCGGCGCGGCCTTGCAACAACGCTTCCTGATACATGTCCTGCCAGAGGCCCTCGACGGCGTATGAGTCCTTGCCGATGAGCACCGGCGCGAGCAACTGCTCCACTGCCACGCGCAATAGCTCGCCACCCGCACTGCCGACATAACAGAAACCGACGCCTTCCACGCCGTCGCTCGAACGCACTTTCACGAGACCATAGTGACGCGTTGACACCGTACGCGTTGCAAACGAGGTCACGCGATCCAGCGGCACACCCGCCGCGCAAACCGATACCGACTCGATCCTTGGCATTTCCACACTCCTCCATGTTTTTTGCGGGCCGCCCGCTTCCAATGCGGGTTCGGCTGAGTCGAAGTGTGATAGCCGCAGGGCATCAAAAACAGTATCCTTTGGCTTCTTCAAAAGATAAAAATTTTATTCGATGGACTCACGCTATCTGCAGAGCTTTGTCTACGTGGTGGAACTCGGCTCCATTGCCGAAGCTGCGCGCCGGCTCGATCTGACGCCGGCCGCAGTGGCGCAGCGCGTGAAGATGCTGGAACAGGAACTGGGCGCGAAGCTGATGCGCCGCTCGGGCCGCACGGTTGGCACCACCGAGGCTGGCGAGCGCATTCTCGAACGCGCGCGCGCTGTGCTGCACGATATTCGCGACCTCAAGTCCGATCTCAACGATTCGTCCGACCTTGCGGGACAACTGCGCATGGGCGGCACGCCGACCATGATGACAAGCGCGATTCCGGACGTGCTCGCGGGGCTTCTCGCGCGACATCCGCAGGTGGACATTTATCTCGAACCCGGCAATTCCGTTGACCTGTATCGCAAGGTGGTGAGCGGCGATCTGGATGCCGCGATGCTGGTGCATCCGCTGTTCGATCTGCCGAAAAGCTGCGACTGGTACACGCTCCGTGAGGAGCCGCTGGTGCTGCTCACGCCGGCGTCATTGAAGGTTGACGATCCGCACGAGGTGCTGCGGCGCGAACCGTTCGTACGCTACGACCGCAACGTGGTCGGCGGCCAGCTCGCCGACGGCTATCTGCGTCAGCACGCCATTGCACCGCGTCAGCGGTGCGAACTCGACGGGCTCGACGCGATCGCGGTGATGGTGGATCGCGGACTCGGCGTCTCGCTTGTGCCCGATTGGCTGACGACACGTTTTTCCGAGCTGTCGCTCGCGCGCTGGCCGATGCCGCATGCGTTTCCGAAGCGCGTGGTGGGATTGTTGTGGGGACGCTCGTCGGCGCGGATGCGGCTAGTCCAAGCCTTTCTGAAGACCGCGCAAGAACTGAACGCAGCGCCTCGCGAGACACAAAAATAATTAACGTTTGAAGCAAGCGGCTCGCTCTTCTTCGTGGTTCATGACAAGGCAATACTGCGTCGGCGCCTGATTGCTCCGGCCCGGTCAGTTCGACTCTAGCCAATAAGCGTTTTCAAGGACGCCTCGCTATCACTTGGACCCTGAAGGAGAGATTTTCATGAGCACGCGCTCGCCCGGCCTACGCGGCGTCCTCTCGCCGGTACTTACGCCGTTCAACGCCGACGGTTCGCCGTCGATTCCCCGTTTCGTCAACCATTGCCACTGGCTACTGCGCCGGGGCGTGGGGCTCGCCATATTCGGCACCAACTCGGAGGCCAATTCACTGAGCGTGAGCGAAAAGCGCGCACTGCTCGACACCTTGCTCGAAGCCGGCGTGCCGCCCGCGCGCCTGTTGCCCGGCGGCGGGGCATGCGCTTTGCCGGACGTGATCGAACTCACGAGCCATGCGGTGAAGAGCGGCTGCGCGGGTGTGCTAATGTTGCCGCCGTTCTTCTACAAGGGCGTGAGCGACGAAGGTCTGTTTCGCGTCTTCGCCGACGTGATCGAGACCATCGCGGATAGCCGCTTGCGGCTATACCTGTATCACATCCCTGCGGTCACGCAGGTGGGCGTCAGCTTCGCTTTAATTGAGCGTTTGCTGGCGCGGTATCCAGGTGTTGTGGCGGGCATCAAGGACAGTTCTGGCGAGTGGGACCACACTGCCGCGTTACTGAAAGAATTCCAGAGCGACGATTTCGATGTCTTCGCCGGCACCGAAACGCTGCTATTGCCGACATTACAAAACGGCGGCGCCGGCTGTATCACGGCGACCGGCAACGTTAATCCATCGGCAATCGTGCGGCTTGCCGACTCGTGGTGCGACGCGGACGCCGCCGCCCGGCAGCGGGTGCTCAACGACACCCGAGCGATTTTCCAACGCTATCCAATCATTCCTGCGATGAAGGCGACGATTGCGGCGCAAACGGGCGACTCGCAATGGGGCGCGGTCCGCGCGCCACTGGTTGAACTCGATTCCGTTCAACAGCACGAGTTGCAGCGCGCGCTCACCGAAAACGGCTTTGCAATGGACGACGCGCGGTCGCTTGCGCTGTCCCACGGCGAGCCCCGCACGGTCTGAAACACGCGGGCGCCGCGACCCGGCGCGCCGTTCACGTTTACCCTGTTCGGCCACCCCGCATCAAAACAAACAGCACGGGGGCCAGGAGACATATCTTGCACACTCAAACGTCCAATCCTGCCGCGTTCGACGCAAACCCGGCCGATCGCTTATTCCGCCGCGTGGCGTGGCGCTTCATGCCCCTGCTGTTCGTCGGTTATGTGATGGCGTACCTGGATCGCGTGAACGTCGGCTTCGCTAAATTGCAGATGCTGAGCAGCCTGCATTTCAGCGAGGCGGCATACGGCCTTGGCGCCGGATTGTTTTTCATTGGTTATTTCCTGTTCGAGGTCCCGAGCAATCTGCTGCTGCATCGACTCGGCGCGCGTCGCTGGATCGCACGAATCATGATCACTTGGGGCTTGCTTTCTGTGGCGACCGCGTGGGTGAGTACGCCATTGATGTTTTGCGTCGTGCGCTTTCTGCTAGGCGTAGCCGAGGCCGGTTTCTTCCCCGGCATGATTCTGTACCTGACCTATTGGTTTCCGGCGCACCGACGCGGGCGTATGACGGCGTTACTAATGGCAGGCATTCCCGTTTCCGGTTTGCTTGGCGGCCCACTCTCCGGATATCTGATGCACGCAGTTCATGGTGCGTGGGGATTGGAGGGATGGCAATGGCTGTTCATTGTCGAAGCGTTGCCGTCGATCGTGCTTGGCGCGGTGATTTACTTTTTCCTGGACGACTGCGTAGCGGACGCGAAGTGGTTGAGCGCGGCGGAGAAGCGTGTGATTCAGGACGAAATCGACTCTGACGGCGCTGCTCGCACGCATGGTTCCGTGCGCGCAGTATTCGGCTCGGCGCGCGTGTGGCTGCTGTGTCTGGTGTTGTTTGGCGTGGTGATGGGGTCCTACGCGATCGGTTTCTGGCAGCCGACGATCATTCGGGGGACGGGCATCGACGATCCATTGATGATCGGGTTGTTGACGATGATTCCGTATTCCATTGCATTGATTTCGATGATCGCGGTGGGCCGCCACGCTGACCGTACGTGTGAGCGCCGTTGGCACGTAGCGGTACCCGCGCTGGTGGCAGCGAGTGGCTTTGGCTTGTGCGCATTGAACGGTGACAGTTCAGTGCTTTCAATGTTTGGATTGACGCTTGCAGTGTCGGGGGTGGTGACTTCGCTGCCGATGTTCTGGGCATTGCCCACGTCGTTTCTTGGTGGCACGGGTGCGGCCGCGGGGATTGCGTTGATTAATTGCACAGGCAACCTGGCGGGTTTTATCAGTCCAACGGTGATAGGGTGGTTGAAGAGTTACACGCACACACTTGCATCGGGGCTCGTGTTGACCTCGTTCACATTGACACTGTCAGCGATTCTGATCGTGACGTGCATTCCAGCACGACTGGTAAATCGATAGACCTAGCATGGCGAGCCACATTTGCAGCATCCCGCAGCGACTAGTCTAGGGATGACTTCTGAAACGCCCCAGATCAGTTGTCCGTATGTAGCAACCTCTCGGCGGTGATGACAGTGCAGTACTCTGGGTCGAGATTGGCAAGCGACATCGCCTGCACGTCTTCTGCGCTTCTCAGATTGCCATTCCAGTCCTTTCGATCAAACGTGAAGCAGCAGTCCGATAGGAGATAGGTTGTGAAACCCAAGTTGCCGGCCATGCGAACGGTCGCCTCGACAGAATTATTGGTGATGACGCCTACGACCACTAGCGTGTCATAGCCCCGTGCGCGGAGTTGCGTTTCCAGATTCGTACCTATAAAAGCGTTGTTTGTCCGTTTTGAGATCACAGGCTCGCCGGCGACAGGCGCGGCCTCAGACTTGAATTCATTTCCGTCCTGGCCAGGTCGATAGTGCGAGCCGGGCTCGGCGGAGTCGTGCCGAATGTGCCATACAGGCCAGCCATTACTTCGCCACTTATCGAGCAAGCGTGCAATTTGAACTTCCGCAAGCGGGTTGTTTCTTCGTCCCCAGCTTGGGTGGTCTATGGCTTTCTGGAGATCCACCAGCAACAGGACGGCACCGGCCGGGCTTGGCAAGGCAGTCATTTTTGCTCCCGCGTGAGCGATTGAGTTGTGAAGCGATTCGATTCAGGAATTTACCGCAAGTCCACCGCGCGCATGGACTCGAATTGCCTGACCGACTATGTGCGCCCGCAACCCGCCGTTCTACTTCGTGATCCGCATCGCCAACAATGAGGGCTATCGGGGGACGAAAGCAAACCTGTTCGTAGCTCAGTTACATAGCCTCCTGTGCTTAAAGATGAAACAAAATCGGGCAACTGTTATCCAAAGTCTGGTTCACGAGATTTTCGAGATGTCCGCAGATACCGTGCTTCGTATCGACGATTTTTAACAGCTCAACATTGCAAGTCAGGCGCAGAGCATACGGAGAGGAAAACGCGAGTGCTTCAAGGTGATATGGCCAGCCGCGCGCATTAATCGTCATTGGCTTCGTCTGGCATCCATTGGCAGATCAAAGCTTCGTGACCTGCGCTCACGGTCTTTCCTCGGGTGCCAAGTGCGAACGCAGTGCGATCGCCAGCGGAAGGATCGTCAACGCGGTCAGAGCCGTGGCGAAAGTAGCGCCGTGTACACCGATCCGGTCGCCAAGAAAACCATAGATGACCGGTGAGATCGCACCCGACGCTATCGTCCCAGTGTAAAACAACGCGAATGCGCGCTCAGTACGCTCCGGGGCAGCCATTTCTGGAACTGTTCCATAAAGCACGGAGGAGGTGCCGTTGAGCATCATGCCCAGGAGCGGCAGCAGCGCCATGGTTAGCATCAGTGGAAGAAACATCACGGCGACGATGCAAGCCGCTGTGCCGCCCTCGGTGACCAGTACCGTGCCGATCACGCCCATTCGTGCGCCAAGCCAGCCGCAAGCGAATTTGCCGGCCGCGCCACCGATAAAGACCAGTGCTAGCGCAGTTCCCACCATCGGCAGCGAGACCCCCTTTGCCTTGAGCAAGAAAGGCAAAAAGGTGAGCAGCCCCATACGCACGGCCGTGTCGAGCACGCCAATCGCGAACAGTAGAGAAAAACCTGTTCCCACGGTGCTCCGAACGAGGCCGGGCGCATCTGCGTCCGTCGGCGCGCTGCGCGGTATCGAAGGGAAAAATAGCGCGATGACGGCGGCAATTACACAGCCCAATGCGGACACAATCCACAACGCATGACGCCAAGGCATCATGGTCACGAGCAGCGAAATGGCAGCCGGCAGCGCGGATTTGCCGAGGTCTCCGGAAAAATTGTAGATGCTCAGGGCGCCTCTGGCATTGCGCCCGTAGGTACGAGAGACGGCGCCCGAAGCGATCGGGTGTTGCGTGCTCGAGCCGCTGCCCGAAATAGCCAAAGCCACGCACAGGCCTAGCAGGCCGCCTGACATCCCGGCAACGGCGTATCCGAGCGCAGCCAGCAACGTACCAAGGGCTAGCGTGGTGCGGCTGCCCAGCCACTGCGCCAAGCGTCCGGCAGGCAGTTGGAGAGTGGCCATCGTGCCGGCATAGATACCTCGAAGGATTGCCAGGGCGGCAAAATCAAGACTGAAGTCAGCCTGCCAAACGGGCAGCAACGCATAGATCATGTCTGTGTAGCCATCGTGCATCGCGTGTGCGACGCATGATAGCCAGAGCACGCGAGAGCGTGACGGGGCCGGTGAGCCGGCCGAATCGACCTGCTGCGCGGGCAGCAGGGAAAAAAAGGGCAAGGGCATACAGATCCTCTTTTTATGAACCAACCCTAAAAGACGTGACGCCCTGGCAAATCCGGGCTATGTGTGGCAATTTTATGACCGGACACCCCGCAGTTCAATTGAGCTAATATCGCGTCAATGGAGAAAAAAAGTCACGTCATGGGTAGAGACAAAGACAAAGACACTGCGAAGGACCAAGACAAGCTTCCGCCGCTTAATGGGTTGCGAAATTTCGAGGCGGTAGCACGGCACGGCAGTTTCGCCGGCGCCGCTACCGAATTGCACGTCACCCACTGGGCTGTCGGAAAGCAGATCAGATTGCTGGAAGACTGGTTCGGCTTGCCATTGTTCGAGCGTCGTCCGCGTGGCGTTGTGCTTACCGATGAAGGCGCTGCGCTGTTGAACGACGTGAGCAATGCGTTCGAGCGCCTGAGCACAGCGGCGGCTCGACTGCGCCACAATGGGTTGACCCGGCGGGTATCAGGGATCGTACGTGTGAACGTGCCGGCGAGTTTGGCGCTGTCCTGGTTAGTGCCGCGTCTGGCCGACTTTCAGGCCCGTCACCCCGACGTTGACGTGAGGGTGTCGACCACATCACGCAAGTTGCGCTATATCGCTGACGCCTTCGACGTCGGGGTGCGTTCTGGGTCCGAAGAAGGCGCTGGTGTTGTGTCCCGTTCGCTGATGGCCGACATCCGTCTGCCCGCCTGCAGCCCCGCGCTGCTGCGCCAGCATCCGATACAGAATGTGGCAGATCTGCACCATCAAACTCTGCTGCATTCCGCCAGCACCCGCACGGCCTGGGCACACTGGCTTCGGGAAGCTGGCGCGCCCGACCTGCTGGCTGCCCGTCACGTCGAGTTCGACCACGTACACCTCCAACTTGCCGCCGCTGTGGAGGGTCTGGGTGTAGCACTGGCATCGCTGCCGCTGATAAGGCGCGACATCGCCGCGGGGCGCCTCGTGTGTCCGATCGCGGCGCCAACATGGCGCGCAGCCGACTACACGCTCGTGATCAATGCTGATCGCGCCGGAGATGACGCCGTCGTGGCATTTGAGCAATGGATCTCCATGATGGCCAGCCGGGAGGCCGTACCGTTCGAGCCTGCTCAGGGGCTGTAAAGAGAAGCTGCGGTCTTTTATTCACGAAAACCTTCACCTGAAGGGCAAGAGCCGGCGACAAGTGGACTTCAGCTCAAGCAAACTGAGTGTCCACAACCGCAGGAGGAGCAAATCGTTATGCCGCTGCCGCTCACGTTGGCTTGCTGGTTAGGCCTCGGATGCTATTCGCTCTCTTGACTACAAGATCATCGACGATTCGCCGCGCCGCGCTGTAACCGCCCATCAAGGCATCTGCTTCTGTCACAAACGGGTGACCGCCCGCCTCGCCAAAACGCAGTGGTGAAAATTCGGCGATGGCGTTGCCTGCCCGCTAAACGCTGACAATTGCCACATACATAGCCCACGCTCGCCGCGGTTCCGCCAACCTGGTGCCAGTTGGGGTCGGCTTCGACTGTTATAACGAGGCTATAGCCGTGACATTCGTATGTACGCATGATGGCCTTCGAGCCTCAACTGCCATTCCTGCATTCACGGACTCCCGACATTGCTGCCAGCCGTGTACGGATCGTCTCGAATTCACTGGCTGCTGCTCGCGATAGCCCAACCTGTACGTGGTCGAGTTCAGGGTCGTCTTCCGATTGCTGAACGATGAACTGCTTGACTCGAACGCTTCCCTTACCCAAAGCGTTGTGAACACTGTCAAGTGATACGCTGCCGCGTTCAACCAGCAGGGTGATGCTGCGCTCTTGTTTGACCGCAATGAAGCGACGTTCGAGCGGCTTTACTCCGGCAAGAATGATAAAGATGATGACTGTCGCGCCGACGGAGGCGGTGTACATCCCGCCACCGACCGCTAGACCGATTCCTGCAACAGACCAGAGGCTGGCTGCGGTGGTTAAACCGCGCACGACTTCGCCACGCAGTAGGATAGACCCCGCTCCGAGGAACCCGATGCCTGACACGACCTGGGCGGCGACCCGGGAAGGGTCCAGCACGACGTTCTTCGCTCCCAGCACATCGGCAAATCCGAACGCAGAGACCAACATCATCAACGCCGCACCGACACACACCAGCATGTGCGTGCGCAACCCTGCCGCCCAGTTCATTCTTTCGCGTTCAAAGCCGATGACGCTTCCTAGTAGAGCCGCTAGGACGAGGCGAGATAGAAGCTCGATATTGCCGATCACGAATTACCCCTTGATAGTTTGAATTGGACTTGTTGTGAAGCCGTCAGTGACATCAGCGGCAACTGGCCCGTCTCGTTTGTCGATGACAGCCGGCGGCGTTTCGCCGCGATTCTTGTGCGTGCAAAAAAGATCGACGATTTCGCGGGTCGGAATACTGGTGACGAGCATCGATATTTTGATTGGGCTGAACCACCTACACTTCGAAATTTCGTTACACGGTTCGGGTGACGCGCCCTGAGGAAGGCCGATGGAAAAAACGAGATGTCGTTTGTTGAGGCCACCAAATTGGAACAGGTACGTGAACTCCGCACCGACGAGCGAAGTCTCTTCTTCCAACTCACGCCGGGCGGCGTCGAGCGGCGATTCGGAAGGCTTTATGGTGCCACCGGGCAAGGACCACCGCGACCGCGTGCGTGCGACCAAAAGCACTTTGCCGTCCCGACTGCATATAATGGTCGCCCTGGCTTTCATTCGCTTTCCCTATAAGACATCCGGTCGGCTTTTGGGATATGTTTGCCGCTTGCCCTGTTCATCGCGGCCTGCGCATTGTCGTTTCCAACTCTGTTGTTCGCGATCGCCTGGATCACGATCGGCGTTATATCACTTGGACACCGCACACTTGAGAGCTTTCCGATAGACGGAATTCGCCGGGAATGGCCGCGTGGGTACCGGGGAGCATGCCTGCTGTTCTATCACCCAGCCTGGCCCTGGTAGATGCGAACTCCTCTTCGTGACAGCACAGGTAGAATCGGAAGGCGCCTGTTCACTGGGCGGAAATCGTCAAATCACGAGTCGGAGATTCTGACGGGCAACTTGCCGCCTAGCCAGCTTGAGGAGAATAATACAAGCGACGCACGTCAGGAACCGCGAGATTGACCGGGCTGAAACCTACCTGAAAATTGAGCTATGCAAAAAGAGGATGACCGTACTTCCCAAATCGGCAGGGTTGCAGCGGAGCTGTGTTTGCACCACTGTTTTCTGAAGATCTGCTGTTTTGACGATCGCCGGATATCGAGCTCTCACGGGAGTGACTCTAGCGGTCACACTAACCGTCCGAGCGCCGAGATGAGGGTCGTAGCGATCGCCGATGTACCAAGCTAGCCCTCGACGGCGGTTTCATTGTGGCGAGAGCCCGTCAGCTCCGTGCCGGGAACCTCGGCAGTATTTAGCTCCTCCAGGCTCAAATGTTTTGTTTCTGGCGCTAGCCAGACAGAGATGATCAATCCCAGCGATGCGATCGCGAAAAAGCACCACAGCGCCGCACTTGCACCCCACCAGGCTACGAAGTTAGGAAAGATCAAGACACCCAGAATAGAGCCGATCCGGCTGACCGATGTGGCCAGCCCCGATGCCCCCGCCCTGAGATTGGTCGGAAACAGTTCGGTAGGGTAGACGAAGTTAAGAATGCCGCCGCCCGAATTGGCGAACAAAACTGCGCAGCTAAACAACACGACGAGGAAAATAAAGGTCGGTGCCGAGTTGAGGGCGAGGATGAAAAGGGCTGCTGCGAGGCCCGCGAACGAGGTGATAAGAAGTGGCCGACGTCCCCATCGGTCAACCAAATTCATGCCAATCAATGCACCGATCAGCCCAAGCAACGCGATCGACCCAGAACCGGCGAGCGTCAGTGCACGAGAGCCGTGAGAGAAGGGGGAAATAATAGTGGGCGCGTACATGGAGATCCCATAGTAGGCCGTCGCGTAGCAAAACCAGAAACCGAGGACGAAGAAAGTACGGCGTGCGAGACGCCTGGAAAATAGATAGCCAAGGTTGACCCGGGTGTCCATCTCCGAGGCAAGGGTAACTGCTTTTCCAGTGACCTTGAGCATCACGGCTTCGGCTTCTTCATGCCTTCCCTTGGATTGCAGCCAGCGTGGCGATTCAGGCAGCGTCATTCGAAAGAAGAAGATGACCAGTGCAAAGACCGCCCCAATGCCGAACATGTAGCGCCAGGCGTCCGTGCCCAAGGGCAGGCAGGCAAGGCCGATAACATATGCTGCTACAGCCCCGACGAACCACATGGCACCCAGGAAAGTGCTGTGCTTTCCCCTGCGCTGTCTCGAACTGAATTCCGCCACAAGGGTTGCGGAGATCGGATAGTCGGCACCAATCCCAATGCCAAGCAGGAAACGGAAAAAAACTAGCTGCCAAGCAGTCTGTGAGAACGCGGTCAACACAGCGAAGAAGACAAAGGCCAGCAGGTCGACTACATACATGGCTTTGCGGCCAAAATAATCAGTCAATCGTCCGAGCCACACAGCGCCGATAAACGAGCCGATGATCGCAGACGAGACCAACAGGCTTTGCATCGCCGACGTCAGTTGCCAATGTTTGATGAGCAAGGGCAAAGCGACGGCAATGATCGTTAGATCAAACCCGTCCAGGAAAGTACCGCCAGCGGATAGTAAGGTGACTTTCCGCTGGAATCGTCTTACCTGCGAGGTATCCAAATCTTCGAAGCTCATTACGAATGGTCTCCGTGTATCGCGCTTGGGTTCAATAACCTGTCGTTGAGTGATGCGTGCTATTTGACGCCTTGTGGAACAAAAAGGGATGGAAGCTCTGACCCGCCGCGCGGCGATCAGCTATTTTTATACATGTGCCAATAGACAAGGCCGTTCTGCTTCGCGCTGGGCTCGTTATAGGCGGTTTTGCACTTTCGTTCAATGAGGGTGAACCTTCGTGCAATCCGCACAAATCGGCGACGCGATGCGCACGTAGCGTAGCATCTACCTCCCACTCGACACGCAAGCGCCAAGCTGTGCCTCCGGGCAACGTTTCGCGTGGGTCTGTAGACGGTAGCCGGCGATTTGCGGTCTTTCGCCACAGTCTGCTTTGCGGTAGCCCGCCTTCATGAAAACGCGTCCCATGGGCTCGGGACGCGTCCACCACCAACCTTCAGAATGTACGTGTAGAACCGCTCGGCGTAACTGTTGTCTCGGAGGGACCGCGACGTTCGGTGTCGAGCTTAGCCCACCACACGGTAAGGCTTCATTGTGCCTATACCAAACCAATGAGAAGCCGGCGCACCTTCCCCTGGCATTCACGGCTGAAAATCGCCAACAAATCGAAGCTTTCTATCGTGCGGTGCTGGAGGCGGGTGGCAAAGACATTGGTGCGCCTGGTCTACGCCCGAACTATCACGCGAACTACTACGCCGCTTTTGTCATTGCTCCGGACGCGCACAACATCGAAGTGGTTTGCCACCACCCAGAGGCCTAGCCCTACCAGCGAGCGGGCTGGCGCGGCAACGCTGTCTCATTTGCAATACTGCACTGCTTGCGCAGTCTGCAGTGTGTTGCATCCAACAGTTGAATCCGCGGTCGATCACGGCCAGTCGAGAGCACCGTTTGGTCGGACTCAGGCCGAAAAATCAACTAACGGTCTGCCCAAGCGGGCTCAAGCTTCACAAGACTTATGATCTGCCAACGGCTGTTGATTGTTATCAAGAAGCCGGCGAAGCTATCAGCCTGAAAAGAAAATAGGGCGGACCAGGTGCATTCACGTCCTACGCTGCTCAGCCGCCAAAAAATCTAATATGGCCCCAAGTCCGTTCGACGTTGCCGTCGCAGACGGATGGGCACGTTTCCAATTCTCCTAAGCACCCGGTGGTGGGGTCACTCGTCGATGCGCACGACGGCGTCCCCTATGCTAATGCGGCCCCGCGCAAGTACCTTCGCCGTTATGCCACCAAAACCGCGCGTCGCGTTATAACCGCCTACGCCAAGCGTTTCCTCAAGGCGCGAGCAGGGATGACATTCGCCGGTCATCTCGAGCACCGCATCGCCGATGCGGAACTTCCGGTCTTTCAACGCCAATAGGTTGATGCCTCGCGTAACCAGATTGCGACGCAGGACATCGGGTGCGAGCGTTTCCAGTCCAAGGTGACTTGCAATAGCCGCGAGACTCTCGGCCTGGATGAGCGTGACTTGCCGTTTCCCTGCATCGCGACCGTAGTGATCACCTTCCGTGCCGACATGCGGATCCAGGATGGCTTCGTCGACGGGGCACACGGGCAAGCGCCGCTCCGGCCGCACGCCGATCCATATGAGAACTCCTGATCTGACGGGCGCGTTGAAAAGCCGGGTGAGCGAGGATTGTGGGTTGAGCGGCATGAAGAGAAACAGTGTTGAATTGAACGAAGCGTACTAGGCCGCCTTAAATGCATCCCGGAACTGTCGAGCCCGTTCAACTTCGTCGCTGTGCAAATAGGTGGATGTCGTCGATATAGACGCATGACGCAGATTATCCCGAACCGATGTCAGTTGGGCACCGCGCATGAGCGCGTGTGTCGCATGCGTGTGTCGCATCCAGTGCGGGCCAGCCAGCCGCAGCTTCACTGCGAATGCTGGTTTCTCCGCCTCGATGAGGGTCGTCGTTGTCTCGAAGAAGCGCTTCAGAACCGTCCAAAGCCGCACCATGCTTAACCCTTGGGCGTCGACATCGTTGAGGTCGGAAATGAGAGCTGTCGCGGGTGCCCATCGTTCTGGGGACACGGGCAGACCACGCTCAACCAGGTAGCGTTCCAACGCGGCGCGAGCCAGCGGAGGCAGCGCCACTTTCCCCGCTTTTTGGCCCTTGCCGACGAGCTCAACCCAATGATCTCCCTGCGCATCGGTGCGGATATCTTTCAGCGTGACGTTCACGAGCTCGCTTGCGCGCAACCCCGTGGCATATCCGAAATCCAGCTTGGCATCGAGCGCGCAGCTTTCTCGCGGTGCTCTGAACACGCCGCAGGATCCGTCGATCTCATGGGGCAGGCGCACGTTTTCCCAAGGGACCACGATCGGCGAACCGATGGACTTGATCAACGCGCGAGCGCGTTCAGTGAGTGCCGGGTGCGCAGCAAAAAACGCCTCGATCTGCTGCGCGCTGGTTTGCCCGAGCTTGGGGATGGCTGTCCACCATTGCTTGCGACGAGGAATGCGCAGAGCCGGTTCAGCGAGCGTCTTAATGCCGTAGCGTGAAGTGCGTGAAAAGCCCGTGGTGGCAGCCAGCGCTCGATCTCGTCGGTGATCGACGGCGTAGCCACTGTTGCGACGCGAAGCACCTCGATGGCCTTGGCCACATGCCGCGCTTGCTTGACGCGTTCGGATGTCCGCAGAGCAAAGAGCTTGGCGAGGTCGTCGCGATGGCGGGTGAGGGCACAGCGGGTGAGCTGGCGTCGATTTTCGCTGAGCACGCCGAACGCTCAGCACCGGAAAGCGTGAACTCCTGACGTTATACGACATTGTCGGCACGCCGATCAGGCGGCATCGCAAAATCAAGGGTGCCGCAAACCATTCGACTCTTTATTGTGGTCTACGATTGGCCGCCGCGCAGGCGTTTCGATATAGGCCCCCTCCACATCCCATGCATATGGCTACCGCCGCAATTCTGACATGATCTTTTCCGCGAAGAAGTCGCATGGCGGTCGCTTCGATTTCGTACTTCGCGCAAGGATGACCTCCAGCGCTGCAATTTCGGGCAATCCCTGCGCATGGCCGAGCAAGGTGAGGTGAAGGGGGACGGCACACTGCGCGAGGGGCGCCACCGCAAGTCCTGCGTCGACCATGCTGAGCAGTCCTAGCAGGCTCGGGCTCTCGTAGGAGGTCCGATAGGTGATCTTCGCGCGTTCAAGACTGCGGATCGCGTTTTCCCGAGCGACGCTGCCAGGCAGGAAAACGGCAATTGGCAGCGGCCTCTCTCGCCAGATGTCATGCGCACTCGGAGACGCGGCCCAGACCATCGGTTCGAACCGGATAAACTCTCCCGAAAGGCCCTTCACGCGCGTTGCGCAGACCAGGTCGACCGATCCGTCCTTTACCATCGGCGCCAGCGCCACGCTCGGCAGCCCAACGACCTGAATCTCGACCTTGGGGTAAGTCGCGGAGAATTTCTTGAGGATAGACGGCAACAGGGACGATGCGTAGTCGTCGGGCACACCAATGACGACGCGACCGGTTACGTCGGGACGAACCACCGCGGCCCACGCTTCATCGCGCAGAGCGAGCATACGCCGCGCGAAGGACAGCAGGACCTCGCCGTCTTGCGTCGGAGTTACGCTTCTTGGCTTGCGAACGAAGAGCGGTTTGCCGAGCGCGGTTTCGAGCGTCTTGATCTGCATGCTCACTGCCGATTGCGAGCGATGGACGACCTCGGCCGCTCGGCTGATGTTCCCGGTGTCGGCCACGGCTACAACCATTGTCAGAACATCCAAATCGAGTGCTTTCATTGGTATCAGTTAATTCGATAGATACTCTCAATATTACGCGATTTTCTTAGATAGCGATTTCGTGCATAGTGCGGGAAAGGAGCCCACGCATGAACGCACGAGCCGACCCATCGATGCTCTCAGTCCAGGAGTTGTGCTTTGCCACCGGTCCATCCGGTATCAGCGTGCCATATGTGGCTCGCGGTTCGGGAGATCCGATAATTTTTGTACACGGGTCTCTTTGTGACTACCGCTACTGGAACAGTCAAACAGATTTCCTTCTCAAACAATTTCTCTGCATATCAGTCAGTCTTAGCCATTACTGGCCAGCTGACGATGCCTGCATACAAGGCGAATTTGGTTGGAGGACGCATGTTGCGGAACTCGCCGAGTTCATCGTCGTTATGGACATCGGGCCGGTTCATCTGGTCGGGCACTCGCGGGGTGGGTGCGTCGCTTTCCACCTCGCGCGGGAATACCCCCGTTTGGTTAAGACCCTCACACTCGCTGATCCAGGTGGCCCATTGCAAATCGATGAAGAGTCGGAATCTTCGATGCCGACTTCAACCAATGCCCTTCGCGCGAAAGTCGCTGAGTTAATAGAGGGTGGTGCGGTTGACGCTGGACTGGAACTTTTCGTCGACTCTGTAAGCAGGCCGGGCTTTTGGCGAAAAAGTTCCTCTACCTTTCGCACGATGGCGATCGACAATGCGGCCACGCTTCCTAAGCAGTTTCGCGATCCGTTGCCGGCCTACTCGCGCGCTGCCGCGCGTGGTGTGATGTGCAGAACATTGCTGATTGAGGGGCAAAAGAGCCCTCGCATGTTTCGCAACAACGTTGAAAAGCTTGCGGAATGGATCGAGTACGCGGACAAGCAAACTATTGCAGGCGCGTCGCATGGGATGAACGTGGCGAACCCGGCGCTATTCAATCGGCTTGTCCTAGCCTTCGTGACCGCCTGATCGGAATGATTCTTCGGGGAAATCGACTGCATCATCAGCAGGGTCGTTCCCTTGGCAGTCCACCCACAATGGGCGACGCGTGAGCCCTCGTTGGGGCGTGAGCGGCATGCCACGCAACCCACGACAGCAATCAGAAGAGAAGATGACCATTGATTATTTCCTACGGGCCAGCATCGCGCGCGATTTGCACGCGAGGCTATTTCTCCGTATCGGCGGCTTAGTCGCACTCCCGCATTTGCCATTCTGTTCAGACGGCGACATTGCCATTCAAGATGCACTCCGTAGGTCACCGTGCAGGATAACTGGTCTCGACGTTCTACCGACGGAACGACGCATTAATCCGCACGGCGGCATGGGGAGGAGTAAACGAAGTGGGAGAGACGCGCTGGATTCTCCACCTTAATGTTTGTCGCGCAACGCCGTAACGCAGACTGCTTCTCTGATCGGCGTTGTTGCAAAAATCGACGGTGCAGGCGGGCGTTCACCCGCGATCCTAAATTCATGAAATACGCACGGACTGCGGGCGTGCAAGTGTGACCATGTGGTTGATGATGCCAACACGGATGGCGACCTCCGTCGCTTGTGAACCAATGCAGCGCGCCGAAAGACAATTCCCCGTGAGCGTTTTATACCGGTACATCGTATTTTCGATCAGCGAACGTCGGTGGTAGCCACTGTGCTTCTTCCATTCGCCTCGGCCATCTCGCGCGATGTCGTCGATCGCCTCATTGCGCCAGCTTGCTCCGGGTGTGCCCTCAGACCAAGGTTTCGCGCCTTCACGCGGCGGAATCGATGGCGTAGCGCCGCGCCCAGCGATCGCCTTATGGCACTGCTTTGTATCGTATGCGCCGTCACCGCCTATCGTATCGATGGACTCATCGGCAGGAATCTGGGCTAACAAACCGGGCAGTGCACTTGCGTCGTCGACGTCTTGGTGCGTCATCAGCGCGGCTCGTATGTGGCCTGTCTTCACATCCAGCCCGAGATGGACCTTGCGCCACGTGCGCCGCTTGGAGTAGCCATGCTTGCGCACTTTCCATTCGCCTTCGCCGTAGAGCTTCACGCCCGTACTATCGACAACCAGATGAATCGGGTCGCCACTCGACATCTCGGGCAGCGTCACCTGTAGTTCCTGTGCACGGCGGCTTAGCGTCGTATAGTTGGGCACAGGCAGGTCCGCAAATGCGAGTTCACGAAGACTTTGCACAAAGCCCTGGGCGGCTCGAAGCGTCAAATGATAAACGTGCTTAAGCATGAGCACGGCCTGAATCATTGCGTCCGAGTAGACCTGCGGTCTGCCGCGCTTGACAGCTCTCGCTTCGCTCCCACTCATGAATGCGTTCTCGTCGATCCACATGGTCAAGCTGCCTCGTGCGATCAGCCCTGCGTTGTACTCCGACCAGTTCCTGACTCGATAGACCCGGCGCGATCAAATCTGAAGTGCAACACCTTCCTCGTGTAAGGTGCGCACATGCAAAAAAGAAGAACGTATCAACAGCTTCAGCCTGAAGAGCGCATGACCATTGCAAGCATGAAGCAGCAGGGTTCGAGTGTTCGGGCCATGGCCCGAACACTCGGCCGCTCGGCATCAAGTGTGAGCCGCGAGCTGACCAGGAACACGTGTTCTGTCGTGGGCTATGCGTCTGCCCCGGCGCAGTCGCTCAGCACGAGCCGACGCGAGGCTGCGCGCCCATGTCCCAAGCTGCACCCTCAAAGCATGTCGTGGCGCGTCGTACTCACCCTGCTGGAATGGAAGTGGTCGCCCCAGCAGATCTCAGGTACGCTCAAGCGCATGTGGCCCAACGATCCAACCCAGCACGTCTCGCATGAGACCATCTACACGGCCATCTATGCGCATCCACGCGGTGAGCTGCGCCGCCAGCTTATCGCCTGTCTGCGCCACGCTCACAGCACCCGCATGTCACGCAAGCGGGGCACTGACCGGCGCGGCCAGATCCCCGACATGGTGAGCATCCATGTGCGCCCGCCTGAGGTCGACGACCGGGTGATGCCAGGTCACTGGGAAGGTGACTTCATCAAGGGCGCCGGCAATCAGTCTTGCGTCGGCGTGCTGGTTGAGCGCACCAGTCGCCTGGTGCTACTGGCGAAGATGGAAGACGCCACCGCCGCCTGCGCACTGGCGGGCTTCACTGCCAAACTAAATTCGATCGCCGCTCCACTGCGCCAGAGCTTCACCTACGACCAGGGTAAGGAAATGACCCGGCATCAGGAGCTCAGCGCCGCCACCGGCGTGCGCGTGTACTTCTGCGATCCGCACAGTCCATGGCAACGCGGTACCTGCGAAAACACCAACGGGCTGCTGCGGCAGTATCTGCCCAAGGGTACTGACCTCTCGATCTACAGTCAGGACGAACTCGATGCCATCGCCGACAGCCTCAACAGCCGACCTCGCGCTACCCATGCGTTTCATTCGCCATTCGAGGTCTTCGAACGTATGCTCGCAACCGCTTCGATAACCTCAGCTTCCGTTCATTAACCCGCTGTTGCATTTCAGCTTTGAAACCGCCCCCCTTTAGGCTCGCGACTCTTGCGTTCGTCCTTGCGCATCTTCCCGCCAAATATCGAGAATCTACGCAATTCCGACAGGAGTTAACAGCGCAAGCACCTCGACCGTTGCGTGTAAACGTCATCCCAGTCCACCCCCGCTTTTATGCAACAACGCCTCTCTGATCTGCCATCGGAACATGTTCCAACTGAATGGCATCGCGGCTTTGTTGGCGAGAGGTCGTTGCGATCCGGATGGAGCCCCTGTCGTGTGATGTTGTGGGCCTGGCACGTGAGAACGTGCAGCAATGGATGGACGGTCCTGAGTTGGTCGGTAGCGAGGTGCTCGAAGGCGAACAAGCATACTGCGACTAGACCATCGGGGCCGATGGCTTTTCGCGGTTCGCAAAAGCACAGCAAGCTCGACATCGTATTTGCCAACGCGGGCAGAGGTGAGTCTCACCATTTGGAGAGATCACGGAGGCTCGGTTCGACAAGTACTTCGGCATCGATGTGAATAGCACCCCCTTCACGGCGCAGCACGCGTTGCCATTGATATCACGGGGGACTGCTGCCGTGATCACGAGGGTCGATCACGTCGATCGAGGGCGTGTCCGCATTCGGCGTGTACGCTGCGATTCAGGCGGCGCTGCGTTCGTTTGCGCGGACGCGGGTGTCTGACCTAAGGCGACGCGATATCCGCGTGAACGTGGTCGCGCCGGGTGTGTGATTGTGACATCGGCCTACAAGACGGAACTGAAGATCAGCGACGGTCAGATCGAAGGGTATAAACAGCACATCATGGAAACAACGCCGCTGAGTTGTATCGCGACGCCGAAGAAATTGCGAGAGCAGTCTCGTTTCTGGCCTCCCACGATGCGGGTTATATCGCCGGCATTTAAACCTTCGTCGACGGCGGCGTTTCAGATATGAACTTGCTGCGAATGCTAGCGTCCTTGGCGGAACACCGACGATGTTTGACATCATTCCGTCAATCCAGGACCCTTCTCCAGCAAGGATGTCGCGGTTTTTTAACGATACGAAAGGCTCCACGTTTCGGTCTGCCAGTGTTAGCGATAAACCGACGTGCCACTCTGTATCGAATTTGCTGAACGATGACCATGGTGGTCTAATCAGTCGAATTGAGGAATCCGTTATTACGTTTAATCACATATTGATTAGCTTTACTATGTATTGAATTAAGAGACGGTAGTGAACGCCACTCCAAGTCAAATCGAAGGATACACCCTCCTCTCGATGAACAAACGCCGCTGATAACGACTACGCCTCTTCCATTCGGGTTAGCCATCGCGCGCGACGTCTTTGATCACCTCGTCGCACCAATTTACGCCGGGGCGTCCTCACGAAGGCTTCGCCCCTCGCCCCTTCGCATCGGAATCGCGGACGGGCGCCGCGCAAGGCTATCGCTGGCGTCAATCCCTTGTATCAACGCACCGTCACTGACGATCGTCTCGATGGGTTCGTCATCGGAGAATCTGGTCGACCAGCGCGGGCAATACGCTCGCGTCGTTGACCTCCTGAGGACTCGTCAGCACTGCGCGCAGCTGATGGGTCGTCGCGTCCGGTTCCAGACAGACGTGCCTTACTGCAGGAGCGCCGCTTCGAATAGCTGCGCTTGTTCACCTTCCATTCCCTTTGTCCGTACAGCGTGAAGCCTGTGCCGTTCACGACGAGATGCAGCGGAGCGCCACCCCTAAATCCCTACGCCCAACAAGCCATACCAAAGTCTAGCAATTCAGTTTCCTGAGACCAGCTTGAGTCCGATAACGCCTGCCAAAACGAGAAGAATACAAAATATCCTCGTTGGCGCTGCAGAGTCACCGAGCAACACCATTCCCAGAATCGCGGTGCCCGCCGCACCGATACCGGTCCAGACCGCATATCCAGTACCCATTGGCAGTGTACGCAGCGAAAGTGAAAGGAGGAAGACACTCGACAAGCCGGTGGCGACCGTAAACAGTGCAGGTATCAATCGGGTAAAACCTTCAGACGTCTTCATACAGAAGGCGAATGCTATTTCGAGAATGCCGGCGATGCTAAGTAGTGTCCATGCCATCAGTGACAGATCCGTTCGTTGATTCGCCAAATGATTCGGCTTGGCGAGATTTGTTGAGGCTCTACTGCCCAGGTAGCGTAATCGCGTCTGGTTCGATCCACAGACGTAAGAGTGGGGATGAAACGCGCCAAAAACGACCACTTCTTAAAGAGACGAACGCTAACGAATCGACGTGCTACGAGCGAAGCACTCGCTTACGAGGCCTTCATGCTTTGGTGGCGGCGGGAGGCGAGCGGAACGCAATTCCGAATCGATTAAAGGCGTTCATCAAGCCGATCGCATAGGTTAGATCAGCCAGTTCTTTATCGTTGAATTCGGCAGCAGCGGCTTCGTAGTCAACATCGGGAACGTGGGTTTCGGCTACGCGTGTCACGGCTTCTGCCCAGGCGAGTGCGGTGCGCTCGCGGGTACTGAATACTTCCCCTGCGTCGCGCCACACGGGTACGAGTACGAGCTTGTCTGCCGTAAGGCCGGAATTGAGGAGGTCTCGGGAGTGCATATCGATGCAATATGCACAGCCATTGATTTGCGAAACTCGCAGATACACCAGGTCGACCAGTTGTTTTGGCAGACCGCTTTTCTGAAGAGTGACGTACACCGCTCCGAAAGCCTTGAAACCATCAGCCGAAGCTTTGGCGTAGTCGATTCGATTACTCATGATGAATCTCCATATGCGAAAATTAAGAGACTCCATCGTGCTGCAACTTGGCCTATTGATAAAGGTCCATGATCCGGCTTAAGCACTAGGCCATGATCCCCCCAAAGATGACCACCGCCGACGTCATATCAA
>NZ_JBLKRU010000082.1:0-22678 GCF_047608185.1 Caballeronia eucalypticola
GTGAAAGGCACCTCGGCTTGTCCACAGGCAAGCTCGGTGGATAAGCCTGCACCTGCGCATAACATCGTTCAAAAAACCATACCTGAACTACGAAACCACCCATAAATTCCGCCGACCAAGCAAAAATTAAGTGTCCACAGCGTGCGGTTTTCATTCATTGGTACCCCAAAAGCACGGTGCTCGCCAGAGCCACCGATGTGTGAACCCCTCCTTCTCGCGAATCCTGACAGTAAAACGCTTCGCCCCGTACGCTCTCGGGCTAGCACTAGCAACTGAACCTGCCCAAGGAGCGCCCCGCGCTATCCGCGGAAAATCAATCACCGAATTTGTACGCATGACGAACCAAAATGCCAACCCACCTCGAAACAGGCACACCAAAACGCGTGAGGCCGTACCCACGAATTCCATGCAACCGACCAATCAACTCACCAAAAATTGAAGCAGATATACGCATCAGGCTGTAATTGGCGAAGCTGGCCACACGCCTCTGCAGCGCGAACCGGACAACCAAGCGACCGAGAAACGGAGCCTTAAAAGCACGTGAGGCCGTGCCGGTCCGTGGGGCACTGGTGCTTGCCCGAGAGCGTACGGGGCGAAGCGTTTTAATGTCAGGATTCGCGAGAAGGAGGGTTTCAAACATCCTAAGCTCTGGCGAGCACCGTGCTTTTGGGGCACCCATGAATGAAAACTGCACGCTGTGGACACTTAGGGTAGAGCGGTGAAAGCGTTTTCTTTGCTTCGTTTCTTTGTCGCTAAGGACCAAGAAATGACGCGCCGCCACGCGCAGTGGCTAATAGCGCAAAAGAAATCAGCTAACACTAAGCGCGCAAAAACCTGGACAGCAGCAACCCGACACCAACCCAGACCACCACGCCCCCCCGCACCACCAAAACCACAAACCCCGTCCACCGGTGCGAGCAAAAAAACCAACCGCTATGCGCTCATCCCCGACTTCAAGAACAACACATGGCGTGGAGCAAAGTGCGCGTACAAGGGCAAAATCGCGCCACCCATCGCACGGGCATCGGCGCCAATCTCCCCTTCAACGAGTCTAGGCCGCACCATCCCCTGCCAGTCGAAAGCATCGAGCGCGCTATGCGTCCGGCTCAACACTTCCCGCAACAACTGGCGGTCCAGTTCCCCATCAATCACGATTGCATCGACGTCGACCAGCGCCGCAGCCGTCGCAATGGCCGTCGCGAGTGCCGGGCAAGCAGCATCGAGCCACGCCTCGCAAAGAGGCCACAATTCCGGCGACAACGCTCTTTGATCGTGAGCGGCAGCAGCAGGAAAACCGGCATCGGTGAAGCGCTTTTCCAGCACATACACCGACGCAACATTAAGCAACTGCGGCGTGCCTTCGCTCATCAGCGGAAACGACCCGATCGCGCCCGCATTGCCCTTTGGCCCGGCATGCAGCCGTCCATCGATGACCAGGCCGCCGCCAATGAACGTGCCGATAAACACATACAAAAAGTCGCCCAATCCGCGCCCTTGCCCCATCAGCAATTCAGCGGCGCACGCAGCGGTCGTGTCCTTCGCGAACTCCACCGGCAACGTGGTCAGCGCCTGGACACGCGCGCAGATATCGATCTCGTTCCACGCGGCAAAAACGTCGGGCGGGGTATCGAAGAAATTGCGCCAGCCGCCGAGCCATAACGGCGCCGCCACGCCGATTCCAACCACCTTCGCAGCGTTTTTTCCGAGCGCGATCATCATCTGGTCGATCTTCTTGCTAAGCAAATCGAACACCGTGCGCGGATCGGGATACGCATACTCAATCACATCACGCGCATGCACCTGACCCGCGAAATCCATGGTCAGCACATCGAGACTTCGCCGCCCCACTTTCACGCCGATGGAAAACGCGCCATCCGCACGCAGCGAGATCGGCACCGACGGCTGCCCCATGCGCCCCTGCACACGCGTCCTGGCTTCCCGGGCGAGCAAGCCGTCATCGATCAAACGATCCACGATCAGCGACGTAGTCTGCGTGCTCAAATGCGTCAGGCGCGCGATCTCGGACTTGGGGCATGGACCGTGGACACGCACTGCCTGAAGCACGATACGCTCGTTCATCTGCCGCATGCCGGCTGGCTTCGGCGATGCCGTGCTTGCGGACATTGAAGGCGTCATAACGGATCAGGCGATCGCCTGCACGTCGGCCTGCTTCGCACCGGTCATGATGGCCACGGCTTCCGACATATGGATGTCTTTCGTCTTGACAAGCGCCGCGCGCCGCCCAAGCCGCTGGATATGAATGCGGTCCGCGATCTCGAACACATGCGGCATGTTGTGGCTGATGAGAATCACGGGCAACCCGCGATCGCGCACGCGCCGGATCAACTCCAGCACCATGTTCGATTCCTTAACGCCGAGTGCAGCAGTCGGTTCATCGAGGATCACCACATGCCGCGCGAATGCCGCGCTGCGTGCTACCGCCACGCCCTGACGCTGACCACCGGACAGTGTTTCGACCGCCTGCTTCATCGAACGGATGCCGATCTGCAAACCCTCCATATGCGCGATGGCTTCCTGCAACATGCGCCGCTTGTCGATCATCATGAACACGGAGCCAAGGATGCCGGGACGCCGTAGCTCGCGCCCAAGGAACAGATTCTCCGCGATGCTCATCGCCGGCGCGACTGCCAAGTCCTGATAGACGGTTTCAATACCTTGCGAGCGCGCATCGAGCGGACTGCGAAAATGTACGGGTTTTCCATCCAGCAGGATCTCGCCTTCATCGGGTACGAGCGCACCGGACAGCGCCTTGATCAGCGACGACTTGCCTGCACCGTTATCGCCGATCACCGCCATGATTTCGCCGGGCATCAATTCGAAATCGACGCCGTCGAGTGCGGTCACCGAGCCGTAGCGCTTGATGACGCCGCGTGCTTCCAGAACGGGTTTGATTGTGTCGCTCATGAGCTTGGCTCCTCAGGCGCGGGGACGCGCGAGTTTATCGGCGGCAACCGCGAGAATGACCAGGATGCCGGTGATCAGAATCTGATAGACCGACGACACGCCAATCAGCGTCAGCCCATTGCGGAACACGCCGACAATCAACGCGCCCAGCAAGGTACCGACAATCGTGCCGCGTCCGCCGAACAGACTGGTGCCCCCCAGCACGACGGCCGTGATGCTGTCGAGGTTCTCGGTCTGGCCCGCCTGTGGATCGCCCACACCGGTTCGCGCCACCGACAATAATGCCGCGATGCCGTAGAAAAAGCCCGCGAGTGTGTAGACGGTGATCAGGATCTTCTGCGACGAAAGTCCCATCAGGCGCGCAGCTTCCGCGTTATTGCCGAGTGCGTAAAGATGGCGGCCGGGCACCGTATCGCGCAATACGAACCACACGACGAGATACATCAGCAAGGTCAGCACGGTGCCATACGTGACCTCCGCGCCGCCGAGATGAAACGTGTTGCCGAAGAACATCATGGCGTCCGGCAGGTTCGAGATGCTCTCGGCATTCGAGTACACCTGCGTGAGCGCGAACGCTATGTTGAGCGTCCCCAGCGTGACAATAAACGCGGGCAGCTTGATCTTCGTGATCAGCGTACCGTTCAGCAATCCGAACAATGTGCTGGCGGCCACGCCGCAGATAATGGCGAGTACAGGAGGCACGCCCATGGTGACGGCGAACTTCGTCATCACGATGGAACCGAAAGCCATCAGCATGCCGCACGACAAATCGATTCCGCCAGTCAGCACGATCAGCGTCTGGCCGATCGCGATCACCGCCACGACCATGGTCTGCTGAAGAATCAGCGAGAGATTTTGTATCGATAAAAACCGGTTGCTCTGCCAGATGAAGAAAGCGCATGCGATTACAAGCGCTGCCAGCGGACCGATATCGGCAAGCGATGGCAGACGATCGGAGAACGTCGCGCGGCTGGCCGTGGGGGAAGTGGATTGCGTCATGACAGGGACCTCGACAGCAACATCGAAAAAATGCGCCGCTTGCGCGGCCCGGGCTTGAAATGCCTTAGGGATTCAAGTCCGGGCGACGCGTTCGAAAGCGGGTTCACATACTGGTTCACATGCGGATACGGTGCAACGTCTTACTTGTTGCCCCAGCAGTTATCCAGGCCGAACTTCGTGTCCTTGCCTGTGACGCCGGACACGGGTTTGTCGGTGATGAGCGTGACGCCTGTGTCGTGATAGCCGCTCGCCTTCTTGCCCGTCTTCGCGTATTCGATCCCTGCTTGCACGCCTTGCGCTGCCATCACGAGCGGGTATTGCTGCGAGGTGGCGGCGAAGCTGCCGGCCTTTACGTTGCGCACGCCTTCACAGCCCCCGTCGATGGACACGATCATCACGTCCTTGTCTTTGCCTGCTGCTTTGAGCGCGCGATACGCACCGGCCGCGGCAGGTTCGTTGATCGTATAAACCAGGTTGATATCAGGCACTTTCTGCAGGCAGTTTTCCATTGCTGTCTGGCCCTTCGACTGGTCGCCGCGCGTGTCCTGGCTGCACACGACCGATGGGTCACCTTCTTTCACGCCGAAGCCTTGCAGGAAGCCGTTATGACGCAGGACGCCGACGGTCACGCCCGGCGCGAGGTCGAGCGTGGCGATCTTTGCGGGCTTGCCGGCGAAAGCGGCTTTTGCGTATTCGCCGATCAGTACGCCGGCCTTGAAGTTATCGGTGGCGAACAGTGCGTCGGTGGCGTCTTGCGGATCGGTTGGTGTGTCGAGTGCGATCACGAGGATGCCTGCCGCGCGCGCTTTCTTGAGCGTTGGAACGATGGCCTTGGTATCGCTCGGCGTGATGAGGATGGCTTTCACGCCGGCCGTCATCATGTTCTCGACTGCGGTCACCTGGGTGGCGTTGTCGCCGTCGAACTTGCCGGCGGCGGTGATCAGTTTGACGCCGCCTTTCGCGGCCGCTTCTTCGGCGCCCTGTTTCATCTTGACGAAGAACGGATTGGTATCGGTCTTGGTGATCAGGCCGATGGCGACCTGATCAGCCGCCATTGCTGCGCCTGAGCCCGCCAGTGACGCGACTGCAAGGCCGAGGAAGGACGCACGTGCGACAGCACGCCGAAGATTTTTCATGTCTCGCTCCATAGATTTTTATTCGCCCGCGGCTTCGAGAAGAAGCGCACTGAGCGCGTTCGCCGACTAAATCAATTGACTTTATTTAGTACAGCAGCCGCGGAGAGACAAGTCAAGAAAATGAAGCAAAACCCAAACGCTGCAGTGCAGCACAACACTGATTAAATCATCTTGAACATCAATGGAAGATACGCAGACGGGGATTGTTGCGATGCGTCTACGTAAAAACACTGAGGGCTTGGAAATGGTTGAAAAAGGTGTTGAATTGAATTGTTTTTTGGATTTTTAACGAGTTATGGTTTACCAGCATTTTTGCCAACCTACCAATTTGGTCCCTGAACCATGAGTGCACTTGAAGCCCTTCACGCGATTGTTACCAATGAAGATTCGCCCCAGATTATTCGTGATCACATAGTGGATTCGTTGCAGTTTGCGTTGCGCAACCAGCCTGGTTTTTTCACGACGAAGGAAGTGCAGTGGCTTGCGCAATGGGATGACACACGCATTCCGATTGCGGCAACCAAGATCCTGAACGAGATGAAAACGAGCTAAGCCAGCCGTATCGCGTGAACCGCGGGCAAAGCCAAAGAAGAGAAACGGCAAGCGCGCATAAGGCGGTGCGAGTCTGTGGAACACGGGTGCTGGCCCGAGAGCGTACGGGGCGAAGCGTGTTACTGTCAGGATTCGCGAGAAGGAGAGTTTCACACATCCTAAGCTCTGGCGAGCACCGTGCTTTTGGGGCACCCACGAATTGGAACTGCACGCTGTGGACGCTTAGGGTAGAGCTGTTAAAAGCGCTTTCTTTGCTTCGTTTCTTGGTCGCTAAGGACCAAGAAATGACGCGCCGCCACGCGCAGTGGCTAATAGCGCAAAAGAAATCAGCTAACGTATAACCCGCGAAGACCTAAAAAGCAGCAACCCGGCAAAGACCCAGAACCGCTATCGCTGAACCCGCAACAACCCACCCACCGCGCCGCGCCGCGCCCCCTAGTGCAACCCCGCCTTAGCAATCACATCAAAAGTAAAAGCCAGCGATTTATCAGGCACGACAATACTGTCAATAAACTGCACGACATCCGAGTCCTTCACAAAACTCGCCGCTGACGATGCGGCAAGAATCGCGCTGCTTTCTTGCGGCTTGGCAATCAGATAACCCTGTACGTAATCCACGCCTATTTCCTTCAGCGCGCGTAGCGTATCCACATCCTCAACCCACTCCGCGACACTCCGCATTCCAAGATTGCGAGCGAGCGCAACAATAGCCTCAACAATAGCGATATCAGCTGGATGCGCGCACATCGTGCGAATAAATTCGCCATCGATCTTGAGAGCATCGGCGGAAAGATCCTTGAGATATTTAAACGACGTATACCCCGCGCCGAAATCATCGAGTGCGATCTTGCCGCCCATCTCATGAACCCGCGCGATAAAGCGCTGCGTATTGCCGAGATCGTGCAACGCGACACTCTCGGTAATCTCGAGACAAAGATAAGGCACGATATGCCGAAAGCGCGCGAACAACGCAAAGACGTCTTCCATGAATTGCTCGTCGTTCAGTGAACCGCCACTGAGATTGACGCAAATGAAACGCGTATTCGTGAGCGACGCCTGATTCTTCTCAATCCATTCGAGCAACGTGGTGATCACCCATTTATCGATGGCCGCAATGTTGCCGGACTCCTCCGCCGCCACGATCACCTTGCCGGCGGGCAAGGTTGCGCCATCGGGCGCGCGCATGCGCAGCAGCACTTCGAAATTAAGCGACTCGGTTGGCGCAGACAGCGACATGATTGGCTGCATCACGAGGAAAAGACCCGGAGGCAGCCGATTGCGTCCCAGCGTCTCAACCAGTTTCAATTCTTCTGCGCGCTCTTCGAACGCCGCCGCGCCCTTGCGATACGTCACCATCCGCGCGTTCGAGCTCTTCTTGGCCTCGCGGCATGCACGGTCCGCATGCGAGAGCGCGTCCTGCACACGCACGCCGTGCGAGCACTCCACCAGTCCCACCGACGCCTTCACCTGGAACGCACGGTTGCCGACCTGATACGGCGCATCGCTCAACGCACTGATCAGGTGCTGACAGCAGTCGATAGCTTCATCGATCGACATCCCGCCCATCACGCAGACGAACTCGTCGCCGCCAATCCGCCCGAACGGAAACCCGGCTGCAAACAGCGCTCGCGTTCGAGTAGCGACCTGCTTCAGGACTTCGTCGCCTGCACGATGGCCGAACAAATCGTTGACGAGCTTGAAGCGATCCAGGTCCACGTACGCGAGCGCCCAGGACGTTCCTTCCTCGCTTTGTGCAGCGATAGCCTTCTCCACGCCGCGCCGGTTCAGCGACCCCGTGAGCGGGTCGTGTTCAGCCAGGAACCGCAGTCGCTCGATGGCTTTCGAACGCTCGGTCACATCCTGCAGCGAGCCTTCAATCCAGCCGTTCGAGCGCGTGGCCTTGAGCAGGAAGCGACGTTCGCCATTGCCCCGCGACGATGCGCCGCCCATCTCAAGTTCGCCTTCACTTCCCTTCGATGCCAGCGCTTGCAGCGCACCCCAAGCGCCCGATTCGAAGTAGTCGTTCCAGTGCCGAACCTTGTACTCCGTTTTCTGCAGCGACAGCATGGTCCGCAATGCCGGATTCGCGCGCACGAAGTGACCGGCGCTGTCGAGCGTGAAGAGGCCAATGGGCGTCACGTCATAGGTGTTGCGCAATTCCGTTTGCGCCTGCCGCCGATGTTCCCGTTCGGCGCGCATCTGCTCGGCGATGGCGAAGGCCGCCATCATGCTCGACGACAGCGCGGCCATCACCGTATTCACGCCGCCGACCAGCAACTTGATGCCGAACGCCGCGCCCATGACTTCGGAAAAAGTCGCGAACAGGACAATGGCAAGCGAACCCACGTACCACATCACCGTACGCGAGCGGGTCATCCACACGAGCCGCGCCAGCAGGAAGATCAGTACGAAGACGCCGAATCCGGTGATGACCCAGAGCGTCGGAATAAACCGTGCATACGGCAATACGATGGCAGCGCCCAGCAGCACGAGCCCGACGTAGTGCACAATTCTCAGGAGCCATTTATATCCAATGACTTTCAGCTCGCGCCGGAACAACGAACTGAATAATGCGGCCGTCAGAAGGTAATACACGGCGAATGTCAGTTGCCGGATGATCTGCAGGTATTCCGGCGGGATCACGCGACCGACCCACTCCATGTCCCAACCCATGGCGTTCGCGCACAGCCGCAGGTTGCCGACCAGCCAGACCGCGAAGATCACGTAGGTCCATTCGCGGTTGATCATTGCCGTGACAAAAACAAAAACGGCCAGCGTCAGCAGGCCGCCCGCGATCAATCCCGAACTCTCCTGGAAGTCGAGCGCACTCTTTCGCAGCATCGGACTGCTCCAGGCCAGCGCGGAAATTTGCGCTGGTCCGGAAAAGGTGCCGCGGCACAGCACGCTGACCTGCTGTGCAAGATGACCGAGATCCAGCGCAAAACCCGCCTTGACCTGGCTGAATTCATTGGTCGTGCTGAGACGGTCGGCGCTGCCGAGCGGCTGCATGGTCGACGCGATCCAGCACGACAGCGTTTGCGCGTGGCGCGACGGTAATTCCGCGTACGTCGTCTGATCCTGGCTCATGTTTGGAACGGGGAATTCGAACCAGAATGGCGTTTCGGCGAGCTGCGTGTTGAAGCGGTTCGACAGGACGGCCGTGGGCATGCGCTCGAGCGCGGTAGCGGGATCGAGCGTTCCGGACGGATCTTTCAGGACGTGAAGAGGCAGCGTGAGGCCACCCCTTGAATCGAATTGAGGCGTTCCCCATACCAGCGTGGCGAGGGTGCCGAGAGCAATCAATGCCGGGACAATATAGACGGCGAACGCGTACAGAAACCGGTCCATATTCGACCCGGTATATCCGGACTTCGCCCGCGAAAATAAGGCAACCGACGCCATACCTTTAAATCCCCCGTGTTGCGCGACAAACGTCGCGCCGGCGGTGGCGAAACAGCAATGAATCGCCACCGTCTTCTTTGTGGCCTCGGTCAATGAACGGCCGGGCTATCTTCTATTACCTGCCGTAAGCAATTTGCGGTGCCTCCGGGCATCGTACCGGTTCCTGCTGGAAAGATAAATCCGACGTCCGTAAATCCAGATCCGGATGATGCGTATGGACCATGAACTGGAATAACGGATGCTTCGCTTCCTCCCAACGGCGCCGAGCCGCCATCACGTCTTTTGCAAGTACCCGGTGCGGTAATCCGCCAACATGTGCCATTGGCAGGAATTCTTTTTCTCCAAATACATCTTCGAACAGCATGGCTTCATATTCCTTGTCCAGCGGCGAACGCGCGGTAATCACCATATAGTCGACCAACTGCTGTTCGCAATAAAGCCACAAAGCCTTGCAAAGCATTACCTTGACAACCCGGCCCACCCCACCGCCCGCCACACCAAGCCGGGTGGCTTCCGCCAGGCGGCTGCCGGCCAGCCAGTCAGGTAGACGCACCGATTGTTCCACTGCCAGCGGCGCATATTCGTTGGTTTGAATCCGCATGGTACCCAGCGGCGCGCCATCCAGCTTCGATTCTGCAAGAAGCACGGCCACGCCCGGGTCCCGATCGCATTCCTCAATGCCCAGTTTCTGGGCAAAAGCCGGCAAATGCCGTCCATAAGCCATGCGCCGGATCTCAACGACTTTTTCAAGGTCAGCGTTTTCACGAACAATACGGATGGTAAATGGCATGGACTCGCGCTTCTCCTGAGCTTGTACAACTGCCCGTTCGAGCCGATCGGTTCGTTCACCATGTTCAATATGTCCGTTACGGAAGACGCTGCTTTGACCTACCTGATTAAGCTGTTCCATTTGTGCTACCCCATTTTTGGCGAGAAGGAGGACGCCGTGGAACGTTTGACTTCACGCAAACGAAACACACGACGGATTTAGTCTCGCCCAAAGGCAATTGATGGGGTGCGCGCTACCAAATAAATCTTTAAAGAAACTTGAAAAAATTATGCATTTTCAGGGCTTTTCGCGTTCGGCGGCCTAAACATCTCCGGGAATTTCGTATTATGAAAAATTCTCGGAGAGTCAGTATGTGTCGCCCACGTGAAACGCCATTCTTTTTTCCATTAAATAGGACGCCAAATATTCTAAAGATGCGTTTGCGCCTCCGCTTATCGCCGGTGCTGCACCGTTCGGGTGCTCCTGCTTTATAACGGCTTTTTTATCGCAGACTTTATATGTATTGGCGAATAGCGAACAAGTGAAGGACCCATCCACGACCGGCCGGAGAAGCGACTGTTCGCACGAGACGGCCTATTGCCTGGGCGATTTGGCAGTCTATTAATCCGACGAATAAAGAATGCTTTAACTAACCCTTATCGGGCTATGGAATTTCGATATGAATCGGAAGTAATTTGCAGATGTCCGGTATGCGCGCTTTTTAAACCGGAAGAGAATGCCGACCGAGCCTGGCGCCGTTGCCCGTTTTGCCGTATGAAGAAGCTCGAGGACAGCGGATGCAGGGCGCATCCGCCGGTTTGACCCGCTGGACGCAAGTCCAGCAGCCGGGTTCGTCCTCAGTCCTCGTCGTCGAGCCAGGGGATATCCACGTCGGTGATGAACGCCACCATCGCGAGCGGGCGCCCTTCCTGACGGCCGATCTTGCCGTCTGCCCGTTGCCATTCGCATCGAAACACGGTTGCCGGGGTGTCGGCCATCAAGGTCACGGTGCGCAGTTCGTCCGGGTCCGCGTCTTCCACGGGCCCATCGAGTGACACCAGCAGTTGTTGCGGCCACATGCCGTCGGCGGGATCGTAGATCTTGTCGCCGTCGTGAATCACGACAAACGCTTCCACGCCGATGGTCGCCGAAGCCTCCACAATCATCTTGCCAAGCGCGCGCAACACGGCCGTTGCGCGGCCGGAGTTGGCCTGGCGAATCGCGAGGTCGCCGCGCGTCAGCGCCTGCTCCAGCTTCGGGTTGGTTTTCTGTTGGGCCATCGGGTCGCCTCCGTAACTTGATTCACTATTCGACGAGCATCGCGCGCCGGCTTGCAAGGCGCGATCGTACCATTCCTGTTCCAAATTTACCGCCTGAGGGGCCTCGTGCGGAATTTTTAGCACCCCGCAAACGCCCGCCCATCAAAGCTGCAAGCATCCCGGCAACGACCGGAACGATCCCTTTGTGCTCAAGTCGGCTGCCATTTGATCCGATAAGATGTTGTCCGGCGTCAAGCGCTGCCAAGTCCCGTCGCACACGTCCGATCGTCCTATGACTTCCCGGTCGTCACCCGAGTTGTCGTCATATCCATACGCGCACACCAACATCATGTTCGAACTGTTCCTGGCTCCTGTTTGTACAGCCGATCTGACCAAGCAGGTTCACCGTCGTGAGACGGTGGGGCTGACACGGTTGCCCGCACGGTTCATGCCGTTCATCCTGCGCGCCTTTTCGTTATTTGTTTCGCCATTGGTCGAGGGAAATCTTGCGCAAGCCCTCACGGCTACGCCGACCTGCGGCGCCCGTCTCCAGGCAGCAGCTTCGTGATGCGGCGCGCGCTCGGGAAACCTCCTCCGCACGTCGCGTTTGACGGCATCGTGCTCTGTTCGCACTTCCAGCCGATCTACAGCCTGCCCCACCAGCGCCAGGTCGGTTACGAAGCCTTGTTGCGCGGCGCTGCGTCGGCGGGCGAATTGATAACGCCGTTCGAACTGTTCGCGAAGGCGATTGTGGAGAACTCGACCGGGACGCTCGACCGCCTCAGTCACGTCACGCATTTGCACAACGCCGCCGGATGGTTGCCCGGGCAGTCCTGGTTGTTCCTGAACGTGACGCCGGCAAGCTTTATCGATCCGGGTTATGCGCGGCAACTCGCCGATCACGCGCTTGAGTCGGGCATGCGGCCAGAAGAAATCGTGATCGAATTGCTGGAATCAGGCGGCGACGATGTCTGCGCGTTCGCCCATGCTACCCAGGCGTTCCGCTCGCACGGTTTTATGGTGGCCGTCGACGACTTTGGCGCAGGGCACTCGAACCTGGACCGGCTGCTGACCTTGCGGCCGGATATCGTGAAACTGGATCGCAGCCTCATTCATGCGCATCAGCCGGATTTGCGCGAGTCGGTCATGCCGAAGCTGGTGAGCTTGTTGCACGAGGCAGGCATGCTGGTGGTCGCCGAAGGGATCGAGACCAAGCAGGACTTGCTGCTGGCGGCGCGCTCGGGCGTGGACCTGGTGCAGGGTTTCCTGTTCGGTCAGCCCGGTCGCGGATCCTCGCCGGAGGAAACCGCGACGCAGCAGATCGAATCCGTCTTCGATACCCTCGCTCACACGCGCCAGACTCGCGAGCTTGCCGTCGACTTGCTGCTGATGCCGTATAGGACGCGCTTTGCGGAGGCAGCTGAGCGAATGTGCGCCGGCGCGTTGCCGGAGCGCGCCTGCGAGGATCTGCGCGCACTGCCGTGCGTGGGAAGCTGCTTTTTCCTCGATCAGGGCGGCCGCGAATGTATCCCGGCAATCGAAGGCGCGGCCGCGGCCCCGATCGCTCCCCGCCTCGCGCCGCTGAGCAAACCGTCGATCGGCCGCTGGGACAACCGGCCTTATTTCGTCGATGCCCTCGCGTATCCGCAACGGCTGATGGTCAGTGCTCCGTATTTATCGGCGACCGGCACCGGGCTCTGCGTGACGCTATCCATCTACATCACTTATCGCGGCAGTCCGATCGTGTTCGTCGCGGATCTCGACTGGGAACGACTCGCCGCGTCGGCGACGGGGTTGCTGCCGCCTTCATCCTAGCGCCGGGCTTCGGCCAGCGTTCGCGCGAGATACTCGCCGCCCGCTTTCAACGCCGTCACGTTGCCGGGTTCGAAGGTCCAGTGACCCGCGGCATCGACGATGGATAGCTGCGCGCCCGGCCACACGTCGGCCAGGTCTTGTGCCTGCTCGGCGAGACACACCATGTCGAAGCGGCCGTGCACGAGCACGCACGGCAGATGCGCAATCCTGCCGATACGCGGCAGCAGCGGCTCCGGCGGCAACTCATGCGCCATGTAGTGATGCTCCAGCAGCGACATGGAGATTGCAGCGGCGTTGGCCTCGCGGGTGGCTTCGGGCGTTGCTTCGGGAGCGGCCGGCTCGGCTTGCGGCGCGTCGGGCAGCGTGGCGGTGGTTTGTGCGGCATCGGTTTGAGTTGCCATGACCGATTCATCCTTTTGCGCCGGGTCAGCAGGCTTCTTCGACGCAGGTTTGTTCACCACCGATAACGTCGCTTCAAACCCCGACCAGGCGCGCGCGAGCTTGATGCCGGCGTCATCGAAACGGGCGAGCGGCGCGCCGGTGAGCGTCAGGATCTCGACGGCGTTGCGCGGACGCTGGCCGCTCGCGGTCTCGATGGCGTCGAGGAAAGCCCGGTGCGCGTCCGGAAACACGCGCCGCACATCCCACAGGAACCAGTCGATATCCTCCTTGCGCGCGAGGAAAATCCCGCGGAGCAAAAAGCCGAGGCAGCGTTCGGGATGCGTCACGCCATAACTGAGCGCGAGCGTCGTGCCCCACGAGCCGCCGAACAGCGCCCATTTCTCGATGCCGAGCGTGACCCGCAACTTTTCCATATCGCCGATAAGATCATTCGTGCCGTTGTGTTCCAGCTTCCCGAAAGGCGTGGATTTGCCGCAGCCGCGCTGATCGAAGAAAACCATCCGCCACTTCGATGCATCGAGCACATCGGCCCACTTCAGGTTCATCGCGCCGCCGGGGCCGCCGTGGACAATCAGCATCACGGGAGCGTCCTTCGGTCCTTGCGCACGCCAGTACATCGCGTGGCCATCGCCGACATCGAGCATGCCGTCCTCGTAGGCGAGCGCCGGTTCGGCGGTCGGCTTGGCGGCGTCGCCATTCGTAGATTCGGCCTTCACTTCGCCCTTCACTTCGCTGTTTGCTTCGTCCGTCATTGCAACTCCGTTAAAGAGAGGCTCGTGCCTCCCTGATTGTCATTAGGCGGTAGCTCAGGGCGTGATTCCGGGACATGCGCCGCCGCACAGGCTATCCTTCGGGTTTCGCACGCGGGCTCAAACGCCGGGCAGGTCAGCCCACCCGAGACGTTTTGCAACCCGCCGCATCCCTTTCGCACACTTTTACCACCGTCTATTTCTTAATGCATCGAACCTTCGTCAAGTGGCTATTCGCGACCTACCTGCTTGGCAGCGGTACGGTGTGGTCGATCCTGATTCTGCCTTTGTTTCCGTTTGTCGGCCGCAACGGCCGTTATTGGCTCGCCAAACAATGGTGCCGCGCGATGGTCAAAATGATGCGCGTGATCACCGGCGTATCGTGCTCGGTCGAAGGCCTTTCGAACCTGCCGGATGAACCTTTCATCATGCTGTGCCGGCATGAATCGACATGGGAAACACTCGCGTTCATGGCGCTGTTTCCGCGCCGCATCAGCTTCGTTTTCAAGAGCGACCTCAAGCGCATTCCGTTCTTCGGCTGGGTGCTGAAGGGCCTGGATATGGTAAGCCTGGATCGCGGTTCGCCCCGTCAGGCGCATCAGGCTGTGACGCGTGAGTGTGCCGAAAAGCTTGCGCTGGGCGATGTGGTGGTGATCTTTCCGGAAGGCACGCGGGTCGCGCACGATGCGCCGCTCAAGCTGGCTTCAGGCGGCGTGAGGCTCGCGTGTTCCACGCAAGTGCCCGCCGTGCCGGTCGTGCATAACGCCGGCAAATACTGGCCGGCGAAAGGCTGGCCCGATCAGCCCGGGCATATCCGCGTGATCGTGCTGCCGCCCTTGCCCGCCGATTGTGTGGTGCCGCAAGAGTTGAACCGGATGGCGCAAGAACGGATGGAGAAGGAACTGGCCCGGCTGGCTTGAGATTGAACAGAATGGATTGCGCAGGCCAGGCGCAAGGTAACCGGTGACAAGCATCGGTTCGACGCGCTGCGTCAGAACGTCAAAACATCAAAACCTCAGAACGGCCGGCGGCGCTTCGCCGCGCACAGCCGGTCCACCGCCGACATCAGCGCTTCCATCTCGACGGGCTTCTGCAAATAGCCGTCGTAGTGAACGAAAGCCGGCGGATGCGGATGGCCCGAGATCATCAGGAAGGGAATGTGCGCCAGGGCCGAGTTGGTCTTCATGGTCTGGCATAACAGCGCGCCGCCGAGCCCCGGCATCATCCAGTCCGATACCACGATATCCACACTGTGCTCGCCCAATAATGCAAGCGCACCGTTGCCGTCGAACGCGGACAGCACCGTGCAGTCAGCCGACTGCATGCACAGGGTCCAGGCTTCGAGAGTGGCGGGGTCGTCGTCGACGAGCAAAACGGTTTTCATCGTGCTGGCGGCTTTGATGATCGTCCTGATGATTGGAGAGTTGCGGAGTCAGACAGCGCAAAACGGACTTTGGTTGCACGCAATTCCTATTGCGTTTACTTACAGAACGGTTGCTTGCGACGCTCGTACGTTGCTCGTGACGTTCTGCGTTTATCGGGCCTTTCAAGACTGCAATGCGCTTGCCTTGCCTGCCGACCGAGGCAGGCGTTGAAGCACGCTTTGAAGCAGGCTTGGCCCACTTATATAGCTTTTATCGCACGTATGCTAATGGGGTTTTGCCGATCCCGCATTTGCGGTAACAAGTGCCTGCAGCAAGGCTGCGCGCACACTATTTCATACCGATACGAATTGCCTCCCGCTGCCTTCCTGCTTCCCGGATTGCATCGATGAGGCTATCCAGCGCAGGCGAGCGGACGCGGTCATGGCGCAGTATCAGGCCGATAGGTTCATCGGCGCCGGCGAAGGGCATCGGCAAGCGGGCCAGCAGCTTCAATTCGATGTCATGTTCCACCACGCTCGAAGGCACGAACCATACCGCGTCATTGTGCAATGCAAGAGCGCGGCCCAGCGACACCGACAAGGTTTCAATCAACGAACTCAGCGCCTGCGCGCCGAATGCCGTCAGGACGCTTTCAGCGGATTGGCGGATCAACGTCCCGAACGGCGGCACGACCACGGGAAAGCGCGCAAGCACCGACGCCGTGATGTTGCTTTCATGGACGAGCGGATGATCGTGGCGCACGACGACGGTCAGCGGCTCACGGTACAACTGCTCGAACGTCATCCCCTGCATGCCTCCCGGTTCAGACAGCCGGCCGATGACCAGGTCGGTATCGGCGGATTTCAGGCGTTCGAGCAACTGAGAGTTCGACCCGGTCCATACCCGCACGGAGACATCCGGCCAGTGCGCCCGAAACGCGGCGAGCGTGGGCGGCAGCAACGCGGGCGCGACAGTCGGCAGGACGCCCAGCGCGACCGTGCCGGGCAGGTCGACGCCATGCCGGGACAACTCGTCCACCCCTTCCCGCAAAGCCCCTACGCAGGCCGCGGCGTGGGGCGCAAACAATCGGCCTTCGCGCGTGGGCGCCGCGCCGCGGCGGCCCCGTTCGAACAGCCGGACGCCGAGAATGGATTCAAGCTCGCCTATCGTTTTCGATACCGCCGGCTGCGTGATCGAGAGGCTGTCGGCGGCGCGCTGCACGCTGCCGAATTGCGTCACTGCCAGGAAGCATTGCAGATGCCGGAACTTAATCCTGCCGCTGGTCAGGTTGGCGAGCGGCGCTATAGGCTTGTTCAGCGAGTTCGGCGCCACCGCCGGGACCGACGGCATAGGTTTTTTAGCCATGACGATTGGTTATGTCTGAATGCATAAAACGTCATTTTCCATAACTTCGTCACTTCGATAAAGTGTTGATTCATATTTTAAAAGTCGGAGACAAAAAAGTGACCTCCCCCGCGACTGCCCCCTCCCTCATCCTGACCCCGCGCGACTGGGATTCCCACCCGCCTTATCGCCATGCCGGTTACAAGTCGTCGGTTCTGCGCAGCCCGTCGCGTCCATTGATCCCGCTAAAACAGAACCTGAGAGACCGGCGCGTGCCGGTATATGGCGCGGATGATCTCTGCAAACTCGACCATGACCTCACGCGCAACGCCGCAAAGAACGGCGAGCCGCTGGGCGAACGCATTATCGTGACGGGCCGCGTGCTCGACGAAGGCGGCCGGCCGGTGCGCAATACGCTGGTCGAGATCTGGCAAGCGAACGCGGCCGGACGTTATGTTCATAAAGCCGACCAGCACGCCGCACCGCTCGATCCAAACTTCCTGGGCGCCGGCCGTTGCCTGACCGATAACGAAGGGCGGTATCGCTTCCTCACGATCAAGCCGGGCGCGTACCCGTGGGGCAATCATTCGAACGCGTGGCGTCCGAATCACATTCACTTCTCGTTGTTCGGCGACTACTTCGGTTCGCGTCTCGTCACGCAGATGTACTTCCCCGGCGACCCGCTGCTCGATCTCGACCCGATCTTCCAGGGCACGCCGGAGCACGCACGCGACCGGATGATCTCGCGCTTTTCCATCGATACAACCGAGGAAGGCTATGCGCTCGGTTATGAGTTCGACATCGTGCTGCGCGGTGCGAACCAGACGCCGACGGAGGCTTGAACATGACTGTCTATAAACAAACGCCGTCGCAAACGGTCGGACCGTACTTCGCCTACGGCTTGTGTCCCGAACAATACAACTTCGACCTGAAGAGCTTGTTCACGCCGTCGATCGCCGATCGGGAATCGGCCGGGCAGCACATCAGCATCGTGGGGCAAGTGTTCGATGGTGAAGAGAAAGTCGTTGGCGATGCCGTCATCGAAATGATTCAGGCCGATTCCACCGGCCGCTATGTGAGCACGACTGCCGAGGCACGCAAGTCCGGTTTTCGGGGCTTCGCGCGCGTGGGCACGGGAACCGATCCCGAGTTGCGCTTCGTGGTGGACACGGTCAAGCCGGGTAGTACGGGAGGTGATTCGGCGCCGCATATCGATGTGATCGTATTGATGCGCGGCATGCTGCTGCACGCCTATACGCGCATTTATTTCGACGACGAAACCGACGCTAACGCTCGCGATGACGTCCTGGCGCAAGTTCCTGCGGAGCGGCGCGGCACGTTGATCGCCAAGCGTGAAGCGGGGACATCGAATACGATTTATCGCTTCGATATTCACTTGCAAGGGCCGAAGGAAACTGTGTTCTTCGATCTCTAAGCGCTTCGGGGTGAGCAGGCAGAGCGTCCGGCGCGATGGTTTATGATGTCGGTCGCTCGAACTTGCCTGTGATTCCCCTATGAAAGACGCTCAGTCCGCCAGCCCGTTGTACCTCAAACTTCTCGCCGAAACCGCGCAAATCGAATGGTCTGAACTGCAGCGGTTTTTCGCGCGCGGCGTGTTGTTGAAAGTGGCACGCGATATCGATCTGGTGAGCGTCGCCGAAGCCGTTGCCAGCGACGATACGAAGCAGGTCGCCGAGTGGTTGTCGGCCGGGTTGCTCGAACGTGTCGAACCCGCGACGGCTGAGGATCTTGCTGCGCGCAATCCCGAACTGTGGGCTGTGGTGGTGTCGCCGTGGGTGTGTGTGCAGGAACGGGGTTGAGCAGCGCGCTCTCATTTTCCCGATAACTTCCGCCACAACGTCGTCTTGCTGATGCCAAGTGCCCGGGCGACCTCCTCGCGGTTGCCATCGAAGGAATCCAGCATTGCGCGAATTTCGTCGGCTTCCACTTTCCGGCTGCGCTGCTTGAGCGTTTCCGGGCCCGACGCAGATTCGCTGTCTTGAAGTTCCGGCGCAATCGACCTCAGCAGTTCAGGCGTTACCCGCATCCCCGGCGTCTCGTCCAGTTCCACCGCAATCCGCTCAATCACGTTCTGCAATTCGCGCACGTTCCCAGGCCACCGATACGCAACCAGCAACGCTAATGCCGGTTCAAGCACGCCGCGCGCCGCATCGACGGAAACGGCGCGTCCCGTCTGCGATAACAACTGCGCAGCCAGCCCGGCAATATCCGATGAACGCTCACGCAGCGGCGGCAAAACCAGGTTCAGGATATTCAGCCGATAATAAAGATCGGCCCGAAACTGCCCCGCCTGCACCTGTTCATTCAGCCCGCGATGCGTCGCGGCCACAACGCGCACATCGACTTGCAGCGGTTCCGTGGACCCTAGACGCACCACTTCGCGCTCCTGCAGCACGCGCAGCAAACGGCTTTGCAAGGGCATTGGCATCTCGCCGATTTCATCGAGGAAAAGCGTGCCGCGATGCGCCGATTCAATCAGCCCCGCTTTGCCCCCGCGTCGCGCACCGGTGAACGCGCCTTCTTCGTAACCGAACAATTCGCTTTCCAGCAAGGTGTCCGGAAACGCGCCGCAATTGAGCGCGACGAACGCAAACTCGCGTCGTGCGCTTGCCGTATGGATGCCTTGCGCGACCAGTTCCTTGCCCGTGCCGCTTTCGCCCCGGATGAGCACGGTGGCGTCCGTTCGTGCATATCGCCGGGCACGCTCGCGCACTTGTTCTATCGCTTCGCTCGTCCCGCTCAGATCCTCGATCCGATACCGCGCGACCAGTTGCGGCGCGCGTTGCCGCGTGCGCAGCGAGCGGTCCATGCGCTGCAACGCCACCGACTCCTGGAAGGTGATGATCGAACCGGAAGCCGCCGATGCCGACGCATCGCCCCATGCACTTCGATGCACCACATACGTCGCACCCCGAACCGTTTCGAGCGACTCGCCGGGCTCCTTCGGCACCGCGTTGGCGACTTCCGGCGCGAGATCGGCCAACCGCTTGCCCACCGCTTGTGACGGCGCGAGCCGCAACATGTCGGCCATCTTGCCGCTCAATGCTTCGATGCGGCCATCGGCGGTCAGCGCGATCACGCCGTCGCGCAAATGCTGCAGCACCTGATCCAGCCGCCGGCGCCGCTGCGTCTCACCGAGCGTCGCGCGCGCAACTTCCAGCGCCGTTTCAAACGCCCCCTGAACCGAGGCACGCGAGTATAAAAACACCGCCTTCATGCCTGCTTTCTCGGCCAGTTCGGTAACGAGTCCCGGCCCGACAACAGCCAGCACACCCCGGTCGCGCAGATCGAGCACGCAAGCCTCCGCGTCTTCCGCCGACAGATACGAAGCGCACTCCACCTCTGCGCCAAACGCGCGGAAAAACCGCTTGAGCTCAGACGGCGTTTCGCCGTGCATCACGAGACCAACGGAGTCGCCTTCACGACGCGCCCGCGCCAACGCGTGCATCACGTCGAAGCCCGTGGGATTGATCAGGACGACCGGCACGCTGATCCGCGCCTTCAGGTAGGCCCCGTTCGATCCCGCCGATACGACCACGTCCGGACGCGCATCACCCGCGTTCTCGATCTCGTGCACCGCGTCCTCATAGCCCAGCGGCACAATGCGCAGATCGGCGATGCCGTCGTACTCCGCCGCGATGTCGCGATACAGGTCGCGCAACTTGCTGATACCGACTGCCCAGATGCGTGGAGGTGGATTCATGACTGATCGTCGAACCGGTGAAATCCGAAGTTTAAACCCATTTTTGCAATCACCGATTTCATTTTTGAAATCCACGAGCCCTCCTTGGAAGGTCTAATCTCTTAGAAATCAGAACGTTAAGATCGGGTCCCAATCTGGCAGGCAACTTGCCCTATATCAGCGGGTCAACGGAGACATATCCATGAGTTCACATTCCACACTGAGCGCCGGCGCGAAATTTCGCGCGGCCGTCGCGGCTGAAAAGCCTCTTCAACTCGTCGGCGCGATCAATGCGAATCACGCGCTGCTTGCCAAACACGCGGGCTTCAAGGCGATTTACCTGTCCGGCGGTGGCGTATCCGCAGGCTCGCTGGGCTTGCCGGATCTCGGCATTTCCACGCTCGACGACGTCCTGACCGACGTTCGCCGCATCACCGATGTCTGCGATCTGCCGCTGATGGTCGATGTCGACACAGGCTTCGGTCCGAGCGCCTTCAACATTGCACGCACGGTCAAGTCGCTGATCAAGGCGGGCGCGGGCGCGATGCATATCGAAGATCAGGTCGGCGCCAAGCGATGTGGTCATCGGCCGGGAAAGGCGATCGTCTCGCAGCAGGAAATGGCCGATCGCGTGAAGGCCGCAGTCGATGCGCGGACCGATGAGAACTTCGTCGTGATGGCGCGAACGGATGCGCTCGCGGTGGAAGGTCTGGAAGCGGCGATTGAGCGGGCGCGTGCTTGCGTTGAAGCCGGCGCCGACATGATTTTTCCCGAAGCCATGACAGACTTGAAGATGTACAAGCAATTCGTCGATGCCGTGAAGGTGCCGGTTCTCGCGAACATCACGGAGTTCGGTTCGACGCCGCTTTTCACGGTCGAAGAACTGCGCAGCGTGGATGTATCGATCGTGTTGTACCCGCTCTCAGCGTTCCGCGCGATGAACAAGGCGGCAGAGAACGTGTATCGCGCGATCCGCACCGACGGCACGCAAAGCAATGTGCTCGACACCATGCAGACGCGCGAGGAACTGTACGCGAGCATTGGTTATCACGATTTCGAAGACAAGCTCGACGCCCTGTTCAATCAGGCGAAGTGACGCGTCAATTTAATCAGGAGACTGAATCAAATGAGCGATACGTTAGAGAAAGAGGCACCCGCCACCGGCGGTTTCAGACCGAAGAAATCAGTCGCTCTGTCGGGTGTGACAGCAGGCAATACCGCGCTGTGCACCGTCGGCAAGACGGGCAATGATTTGCATTATCGTGGCTATGACATCCTCGATATTGCCGGCACCTCCGAGTTCGAAGAGATCGCATATCTGCTCGTGCATGGCAAACTGCCGACCGTCGCTGAACTCAAGACGTACAAGGCCAAGCTCAAGGGTTTGCGTGGTTTGCCCGCGAACCTGAAAGCCGCGCTCGAATGGATTCCCGCATCGGCTCATCCGATGGATGTGATGCGCACCGGTGTCTCCGTGCTCGGCACCGTGTTGCCTGAGAAAGAGGATCACAACATTGCCGGTGCCAAGGATATTGCCGAC
The DNA here is from genome assembly GCF_047608185.1 of Caballeronia eucalypticola. Classification (NCBI taxonomy): domain Bacteria; kingdom Pseudomonadati; phylum Pseudomonadota; class Betaproteobacteria; order Burkholderiales; family Burkholderiaceae; genus Caballeronia; species Caballeronia eucalypticola. The sequence goes on from NZ_JBLKRU010000082.1 coordinate 21,960, forward strand.
CGCCTGATGGCCTCGCTCGGCTCCATTCTGCTGTACTGGTACCACTATTCTCATAACGGCCGGCGCATTGAGACCGAGACCGATGACGATTCCATCGGCGGGCACTTCCTGCATTTGCTGCATGGTGTTCCTCCGTCGAAGTCATGGGTCGATGCAATGCACGCGTCGCTGATTCTTTACGCCGAGCACGAATTCAACGCATCGACGTTCACGTGTCGTGTAATCGCCGGCACGGGCTCGGACATGTACTCGGCGATTACCGGCGGCATTGGCGCGTTGCGCGGCCCGAAGCACGGCGGCGCGAATGAAGCTGCGTTCGATATTCAATCGCGTTATCAGACGCCCGACGAAGCGGAAGCCGATATCCGTCGTCGCGTGGAAGCAAAGGAAGTGGTGATCGGCTTCGGCCATCCGGTGTACACGATCTCCGATCCGCGTAACAAGGTGATCAAGGAAATCGCGAAGAAGTTATCGAAAGAAGCCGGCGACACCAAGCTCTACGACGTCGCCGAACGCCTCGAAACAACGATGTGGGACGCGAAGAAGATGTTCCCGAACCTGGACTGGTTCAGCGCCGTTTCCTATCACGCGATGGGCGTGCCCACGGCCATGTTCACGCCGCTGTTCGTGATCTCGCGGACATCGGGCTGGAGCGCTCACATCATTGAACAACGTATCGATAACAAGATCATCCGGCCGAGTGCAAATTACACCGGGCC
>NZ_JBLKRU010000083.1:0-22433 GCF_047608185.1 Caballeronia eucalypticola
CTTTGGAATGAGACGCTGTTTGCTTGGTAACAACCATCGTATCAATCTATCGATCAGCCGCCTCCCTTTCTCCTCAAGCACTTACCACCGTCTTCTCCTCCATTGCAGGCTTAAGTAAGTGCCATTCGGGCTAGCACCCTTGCCATAGAAACCCGCACGGCCTCACGCGTATTTGCCGCTGTGGTGCTTCGCAGGTTAGCTATCAGTTTGCAATGTTATTTGCCGGGTTATGCTTTAAGCATTCTGCAGATCCATTTCTGGGTGGTTTAAAAAATGGTTCGACATGCGTACAAATTCGGAGGTTGGTTTTCCGCGGATAGCGCGGGGCGCTCCTTGGGCAGGTTCAGTCGCTAGTGCTAGCCCGAGAGCGTACGGGGCGAAGCGTTTTACTGTCAGGATTCGCGAGAAGGAGGGGTTCACACATCTTAAGCTCTTGCGAGCACCGTGCTTTTGGGGCACCCATGAAATGGAACTGCACGCTGTGGACACTTAGGGTAGAGCGGTGAAAGCGTTTTCTTTGCTTCGTTTCTTTGTCGCTTTGGACAAAGAAATGACGCGCCGCCACGCGCAGTGGCTAATAGTGATAAAGAAAACAGCCAACATAAAACCCGCGAAGACCTGGAAAGCAGCAACCCAGCAGTGAACCAGATCGCTAACGCAGAACCCACCCAACCCTATACCCCTCCTCGCCCCGAGTGCCAACGAAAACCTTCCCCCTAGGATTCGGCCCCATTGCGCCCGCAATTTCAGCTTGTTAGCGTGCTAGTCCGATTGCAAATCGCCCCCACTCCGTAATGCCCGACATCGAAGACTTCCACTTCCTGCTGCTGCCCGAGTTTTCGTCCATCGGCTTCATGTCGGCAATCGAGCCGCTACGCGTCGCCAATCGTTTCAGAGGTGCACTCTATCGCTGGCACATCCTGAGCCTCGACGGCGGCCCAGTCTGCGCCAGCAACGGCATCTCGCTCAACGCAGAAAGCGCCCTCGCCAACGTTACCGAAGCGACCAATGTCATAGTAGTCGCAGGCTTCAACCCGCTAAGCCAATACTCCTGCGACATGCGCGACTGGCTCAGGCGCTTGGATCGCAAAGGCGCAACGCTAGGGGGTATCGATACAGGCAGTTTCGTGCTGGCCGAAGCAGGCCTCCTCAAACACGAGCGCGTGACACTGCACTGGGAAGCGGCATCGGCGTTCCAGGAACGCTATCCGTCACTCGCGGTCAGCCAGGAGCTATTCGAAATCGATGCGCGGCGGATCACCTGCGCCGGAGGCACGGCTTCCATCGACCTCATGCTCGACCTGATCGGACGCCGCCACGGCGCCGAACTCGCCGCCCAAGTCTCCGAGCAATTCGTGCTCGGCCGCATCCGCCAACGCTCGGACCACCAGCGCATGCAGATCGCAGCGCGCTACGGCATCCATAATCGCAAGCTGATCCAGGTGATCGGCGTGATGGAACAACACATGGAAGAACCTCTGTCGCCAGATGCACTGGCAGAGGAAATCGGCGTGACACGACGTCAGCTGGAACGCCTGTTCTGCTCGGTAATGAAAGACACACCCACCCACTTCTATCTGGGACTGCGCCTTGCACGCGCCCGCGAATTACTACAACAAACCGACATGTCCATTACGACCGTCTGCGTGGCTTGCGGCTTCGAATCGCCCTCGCACTTCTCACGCACCTACCGCACAAGGTTCGGCTCAAGCCCGCGTCAGGACCGTAATTCACCGCGCGCGACGGCGCCCGTTGTGGACGCCGTCGCAGCAAACTAACTGAGCTCGCCGCCTCAGCACGCTTAGAACGAGTGGCGGATACCAATACGAACATCGCTTTGGGTGCTCGACGTCGACGGCGTAAAGCTATAGCCGATCACCGCGTTCACGCCATTCGATGCCCTGAGGTAGTCGCCCGACAGATAGACATCGGTACGCTTGGACAACAAGTAGTGCAGCCCGAGCGAGCCCATGTTCCACTTGTGGCCTTCAAACGCCGTGAACTGATAACCGCCGTACAGGATCAACGAAGGCGTGAAGTTATACGAGGCGCCGCCTTCACCCACATGCATGTGCGATGACTGTCCAAAACCCTTGATCGTGGTGTACGTGTAGTTACCCAGCAGCATCAAGTTGCCCAGCGCATACGACGTGCCAATGCCGAAGGTTGCCTGACTGTCGACGTTAAACGCGGTACTGCTGAACAAATCGGTCACAGCGCCGGTCCCGGGGTTCACCGTTGCGACGGTCTGGCCAAGGAACGTCTTCGTACCGATCATCGCGTACGGGTCGAACGCGTAGATTCCATTCGGATTGTTCAAGCGCGTATACGCCGTACCCACCGTGAAGTCGCCGTGTGCGTAGTGCGCACCCAAGCTGTACGCGCTCTTCTCGTGGAAGTCGCCCGCCACGTTGCCGAACGAATACAAACCGCCGAAAGTGAGGCCGCTGATATCGGGCGACATGTACTTGATCGAGTTCGGCAAGCGGTCGCCGTTCATGCGGTCGAAGTCGCCCTGGTGAATGGCGTAGCCGCTGCCGAACGAGGAGATGTTGTATCCCTCCATGAACTCGTTCGTCAGGTCGAGCTGGTTACCCGCGGAGATCGTGCCCCACTGGTTCTGCAAGCCCACGTATGCCTGACGGCCGAACTCCGCACCGCCAAAAGCGTATTGGCCACTGCCGAGATGAAAGCCGGACTCGAGCGCGAAGATCGCCTTCATTCCGCCACCCAGATCTTCCGTGCCCTTGAAACCGATCCGGTTGCCGTAGGAGACGCCGTCATCGAATTTGATGACGTGCGAGCCACCCGTGTTGTTGACGTAGGTTATGCCGGCGTCGAGGATGCCGTACAGCGTCACGCTGCTTTGCGCGTGAACCAAGGCAGGCGCAGAGACGGCACCTGCGCTCAACGCCAGGGCCGCCAGCTTCACGGCATTTCGCTTCTTCATCGTTGATTCTCCCTGATACCCGCTTTTGCACGTTTCGTTGGACCGAGCAAAGTCCGCGCTGCTCCGGCGATGGATTCGCATCGCGCAACGCTTCTCGCTCGAATTTTTAATTGCAGAGACCGGCGTACTACAGTGATCAGACGCATGGACACTGATGCATGCATTTGGAATTCAGACACATGCACCAGTCTTGCAAAAGTAAGAGGCCATATTTGCTGAAGCTCGACCTCTTGCGACGTAAATCTGTCCAGTTGCGACCCAGCGTTGTTATTTGGAACCGAGCGCGGTTTGCACAGCCTGCCACCCATTTGCGCCCGTAGTTGTGGTAACGCCGTCGAGCCAGCCCTTCACGAGATCGGGGTTGCGTTTGAGCGCCGCTGCAGCAGCGGCATCGACGTTAGTCTTGTTTTGAAGCACATCGGTGATGATGCCGTTCTCCAAATCAACGTTAAACGTCATCTGCTTCAAGAGACGTCCCACGTTCGGGCATTCGCTCGTGTAACCCGCTCGCGCGACTGTGTTGACCGTTGCGCCGCCGAAGTTCGCGCCGAAGTATTTATCGCCGCCATCGAGGTAGGTGAGATGGAACTTCGTGTTCATCAGGTGCGGCTCCCAGGCAAGGAACACGATCCATTTCTTGTCGCGCACGGAGCGTTCGACTTGCGTCAACATGCCGGTCTCACTCGACTCCACCAGCCTCCAGCCATTCAGTCCGAAGGCCTTCTCATCGATCATCTTCTTGATGTTCTGATTCGCCGGCGCGCCCGGTTCAATGCCGTAGATCTTGCCGTCGAACTTGTCCATGTTCTTCTGCAAGTCAGCGAAGGTATGCACGCCCGCTGCAGCCACGTAGTCAGGCACGGCCAGCGTGAACTTCGCGTTGGTCAGGTTCGGATGAACCACGTCGATCGATTTCTCATCGACGAACGGTTTGACCATCGGCCCTTGCGCGGGCATCCAGTTACCCAGGAACGCATCGACCTGACCTTTCTTCAAGCCCTGATACGTGATCGGCACCGACAGGTTCGAGACGCTCTGCTTGTAGCCGAGCGCTTTCAGCACAACGCCGGCCATGGCGTTGGTGGCATCGATGTCGGTCCAGCCCGGGTCGGCCATCTTCACCTGCTGGCAGCTTTGAGGCTCGGCCGCGACCACCGGCCCATTGGACGCGCAGAGTGCCGCAATGCAGAATAGAGCGTGTTTTAAGGGCTTTTTCATGTTGGCTTCCTGTGGGTAGTGTTGTTCTGATCTCGATCGAGCAGCGTGTGCTTTAGCGCGTGACTGCGGGAAAACGCGCCATGGCTTCGAGCGTGTCGAGGTCGATGTGATTGCGCATATAACGTTGGCTGGCATCGACCGATGGCTGCCAGTCCCATGATTCAATACGGCCTTGCGTGGTCGCTTCGAAATGAAATTGCCGGCGCCGCTGGCTCTGCACAACCTCTTCGCGCAACGCGTCGAGATCCCATCGCGCCGCGATCTCCTCACGCGAAGCCGCGACCCTTGCTGCGTGTTCCGGCAGCATCGCGAGGTTGGTGCGTTCGAGTGGATCGGCTGTCACGTTGTAAAGCTGGTCGGGGTCCGAGGGCGTGTGGATGAACTTGAAGTCGCCGCGGCGCAGCATCACGATCGGCGCGATTGCACCTTCGGCCAGGTACTCGCCAATAGCTTCATCGTGTGCCTGCGGCTCGCCGCGCAGATGCGGCACGAGGCTGCGGCCATCGAGCGTATCGGGCCATGTGGATCGCGGCGCGTCACGGCCCAGTTCCACGAGCGTCGGCAGCAAGTCGAGATGCGAGACGGAAGCGCTCACGTGCGCCGCCTTGAATTGGCCCGGCGCGTGCACGATCAACGGCACGCGGCAGCCGCCCTCGAAGAACGTCATCTTGTACCAAAGGCCACGCTCGCCGAGCATCTCGCCATGATCGGATGTCACGATCACGATGGTGTCGTCGGCCATTCCTGCTTGATCGAGCGCTTCGAGGATCGCGCCGAATTGCGCATCGACGTAAGAAATCGCACCGTAATACGCGTGGCGGGCGTTGCGGATCTGCTGGTCCGTCGGCGGCGTCTTGTCGGTCTCGCACACATAACGCAGGCGCTTCGAATGCGGATCGGCTGCGTCCAGCGTGTCGCGGTACGCCGGCATTTCAATGTCTTCGTCGCGGTACATGTCCCAGTATTTCTGCGGGATCGCGTACGGATCATGCGGATGCGTAAGCGACGCCACCACGCAAAACGGCCGGTCATCTTTCCCGGCTTGCCGCTCACGCGCGATGTCGAATAACTTCTGGCGCGTGGTGTAGGTCACTTCGTCGTCGAAGTCGAGTTGATTGGTGCGCACGCAGGGCCCCGCGTCGATCACGGAACTCATGTTGTGATACCAGCTCGGGCGCGTCTCGAAGTCGTCCCAGTTCGGCGTCCAGCCAAAATCCGCAGGATAGATGTCGGTGGTCAGGCGTTCCTCGAAACCGTGCAATTGATCCGGGCCGCAAAAGTGCATCTTCCCCGAGAGGATCGTCCGATACCCGTCCGCGCGCAGGTAGTGGGCGAACGTTAATGTTTGCGAGGGAAATTCGGCGGCGTTATCGTAGGCGCCTATTGCCGAGGGCAATTTGCCCGACAAGAATGAAAAGCGCGACGGCGCGCAGAGCGGACTCGCGCAATACGCTGAGTCGAAGACCACGCCACGGGCCGCGAGCGCGTCCATGTTCGGCGTTTTCGTTACGTGATGGCCGTACGCCGACAACGCGAACGGGGTCATTTGATCAGCCATCAGAATAAGGATATTTGGTTTGCGTTTAAGCATCGGGGCAAGGCTCGAATAGAATCAGGAAGGTGACGGGGCACGGGCGTCGTGCGGTGGACGATCCCTGCCGCACATCACTATTGCCGTTCATTTAGCCGCTGTGAAGAGAGCAAAACGTTATGAGCTCATAAGGGGGACTTATGTCGAGACAGGATCGTTTGCCGCCTATGCAGGCGCTGTCGATGTTCGAGTCCGCCGCGCGTCTCGCCAGCTTCACCGCGGCCGCCCGCGAGCTGGGCTCCACGCAGCCGGCGGTCAGCCAGCGCGTGGTGCAACTCGAAGAAAACCTCGGCGCCGCTCTATTCGAGCGCGGGCACCGGGGCGTGACGCTTACCGAGGACGGCGTGCGCCTGTTCGAAGCCGTACGCCAGAGCCTCGACACCATCCGCGTTGCCACCAACGACATCCGGGCGCGGCACGCGACTCCAGCGCAACGCTCGCTCAAGCTCCTCACGGACTTCGGCTTCGCGACGTATTGGCTGATGCCGCGCCTCTCGCAATTCAAGGCGCTGATGCCCGATGTGGACGTCAGGATCACCACGGCGCAGGACGTGCTCGCCGCTGATCACGATCATGCGGATATCGTGATCGGTTTCGGCGATGCGGCAACCGACTGGGCCGGACGTGGAACGGTCAAACTATTTCCCGAGCGGGTCACGCCCGTATGCAGCCCTGCGTTCCTCGCGCGACATGGCAAACCCGGTGCCCCGTCGGACCTCGTTAGCCTGCCGCTGCTGCACCTGGAGCCGACGAATCCGGAGCGCTGGCTGTCGTGGCATGGCTGGTTCGCGGCGCATGGACTGGCAGCGCCGCCTGCGCATCGCGGCATCACGTTCAATAGCTATGGCTTTGTTGCGCACGCGGCAATCATGGGTCAGGGCGTGGCGCTTGGCTGGGAACCGCTGGTCGATGAACTCGTTGCAAGCGGTCAACTGATCCAGTTGTTCGACACGCCGGTCACGACCGGCGGCGGCTATCTTTTGAATGCACCACGCGCGCAGACTTTGACCGTCTGTGCGTTTCGCGACTGGCTGCTGGCTGAATGCGGCGTGGCCGCCTGAATTCAGCCAGGCCCTCACCTGACGCTCCGATACCAGCGTCACGGCGTTTAGCTTCTAGCCGCCGCCCCATGCAATTTGTTCTACTGCAACGTATGCGCGCTGCGTTCGCGGCGCTGCCATTCGCATAGTGGAGAACCGCATGGCCGGCAGCATCGATACTGAAACTCTTTCTCATCAACTCGTGCTCACGGTAGCTTGCCCCAGTGCGGCAGGACAAGTCGCCGCCGTGGTCGGCTTCCTTGACCGGCACCAGTGTTACGTCGATGAACTCACCGTCTTCGACGACGACCTCAGCCAGCGCTTCTTCGTACGCTGTGTTTTCCACGGCGTGGACCACGATGAAACGCTGCAGATCGCCGCGTTGCAGCAGGAATTCACGCCTATTGCCGAGCGTTTCTCCATGACGTGGGCGATCCACAACGTGGCTGCGCGGCCGAAGGTGCTGATCATGGTGTCGAAACTCGAACACTGTCTCGCGGACCTGTTGTTCCGCTGGCGCATGGGCGAGCTGAAGATGGACATTGTCGGGATCGGCTCGAACCATCGCGATTTCGAACCGCTTGCCGTGCAGCACGGCCTGCCGTTCCACCATCTTCCGATCACTGCAGACACCAAGCCGCAACAGGAAGCGCAACTGCTCGATTTGTTCGAGTCGTCCGGCGCTGAGTTGATGATTCTCGCGCGCTACATGCAGATATTGTCAGGCGAGACGAGCCGCAAACTGGCCGCGCGTGCGATCAATATCCATCACTCGTTCTTGCCCGGATTCAAAGGCGCAAAACCTTATCACCAGGCGCATACGCGTGGCGTGAAGCTGATCGGTGCAACGGCTCACTTCGTGACCGATGACCTCGACGAAGGTCCGATCATCGAGCAAGTGGTCGAGCGCGTGGATCACTCGTACAAACCGGAGCGACTGCTGGCGACCGGGCGCGATGTGGAATGCATCACGCTTGCGCGTGCGGTGAAGGCCTTCATTGAACGGCGCGTGTTTATCAACGGCGACCGGACCGTGGTGCTGTAATTGGCCCTTGAAATAGAGCCTCATAAAAGAGGCTCTAAAATAAAACAACGCCGCTAAAAAGCGGCGTTGTTTCGTTGAAGCTAAAGCATTGGCAAGAGACCTTTAATTTGCCGTCCAGCTAGACACACGATCGCCATGTGCGCTCACCCACGCGTCCGCAGCAGCGGCCGGCTTCGCGCCGTTCGTGGTGGCGAGCATCACGCTGTCGATTTCGCCCGGTTTCCATTGGAACTTCTTCAGGAAAGCAACCACGGTAGGCGCCTTGGTCTCCAGGCCCGGATTGATCACGCTGTCCACGTGCTCGGCTTCACCGAACACCTTCTTCGGATCTTCCAGGAATTTCAGCTTGTACTTCGCGAACATCCAGTGCGGTTTCCAGCCCGTCACAATGATCGGCTTCTTGGCGTTTTCCGAACGCGCCAGTTCCGCCGTCATCGCGCTGCCCGAACTCGGCATCAACGTGTAGTCCAGACCGTATGCCTTGATCGCTTCACTCGTCTTCGACATCACGCCCGCACCAGCATCGATGCCGACAATGCGGCCACCGAATTCGTCTTTCTTCGCTTCCAGATCCGTCAGGCTCGTCACGTCGGCATTTTCCGGCACGATCAGGCCAATCTTCGCGTCAGGAAAGTTGGTGCCGAGATCGACGACCTTCGTCTTGAAGTTTTCCCAGTACGCGCCGTGCGTGACCGGCAACCACGCTGAAAGCGTAGCGTCGAGGTCGCCGCGCGCCACGCCCTGCCACATCACGCCGGCCGCGACCGGTACGAGTTGCACCGGATAGCCCAGCTTCTTCTCGATGATCTGAGCCGCCACGTTCGATGTCGCGACGCTGTCGTCCCAGCCTTCCACGTAACCGATCTTGATGGTCGGTTTCGCGTCGGCGGCAATTACACCCGCGCTGGTTGCAGCCAGCGCAGCACTTAAGGTGCTTAAAACAAGCAGTTTTTTGATCAGTCTCATTGTCGTACTCCCCTTTGCGGTCCTCACCATTGAGGCTTTAGAATCACCGGCCAGAAATACGCCGACTGGTTATTTTTCGACACCCAGTTGTCTGGATGCGACCTCCTTTAATCCGGGTGCGTCGCCGGCCCTGATGAATACCCTACTTATCGACGACAAGGTCGGTCAGCGGCTTGCTGCAGCACAACAGCACCATGCCCTGATCGATCTCGCGCTGGCGAATACCGCCGTTATGCTTCATCTCGACTTCACCCGATAGCAGCTTGACCTTGCAGGTACCGCACATGCCTTGCGTACACGATGCCGGCAAGCGCACACCCGATTTCTTGGCTGCATCCAGAACATGCTGCGTGCTGCCGCATTCGATCTCGCGATTGCTCTTGGCAAAACTTACCTTGAACGTGGTCTCTACCGGTGCAGGGGCGATCTCAGGCGAGAGGTCAAAGCCAACCGCGCTTTCGCGCATCTCCGCAAATGCCTCAGTCGATTGCAATGCATCGGTGACATGAGCCGTCGTCAGTTGCGCCGCGACTTCCGAAATCGTCTCGAAGGAGAAGCTTTCCTCGTGATAATGCGTGGTGTCGAAGCCACCTTCCGCCAACAGATCGCGCACCGCTTTCATGTACGGCGCGGGACCGCAGGTAAAGATTTCCCGCTCCAGAAAATCCGGTGCGACGAGCTTGAGCAAAGGCAGCGTGAGGAAACCCGTCACGCCCGGCCAGTTCGTCCGCGCGCCGACTCGTTCGCATACGAACGCCGTGCGGAAGTTCGTCTGGTTCGACGCAATCAGGTCGAGCTCGCGCGCGAAGATGATGTCATCGGGCGTGCGGGCGCTATGCACGAACACGATGTCGCGATCCTCGCCGAGTTCGTGATGCGCGCGGCTCATGGACATCAACGGCGTGACACCCGATCCCGCCGACAAAAACAGGAACTTGCGCGCCGGATGCCGCGCGCACGTGAACTCGCCGGCCGGTCCCAGCACGCGAACCTTGCCACCTGTCTGAAGATTGTCGTGCAGCCAGTTCGACACCTTGCCACCGGGCACGCGCTTCACCGTAATGGAAATGGTGTGGGGACGCGTCGGCGGCGAGGAGATCGTATAGCAGCGATTAATCGATTCCCCGTCTATCTCCAGCTCGAGCGTAATGAACTGACCCGGCTCGAAAACGAAGGTCCGTTCATTTGGCGCACGAAAGAAAAAGCTCTTCACGTCGTGCGTTTCCTGACGAACGTGGCAGCAGACGAGCGTCTCGTCGGTATCGCTATCCCAACGGGCGGGAAGCGTGCCCCAGAACTCCGGCTGAGTCACCCGGTTTGGGGCAGGCTCGAACGTCGCCTGATCGCGCATCATCTGTTTCTCCGCTGTAGCTTTGAGTGCGACGTTGTTTGCTGGATGAGTGAGCGCTTGAACTTAGCGTTTAAACGAGACGACTTTCTCGCCGTGCGTGCTCGCGTTCACTTCATCCGGGGTGCTCGCGTAGTCGTCGAGCCGGCCTATGTACCACTCGCAGAATTTCTCCACGAGGCCTTCCGTGAACGGCGAATACGGACCCGGTTCATACGCGCTGCTCGTCACGCCGAGTTGCGAGAATTCCACCAGCGCACGGTCCTGGTCGTTCGTCGCGCGCCAGACGGCGGTCAGGTTGTCGACGTTGTAGTCAATGCCTTCTTTCGCGTCCTTATGCACGAGCCATTTTGTGCGAACCAGCGTCTCGCCCGCCGACAGCGGGATCACCGAGAAGCTCACAATGTGATCGCTCATGAAGTGATGCCATGAATTCGGTTGCGTCCAGAACGAGAGGCCGCCGAGATCGGCTTGTTGAAAACCGCCAAGCAATTTCTTCGACGCCACCTTGGCGTCCATCGTTTGCGATTCACCGCTGCGATCGAGCGGCAAACGCTGCGTGCGGAAGCCGCTGACCAGGTCAGCCAGCCGGTCGATTTCCTTCGACGGCAGGTTCATCGCTTCCCATTGCTGCGTGCGTTCTTCAACGGTCTTGTCGAAGGCCGCCATGGCTTCTTCGTTGTCCGCGGAACGCTGATAACCGAAGCCATATTCGTACAGCGAGATGGTCAGTTCAGGATGGTTCGCCACGCAGTGATAGCACTCGCGATTGTTCTCCATCGTGAGCTTCCAGTTGCCCTTTTCGATGATGTCGATAGAGGCGGCCACCTTGCAATCGGCCAGGCCGTGCGGCAACAAATACGGTTCCATTGAAGCGCGCAATACAGCGAAGTCCGCTGGCGGCGTTTCGGCGAGACAGACAAAAATCAGTCCCGCGAGATTCTCGAGATGGATCTTCTTGAGGCTGTGCTTGCACTTGTCGAACTGCTCGCCCATGTGTTCGGCGAACATCAGGTCGCCATTCAGGTTGTAAGTCCAGCTGTGATACGGGCACACAATATTGCCTAGCGAGCCCTTCTCCGAGCTGCACAAACGCGCACCGCGATGCCGGCATACGTTGTGAAACGCGCGGATCTGCATGTCGTCGTCGCGCACGATCAGGATGGAGTCGTTGCCGAGTTCCACCGTCATGTAGTCGCCGGCTTCCGGCACGTCCGGCTCGACCGCGACCTGGATCCAGTGCCGCCGGAAGATCGCATCCATGTCCAGTGCGTGGATTTCCTCGCTCGCGTAGAACGGCGCTTCCAGCGTGTGACCCTTCTTGCGGCGTTCGATCATTGCGCGAACGTCTGCGGAAACTTTCATCGTGTACTCCGTGTTTTGGTGCCCCGCCCGACCTTAACGTGCGGGAATCGTGCAGGAATTTTCGTGTCGCAAATCAGTAATCGACGAGTTGATGCTCGCGCAAATACGCCAGGATCACTTGTGCTTTTTCGACGGAAGTCCCTTCAATTACGACGCTGCCGCCCCGGCTTTCCGTAGTCGTGGCCGAGAGCATGCGCGCATGGCCCGAACGCTTTTCAGCCGCCGCGAGCCGCACGGGTTTGGCCGTCGCGGGCTTGATCGTCCAGGCGGTGCTTTCTGCCGGGCCAGCGCCGCTCACGAGCACCGGTTCGACCGCGCCTTCGCGCAACTTTGCGTACGCGTATCGCGGCGTGGCGTTCGCCATGGGATGCACGGCGACGACGGCAGGCAAGCTTGCCTGCACGCGGCGACGCAATCCTTTCGGCAGGAATTGCCGGACGGTGATGTGATCGGTTTCAACGTCGATATCCACTGCCGATGCAAGCAGCGCGAAGCCCAGTGAATCAGCGAGCTTGTACGGCAGCATGCCGCTGTCGGCGGTCCCTTCCGCGCGCGTGCCGGTCAATACAAGGTCGTAACCCTTCAAGCGCGCGGTCAGCGCCGGGGCGATTTCATCGCCTGCGGCTACGGCCAGCACTTCCACTTTCGCAGCGCCTAACGCGAGATATTCTCGCAATGCGGGATTGGTTGAATCGCCTGCGTGCAACACGTCGAGCGTGGCTCGATGCTGGGCGGCGAGGCGCGTGGCCAAGGTCAGCGCGGCGGCGTCATTGCGGCTGTAGCGCGCCGTTCCGCTCACCGGGTGACGGCCGACCGAGACGAGGACGGCGATCTTGTTCAGGCGGTTCGTGGTCGGAGCGTTGTTCATGCGAGCGCTCCTTCGAGCTTCGCTGCACTCGCGGCGCTGCCTCCGGACGCTGTTAGCGAGCCCGGATTGGCACGCGCGATTCGCGCAGCCGCGGCGGCATCGGTCAGCGCTGCAATCGTTTCCTGCGCGTCGCCGATGATCGTCAGGTTCGCGCGTTTTGCGATGGGCGCACTCGCGTCCAGGTTCACCGCAATCACGTGACGGCAGTCCTTGATGCCCTGCAAGTGCTGCACCGCGCCCGAGATACCGAACGCAATGTAGATGCTGGCATCGACCGTCTTGCCCGTTGCCCCGATCTGTTTGTCGCGTGGGAACTTGCCATCGTCCACTGCAACCCGGCTTGCGCCAATTGCAGCGCCTACCGTGCTGGCAAGCCGCTCGAACGCTGGAACATCGGTCACGCCATTCCCCGCCGACACAATGAAATCCGCTTCCTCAAGCGCGACTTGAGCAGCATCGATTTCTTCGATGCCCAGGTCTTTGTAGCGACTCGCATCGAGCGTATGGCTTTCAGCAAAAAACTGCTCAGCCGCTACACGATCTCCCGCGCCGACAAACGGCAATCTTGCATCGACGGCATTCGGGGCCAGCAGGATCACATCGGGCAGCGAACGCACGGCAAACGCCTTGCGCGCCTGGGCATAAACCGCAACGTGCGTAGCGTCTATTTCGACCACATGCGCTGCCATTGATGCCTTCGCTTGTGCCGCGTATCGGCGACCGAGATCGCCATCGCCGGTTGCGTTATCGGGGAGGAAAACATGCGCGGGCGAGTACGCCGCAACGCACGCGGCGAGCGCGTTCAGAGCGGCATCGGGGGCGAATGCGCGACGATCGAATGACGCCATCTCGATCACTTTGTCCGCGCCGAGCGCAGCCGCGTCGTCCTTCAATTCGCCAAGCACAAGCAATACGACTTGCGTTGCCGGGTCCGCGAGTAACGCCGCTGCCGCAAGCGTCTGGCGCGCGTGGTCATCCAGCGATCCGCGGTCACTGTGTGCGGCCACGAGCAAGGAACGTTGCGCGGCTGAAGTCGTACGGCGCGGCTTCGCCTGGTCACGATGCCCACCCAAGGCGCCCGTTTGAGCGTCTCCCGCCACGCCGATAAAACCCAGCGTAATGCGCTTGAGCCCTTCTGCCGTGATGGAAAACGGCCGGCGCGGATCAATTCGTTTGATCGTATTCATTGCTTACTCCAGCGCCGCTGCAACGAGTTCAGCCACGTCCAGCACTTCCGGCCGGGTACCTACTACGCCTTCCAGCATCGCCGTGCAATTCGGGCATCCGACCGCGACAATCTCCGCGTTGATCGCGCGGGCGTCATTGATACGGATGTCGGGAATGCGCTGCTTGCCGGGGATGTCCGTGAGCGGCGCGCCGCCGCCACCGCCGCAGCATCGGCCACGCATGCCGTTGCGTTCCATCTCGACGACCTTGATGCCGATCGATTTAAGCAAGGTGCGCGGCGCTTCCGTCTCGCCGTTGTATCGGCCGAGATAGCACGGGTCGTGATACGTGACGGTCTTGCCTGCGGCGAGCGCGCTTTCGGCGGCCGGCGTGAGCTTGCCGCTGGCGACCAGCTCAGCGATCAGTGACGTGTGATGCTGCACTTCGTACAAACCACCCAACGCGCGATATTCATTACGCAGGCTATGCATCACGTGCGGATCGGCGGTAACAATCTTCTTGAACGAATACTGCGAAAGGGTCGCGATAAGTTGCGTCGCCAGTTGCTGGAACGTGGCTTCATCGCCGAGACGACGTGCCGTGTCACCGGTATCCGTTTCTACGCCGCCGAGCACCGCATAGTCGACACCGGCCTTGTTCAGCACCTTGACCAGTGCGCGCAGGGAGCGCTGATAGCGCATGTCGAACGCACCTTCGCCTGCAATCAGCAGCACATCGACCGGACGTCCCAGCTGTGCGACCTGCACTTGCAGGTCCACGGCCCAGTCGTATCGCGCGCCGATATCGAAGCCATTCGCGCTACCCGTCTCGCGCAAGTTGGCCAGTGTTTCGGGACCCTTACCCGGCACGATGCCTTCGACCAGCGTCTGATTCCGACGCATATCCACGATAGCGTCCACATGCTCGATCAGCATCGGGCACTCTTGAACGCACGCGCGGCAGGTGGTGCAGGACCAGATCGTGTCCGCTTCGATCATCGTGGAAATCAGCGGCTTCGACGGTGCGCCCGAATGCTTGCCGAGCGGGATGCCGGGCGTCGGGCTGCCTGCATACGCAGCATCGGTTCCGCCGACCATGCCGGTCACCAGATCCTGGATCAGCTTCTTCGGGTTCAGCGGCTGACCCGCCGCGAACGCCGGACACGCCGCTTCGCACTTGCCGCATTGCACGCAGGCATCGAAACTCAGTAACTGGTTCCATCGAAACTCAACCGGCTTGCCAACGCCATATTCCTTTGCGTCGAGCACGGGCATCTTGAGCGCGGTCGGTGGGACGACGTCATGCTCGTGGCTGCGTCCAGTGAAGCGCTCCTGCCGGGGATGAAACGCGAGATGCAACAACCCTGCCATCGCGTGTTTCATCGGACCGCCACGGGCCGCGCCGAATGTCATCGTGAACGCACCTGCTGCAATCAGCAACGCGACGATGATCGCCAATGCACCTGACATGGCCGCAGCGGGCAATACGATAAACAACACAAGTCCGAGGGCGAACGAACCCAGCAGCAACGGCAGGCTATCCCAAGGACCACGCGACAAACGCGCCGGCACCGCCTTCGCTCCATGCCGGCGACGCCATACAAATACAGCGCCCACGAGCATGATCAACGCCGCTAGAAAAATCAGCTTGTCGAGCCACGGTGAATAGATAGCCAGCCCGTAGTTGAGGAACACGAGCGCCATTGCAGCAATCGCACCACCGGCTGTCGCCACGTGCGTCTTCGCAATGTACGGATCGCGTGCCACCACATGATGCAGATCGACGAAATAGCGCTTCGGAATCGACAGCAAGTTGCCCCAGCCGTAAGCACCGGCAGCGGTTGCGCGGCCTTCACGCCAATACGCTGCACGCTTGAACAGTGCAAATGCCAGACCCGCCACCGACAACCACAACAACGCGGTAATGACAAACACCGGGCTCATTATCAGAAGTCCTTGACGAGGCGCAGCGCGTCGTAGATCGCGCCGTGAATGTTGTGCATGGAGATGCAGTCGCCTACGCGGAACAGCAGGAAGCGGCCGTTGCCCAGTTCTTCACTCAGGGACGGTTGCGGTTCGGAAGCGAAGAGCTTGTGCACATCGATCTGGCCGCGATTCAACGACTCCGGCTTGAGCTTCCAGTAGAGCTCGTCATTGGGCACGATACCGTTCTCGATCACCACCTGATCGACCGCGCGCTCCTCCTGCTCTTCCGTGTACTCGTTGCGGATCACAGCGATCTTCTTGCCGTCTTCTTCATACACTTTGTCGAGCCAGTAGTTCGGCGTGGCGATCACGCCTTGCGCATACAGACGTCGATAGAAAATCGGGAAGGTCGTGCCGCCCACATCGTCCGAGACCTTGACGTCCGGCGTCACGATTTCAACGTTCGATCCGCGGCTCGCCATGAAGTCCGCCACGCCCGCGCCTGCCTGCATGCTCACGCCGTCATAGACCAGCACGTTCTTACCCGGCTCGACCTTGCCCGAAAGGATGTCCCACGAACTCACCGCAAGACCTTCCTCAACGCCCCACGCCGGCACTTGCTGCGTGAACGACAATCCGCCCGTAGCCAGCACGATAATGTCCGGCTTCTCAGCCATGATCATCTTTTCGTCGGCGGCCACACCCAGCCGGCGATCGACGCCAAGACGCTTTGTTTCCATGTCGAACCAGCGCACGATGCCCGCCATCTGCTCGCGCTGCGGCGCCTTCGCCGCCAGCATGATCTGACCGCCCACGTATTCGTTCTTCTCGAACAATACGACGTCATGCCCCCGCGATTTCGCGACCCGTGCCGCTTCAAGTCCCGCAGGACCCGCACCCACCACCACGACCTTGCGCTTCGGCCCACGCGATTTTTCGATCACGTGCGGCATGGTTTCTTCGCGCGATGTCGCCGCGTTCTGCACGCACAGCACGTCCAGACCGTTGTACTGCCGGTCGATACAATAATTTGCGCCGACGCACTGCTTGATCTCGTCTTCGCGGCCATCGCGGATCTTGATGACCATGTGCGGATCGGCGATCTGCGCGCGCGTCATGCCGACCAGGTCGATCATGCCCGACTCCAGCAAGCGCTCGGCTTGTCCTGCGTCGCGAATACTTTGCGCGTGCATCACCGGCAGCTTCACCACTGACTTGATGCCCGCAGCAAGATGCACGAACGGCTCGGGCGGCAGCGCCATGGGCGGCATGCAGTTCGCGAGCGTATTGTGCGTGTCCGCGCCGGAACCGATCACGCCGATGTAGTCGATCAAGCCCGACTCCGACATCGACTGCGCAATCTCTTTCAGCTGCGTGTGATCGAGACCGTCTTCGTGGAACTCATCGCCACACATGCGCAGGCCGACGCAGAAATCCGGACCCACCGCTTCACGCACGGCCTTGAGCACTTCGTTACCAAAACGAAGACGGTTTTCGAGCGAGCCGCCCCATTCATCGGTACGAAAATTCGTGCGCGGACTCCAGAACTGGTCGATCAAATGCTGATGCGCCGCCGAGATTTCGACGCCGTCCATGCCCGCATCTTTTATGCGCTTCGCCGCCGCGGCGAAGTCGGTAATGATGCGCTTGATTTCTTCTACTTCAATGATCTTGGCGTTGCCGCGATGCACCGGTTCACGCACGCCTGACGGCGACATCAAGTGCGGCCAATGCTCGCCGTGATACGCGGTACGACGTCCCATGTGGGTCGCCTGGATCATGATCTTCGCGCCATGCTTGTGCATGGCTTCGGCCAGACGCGCGAGCGGATCAATGATCTTGTCGGTCGAGAGATTCACCGACTTCCACCAACCTTGCGGACTATCGATAGATACCGGGCTCGAGCCGCCGCATACAGCGAGGCCCACACCGCCCTTGGCCTTTTCTTCGTAATAACGGATATACCGATCACCGGGCAAACCGCCTGGTTCCGCATAGACCTCCGCGTGCGCGGTGCTGACAATGCGATTGCGCAAGGTCAGCTTGTTCAGCGTAAGAGGCTTGAAAAGGTTGGGGTAACGCATCGCGGTCGACCTCGGAATTATCTATGTACTACGCTGCTTTATTACTCGTCTACGCTGCCAGCGGTGTCACTTCAAACACGCAATGCGAATGCCCTTCAGCCGCGCATTGCGTCTCAACCGAAAATGACTTCGGGCCTTTCTTGGTGCCTTCGGGCGCCGTGTCGTTGACCCAGTCCATTGCGCCGGAAAACCAGCCGGCAAACATGTAGCAAAGCTTGCCTTCCTTGCCCGGCTGCGCGAGCACGAATGACGAGTTATGCAGATGCACGGTGGCTGTCGAGGTCGCCGGGTCGCTTGCAACAATCGAGAACAAACCCCAGCCGCGTTGCGACAGGCGCTTCAGATAATGTTCGAACACCGCCATGCCGCTGATGCCATGCTGCTTGGCTTCTTTATCGCACCAGTGATACGCCGACTTGTGACCCGCCGTGTAAAGGCTCTTCGCATACACTTCGCGGCCCAGCGCTTCTTCAACGGCCAAATGATTGTTCGTGAAGAAATGACGCGGCACGTAGAGCATGGGCAGCGAGTCAGTCGTCCAGACGCCAGTTTCCGGATCGACGTCAATAGGCAGTTGCGGTTGCATCGTGTGAGTTCCTATTTTATTGAGTGAGCCGGATCAGACGTTCCAGACGCTGTCGAACACGCGCACCCAGTTCTCGCCCATGATTTTCTTGATGCGCGACTCGCCCCAGCCCGCGCGTTCCATCGCGGCGGTCAGGTTCGGGAATTCGCCAATGGTTCGGATACCTTCTGGATTCACGACCTTGCCGAAGTTCGTCAATTGACGATAACGACCCTTGTCATGCGTGATCCAGTCGAAGAATTCCGTGCTATAGCCTTGCGTGAAGTCCGTGCCAATGCCCACGTTGTCTTCGCCGATCAGGTCGACCACGTACTCGATCGCCTCAAGGTAGTCTTCGACCGTCGCATCCGGACCGCGCTTCAGGAACGGCGCGAACATCGTCACGCCAACGAAACCGCCTGCATCAACAATTTCCTTGAGTTGCTCATCGGACTTGTTGCGCGGGTGTTCTTTCAGGCCAGACGGGCAGCAATGCGAATAACACACTGGCTTCTTCGAGAAGGTGATGGCTTCGGAAGACGTCGTGCCGCCCACGTGCGACAGGTCGACCATGATGCCAACGCGATTCATTTCCTGGATCACTTCGCGGCCGAAGCCCGAGAGACCGCCATCGCGCTCATAACAACCGGTGCCCACCAGGTTCTGCGTGTTGTAGCAAAGCTGCACCACGTTCACGCCAAGCTGCTTGAATGTTTCGATATAACCCAGGTTGTCTTCGAACGCATGCGCGTTCTGGAAACCAAAAATGATGCCCGTCTTGTTCTCTTTCTTTGCCCGGCGAATGTCGTCCGTCGTGCGTACGAGCGTGAGAATGTCGCTGTGCTCACGGATCATTTGACGCATTTCGGCAATGTTGTCCACGGTCTTCTGAAAGCTCTCCCAGACCGATACCGTGCAGTTCACTGCGGTCACGCCGCCCTTTCTCATGTCCTCGAACACCGACGGCTCGAACTTCGAGATGTTCAGGCCATCGATGATGATGCTGCTGTCGTGAAGTGTGCTCATCTCTTGCTCCGGAAAAGGAGGACGCGATCAATAAATAGGGAAGCGTTCGCACAGTGCGAAGATTTCGCGGCGCACGCGGTGTTCGGTCTCCGCGTGACCTTCGGGGTGGTCGCGCAGGGCGTCGAACACTTCCACGATCAGGCGGCCGATATCACGGAACTCTGCCACGCCAAAACCACGCGTGGTGCCGGCCGGCGTGCCGAGGCGCACACCTGAGGTGACCGTCGGCTTTTCCGGATCGAACGGGATGCCATTCTTGTTGCAAGTAATCCCGGCGCGTTCCAGCGCATGCTCGACCTGGTTGCCCTTCAAGCCCTTCGGGCGCAGGTCGACGAGCAGCAAATGGTTGTCCGTGCCGCCGGTCACGAGATCGACGCCGCCGGCCTTCAGCACTTCGCCCAGCGCTTTCGCGTTCGCCAGCACGTTATCGATGTAAGTCTTGAAACCGGGCTGCAGCGCCTCGCCGAAAGCCACGGCCTTACCAGCGATCACATGCATCAGCGGACCGCCCTGGAGGCCCGGGAACACCGCTGAATTGATCTTCTTGGCGATGTCTTCATCGTTGGTCAGTACAAAACCGCCGCGCGGACCGCGCAGCGTCTTGTGCGTGGTGGACGTGACCACATGTGCGTGCTCAACCGGATTCTGATGCCGCCCTGCGGCGATCACGCCCGCAATGTGCGCCATGTCGACCATGAGCTTCGAACCGGCTTTGTCTGCGATCGCACGCAGACGCGCAAAGTCCAGCTCCCGCGGATACGCCGAGAAACCGGCGATCAGCAAAGTAGGCTTGTGCTGCATCGCGAGTTCTTCAATCTGCTCGTAATCGATCAGCATGGTCTCGCGGTTCACGCCGTACTGGACTGCGTTGAACCACTTGCCGGACATCGCCGGCTTGGCGCCGTGCGTCAGGTGACCGCCTGCATCGAGCGACATGCCGAGGACGGTATCGCCGGGTTTCGTCAGCGCGAGCATCACGGCGCCGTTCGCTTGCGCGCCGGAATGCGGCTGCACGTTGGCGAACTTCGCGTTGAAGATCCGTTTCACGCGATCGATCGCAAGCGTTTCGATTTCATCGACGAATTCGCAGCCGCCGTAATACCGCTTGCCCGGATAACCCTCCGCGTATTTGTTCGTCAGCACTGAACCCTGCGCTTCGAGAACGGCGCGCGAGACAATGTTTTCCGACGCGATCAGTTCGATCTGCGACTGCTGGCGTTCGAGCTCTTTAAGGATGGCGCTGCGCACGGGCGCGTCGCGGGTGGCAAGCGGTTCTTCGAAGAAAGGGGCGGCGGGGCGGGTCGAGGAATTTGACATTGAAGCATCCGTGGGTTCGGGGACAAGTCGTTTTTGGAAAGGCGGTTTGCTTTGTGGGCCCTTATGCAAAGACACTTGCAGCCGCACTGGGAACCGCTTTCCGATGCGTCTATTCTTGACTTTCACCCCACGCGCCAATTTATGAATTTAGACGTGTTCTTGGCCTTTTCCGACATCGACGTCCGTTTTACACAAGTCGTCGCGCGCCACGCTCAAACGCAAATTCGATGCTGCACCGCAGCGGACAATTTCCGCTCACGTGCGGTGCTCAATGAGGTTTCGATCCCCTTCGCGGTGCGTCGCCAAGCGCTTACGCGGCCGTAAGCTTCAGTGCCGATAGGGTTTAGCCTGATGGCATGCATGTTGCAAACATCTACAAAATGTCCATAGTCGTGTCCCCACGACATAGCCTCACTAGATTCGAAGGATTCCTTCCTCCATGTCCCCCGACCGAACCGCGTCGCTGGCGCATTTCGCGTTCATGCCGCTGCCTAACTTCACGATGATCGCGTTCACCAACGCCATCGAAGTGCTGCGCATGGCGAACTACCTGACCGGGCAGAAGTTGTACACGTGGTCGATCGTAAGCCCGGACGGTGGTCCTGTGGCGGCAAGCAATGGCCTCTCCGTCGATACCGGACCGGTCGAATGCGTGGGGCTTCCGGATATTGTGTTCGTGGTCGGCGGCATCGACGTCCAGCGCGAAACCACGCCTGCGCACCTGGCCGCCTTACGCCGTTTTGCCCGGCTTGGCAGTGTGCTCGGCAGTCTGTGCACGGGAACTTATGCGTTGGCTCGCGCCGGTTTGCTCGCTGGATATGCATGTGCGATCCATTGGGAAAACATGTCGGCGTTGAAAGAGGAATTTCCGGAAACACGCTTTCTCAAAGAACTATTCGTGATCGATCGGGATCGCGTGACATGCACGGGAGGTGTTGCGCCACTCGACATGATGTTGAACCTGATCGCTACGCGCGTGGGGTCAGCGAAGGTCACGCAGATTGCGGAGCAGTTCATCGTGGAGCATGTTCGCGATACTAATGCGCAGCAACGCATGCCGTTGGTCGCGCGGCTGGGGTCGGCGAACAAGTCACTGTTCGAAGTGATCTCGCTGATGGAGAACAACATAGAAGAGCCGTTGTCGCGGGAGGAATTGGCGCGGCTGGCGGGGATGTCGCAGCGGCAATTGCAGCGGCTGTTTCGCGAGCATCTTGGCATGACGCCGACGCATTATTATTTGACGTTGCGGTTGCGGCGCGCGCGGGAATTGCTGCTGCAGACTGACATGTCGATCATGCATATCACGATGGCTTGTGGCTTTCAGTCGGCATGCCACTTTAGTAAGAGTTATCGCGATGCGTTTGGGACTGCGCCCACAAGGGAACGGCGGCGCCAGTCGCCACCACTTGCTGTTGTCGCTCCTGCGATGGCTATTGCTCAAAACGCCGCTTAGTTTTTGTTTGTGATCGGGCGGTTTGTGCGTTAGCACTCGGGGTCAATGCCGGGTTGCACGGGTTCTGCGTTAGCGATCTGGTTCACTGCTGGGTTGCTGCTTTCCAGGCCTTCGCGGGTTTTATGTTGGATGTTTTCTTTATCACTATTAGCCACTGCGCGTGGCGGCGCGTCATTTCTTTGTCCAAAGCGACAAAGAAACGAAGCAAAGAAAACGCTTTCACCGCTCTACCCTAAGTGTCCACAGCGTGCAGTTCCATTTCATGGGTGCCCCAAAAGCACGGTGCTCGCAAGAGCACCGGATGTGTGAAACCCTCCTTCTCGCGAATCCTGACAGTAAAACGCTGCGCCCCGTACGCTCTCGGGCAAGCACTAGCGAGAATGGCACTTACTTAAGCCTGCAATGGAGGAGAAGACGGTGGTAAGTGCTTGAGGAGAAAGGGAGGCGGCTGATCGATAGATTGATACGATGGTTGTTACCAAGCAAACAGCGTCTCATTCCAAAG
>NZ_JBLKRU010000084.1:0-20612 GCF_047608185.1 Caballeronia eucalypticola
CGATGTTCTGGCAAATGCGCTTCCGTTATCTCCAACAGCTCCGGGCTCGTCAGTATGTTGAAGTAGTCAACCGCCTGGGCCCTGCGTGCGCGGCTTTGAACGCCGCCTAGTGTTTGCCTGTGATGACTTCGTGCATTACGATCCATGGGGGCTGGTCCTTGGAATGAGACGGGTGTTTGCTTGGTAACAACCATCCTATCAATCCCTGGATCAGCCTCCTCCGTTTCTCTTCAAGTACTTACCCGCGTCTTCTCCTCCATGCTGGCTTAAGTAAGTGCCATTCGCGCTAAGGAGTTTTCGGCTCGGCGTCATCCAGCGCACGGCTTTCTATGGAAATTTCGGGAAGCGGATCCTTCAGCGGTTGCGCTGGCAAACGGAATTTTGTTTCTCTACGCGCGTTTGCCGCAATTGGCTCCGCCAATTAAATTACGATGTACATGATTAACAGTAAAGATAAAGCACTTGCGTATCAATCCTCCGTTCGTTCATGTTGACGGTACCTCAATGCAGTCAGGAATCAACGGAAACAGACGAA
Source organism: Caballeronia eucalypticola (assembly GCF_047608185.1). NCBI lineage: Bacteria > Pseudomonadati > Pseudomonadota > Betaproteobacteria > Burkholderiales > Burkholderiaceae > Caballeronia > Caballeronia eucalypticola. Next base: position 536 of record NZ_JBLKRU010000084.1, read on the forward strand.
GGCGAAAACGTGATGAAGATCTGTCTCTCCTTGAAAGAAGTGGCACACGCACTTTCTCTGTCACCGACGACCGTACAGCAACTGGTCCGTCAAAAAACGTTCCCCGAGCCACGATTGCTATCCGGCCGGAGGGTGGGATGGCTCGCACATGAGGTTCAGAAATGGGCTGACGCACGCCCGGTCGCCAAGCTACTGCCGCCGGAGAATTCGGGCGCTAAGAAGGGGTAAATTTCTAGAGACTTGATCGACCGAACAAAGACGATTTAGATTCGGTGACGAGAGTCTCAACGCCGCAAAAGATCAACATATTGGCTTAATTGGCTATGCTTAATACCGGCTTGTGAGCAGGAGACGAATGGTCAGTGCTTCGATGTTGCTTCGGGCCAAGGCTGCGGGGGACTTAGCGTCGTAGTCGCCCTGCATTTCGTTCAATCAACGGCTTGAAGAGGGCGCCGAGTGCGGTGCTCCTGTTCGAGGGGAATATTCGAACCGAGCGTTGGCGCGTAATTTGGCCAGGGACGTGATGTCCTGATGTCGGTAGCTAGGGATTTATATGAGAAGCGAGAGGAAGACGAGGCGGGTCTTTGGACAGGATTGACGCCAAGATATTACGGTTGCTTCAAGAGAATGCACGAGCGCAAATGACAGACATTGCGGAGGAGGTAGGGCTGACCTCTGCGCCGTGCATTGATCGAGTGAGGCAGTTGGAAAAACAGGAAATCATAACTGGCTACCACACCCACATCGATCCGGCTGCATTGGGCTTAAGGCTTCGGGAATATGATCGCGTAGATGGCTAAGATCGCTGATCCGGTAAAGGAAGCGATCAACCGATCGGAAATTTATATAAACCACCGGAAAAGGTGCTTGGAGAGCTTTCGCGAGAGTTTCGATCTCGCTGTCTGTCATATTGCTTCCAGCCGGCTTTTTTCGATGACGCTGTTGGGAGTAGTTTCGCCTGCGGTTGCTCATCGTTGACGATCACCGAGACGGGGAGGAAGCTGTTTCAATCTTTCCCTATCAGAATACAACACGTTGTGCCCAGCGGGTCTGAGGTTCCAGGCGCAGTCACCACATCTACGCCGGAGATAACGCTGTTAAGCCAGATGGCTTCAGAGAAAATTTGAAGCGCATGCCGCATGTACCCGTGGTATGGCGAAACTTTGTGAAACACTACGAACCCCAGATCATTGCTGGATAAGGGTTTCGGGGATTATCGTGAAACGTCTCGAAACGTAAAAACCCCTGTATTGACGTTCCAGGTGGCAATCTTCATGAATTTGACTCGTCCATACTGGGTAAGGCTTTGCGGGCCATTTGCCCCGTAATTTTGGGTCTGGCTACCATGTTCGGGTGCGGTAGAAACGATGCTTTTGGCCGCGAGACGCTGAGTTTAGCGGTATCCATCGCCTGCGGATCACTTCATCGGGATTACTGGTCACGCTGGGGCTCTAGTCATGGGTCGGCCTCAACACGCCGGTGAGCGGCTTTCGACGGCCACACGTCATAGGGGGAGGACTTGTACCAACCACGTGAGCGCGGCAATCTTGACAAAACCTAAACAAGAAAGCAGTCTGCAACTGCCGTCCGAAGTCCAACAGAAAATATCCGGGGACAACAATGAAGATATCAAACATTACCATCGAGAATTTCAGATCGATTGAAAGACTGGATCTGAGTTTTTCAACGTTCAACATCCTTATCGGTCAAAATAATACCGGGAAGACGAATTTTTTCGAAGCGGTAAATTGGTTTTACACCGGCGCGGCCAAGAATGGTGCATTGGATGACCTGAAATTCCAAAGAGACAGTACGCGCGATATCAAGGTGGGACTTGAGTTTTCTGGAGCACAACATGGTGCGGCCAATATGATAAACGAGGGAAATCGCACAAAAATATTGGACGTGCTTTCTGGCGCAGACGCCATTAAGATATTTAGAAAAAGCACTGATCCAAAAAAGCGGATCGTGGAGGTTAATGGAGTGGCGGTGAAAAATCCCACGGGATTTGATGCAGCTCTCAACGATTTTCTCCCCAAGTTCGAGTACATACATACTCGACAGTATTTCGATGAATTTACGAAATACAATCAAAAAAGCGCAGTGGGAATTATGTTGTCGTCCGTGATCGAACAAATACTAATAGACGATCCGAAGTATCGCGCATTCAGAAGCACGTTTGATGATTTATTCAATGCCGAAGACTCGGCAATTAGTGGTCATTTCAATGCTCTAGGAAGTTCAGTAAAAAAGCATCTGGAAAAACAGTTTTCTGAATGCTCAAAGGTGTTTTTTGAAGTCCTCTCTCCCGAGTTCAACGACCTCCTTAAAAAATTCGAAACCGTTGTTGACGATGGGATTGAAACATATGCGAGCGAGAAGGGGGACGGCATGCAGCGAGCGTTGATGCTCGCAATTATCCAAGCGTACGCGGAATATCGCAAAGAACGGGATGACGCGGGCAAATCATTTCTGTTTTTCATCGACGAGGCCGAATTACACCTTCATCCGACCGCCCAGAGAAAACTGAAAAATGTGTTGATTGAGCTAAGTCGTGACTTGGATCAAGTGTTCATAAGCACTCACTCTTCCGTCTTTGTAGCAGACTCGGGCGAACAGGAAACGGTTTTCAAAGCAGAGAAAAATGATTGTAAGACAGAGATTTTTAAAACGGACGAGAAAGACAAACCCTATATAGTCTACGAACTTCTTGGTGGTAGTCCGGCGGACCTACTTTTACCTAGAAACTTCCTAATCGTCGAGGGTCCTAGTGAATTTGAGTTGCTGACAAGAATCATAAAAAGGCATTATCCGGATAAACCGATGATCCAAATCATATCGGCCGAAGGCGATACGCACCAGGCGAAACGATCGATCAACGCGATTGGTAAAGCGTACTCGCCAATGGGCAGTACCATGTACAGTGATAGGCTAGTCGTGGTATGCGATAAGCCGACCGAAAAGGCGAAGCCAGGATTCGATGAATTTATAAAAGCCCATAAAGCCCTCCATGCTGGTGGTCAGATAATCGTGCTGCCAGCCGGGAGCTTGGAGGAGTGTTATCCCGAGCACGATGGTTGGAAAAGGTTGGAAGGTGATGTAAAGGCAATGAGTGGAGATAAGAAGAAAAATCTCGCCAAAACCGTGGGTGGGGCGATCACAAAGGCACAGTTCGAGACCGATATGGCGGTGCTCTTCGGGGCGTTGGAGAAGACTTGGGGAGCGTGTCTCTGAGAGCACGCGACTGGGAAAAGGACGAGCCGTTGAATGCGTCAGCAAGGATTCTTCGATCCGAATGACCACTGATCGAGATCCTTTCGCTGTTGGCCGGCGCGGACCAGCGGCGTGGTGGGGCATAAGCTCACAACGCCGGTGGCTGAGCGCCGCGTGGGTTGGAACCCGTGACGCCGTCCGGTTTGCTTGTCCAGATAGCCAAAAGCGTCTGGCTCGCGAGAATTTAATTGCACCACGCGTTTGCGCGGCGGAGTGCGGCACCTTCGAATTCCTCCGTCTCCGCCAGTCGATGGTTAAAAACCCCGTAGAATCAACGTTCTACGGGGTTTTTGTTTTTTGCGACCTACAAATCAACCATCAAAATTGTGTCGGATTTTACAAGCCGTTAGCGGTACCTTCCGGAATACGTACCGAGTGATGCGGGTCACCGGACCAGTCGAAGGGGGTCTTTTTTGAGCCCTTCGTACGCTAGCAGAAGTTTCTGCTGACGGTCTGCGATTCGCGGTGCTACCTCACCTTTGTGTTGCCATGCGCTAAATACGTTTGTCGCTACACACCGACCGGACAAGACGATTGCCACCGCACACAAACTTGACAATAGCGGTGAGATCTCGACCACTATCTGGTTGCATATCGTTCACCACTTGGAACTGCTCTGGCTTGCCAGGCAGACGGCACGCAACCGACGGTCTAGCGCGACAGATGGCTGGCTAAGGGCAATGCCGCTCGATCGCTCGGCTTCCGATGAACGCGATATGCTGAGCCGAGCGTCTGCTGCGGACCGAGCAGGGCCAATTAGCGATAGACAGGGGCGGCCAAGAGCGATGTTAGTTGTCTGCGTTTGAAGCGCGAAAGAGTTCGATCATCGCACCACAAAAGCAGCCGGAGGGCCATGCCATACGCACGTCAATCTTTTCGGCGGTCTTCTGTCACTGCTTGGTGTCGACAATCGGCCCAGGATATTTTTCACCGGCTGCGAATTCGAAGTCGCGTGAGCTATGACTTTTGTGTGACGATGCGCAGGCGAAAGGCTACGGGTCCAGTGAGCTCTGATTCAGAAGCTACATGGCGCGTGCCCTAAGGTGCGTACTCGACACAGTCCAACAACAAGTATTCTAAGGACGGCATTGGGCTCACACGACGAGGTCACGCCGGCCATGCGTCATCTTAAGGCATAAGGCAAAGGGGCAATATGGCAGGCGAGGAGGGATCCGTTCGAGAATTCTCGTTCCTTAAAGGGGCGGAGAATATCGTTGCGTCCAAAGACGGGAGTGCATTCCACTGGAGCGCGGCAGCTACGAGGGTGCGAGAGAATCTTCCGATGCCTTGAATGCAAAAAATCTAGCCTTTCTTTTCGGATCTGGCTGCTCCTCGGTTGTTCACGGAGGTACGCAGAAGGGGATTCCGACTATGGGGCCACTCGCTGCTGAATTCTTAAATGTGTCTCCAAGGTCCGGCGATGCGGCGGTGGCGAACGCGGTTACCGCCGCCGATATGATCCCGCCTCTGTCTACTTCTACCCGCCCAAAGGCGATTTTGAGCGTCCCAGCGAGGAAGAGCGCACAGTTCTGCTTCAAACGCTCGGCTTTGACTTGGCCAGTGCGGAATTCGCCAACAACTTAGAGCGCCTGATGGAGGCGCTCTATAGTTTTCAATTCGTCATCCGGCGAAGCTCGAGCGAAGCCCTAAAGTGGGGCCTTGGTTCCGCTCTCGAGCTCGCCATTCTTCCAGGATTGGTTCAGTCCACCCCCAGACCGCCGCCTGTTCATCGCGTCGAATAAAGAGTGCGAGCCGACTATTTATTACGTCCAGCAAGAAGCGCTGATACGCGTCCATTCTCGTTTGACTGAGACAATTATCAAACGCGAGGTCTAGGTGAAAACGAATAAGGTTCGTGCCTTCACTCGGCTCCTTGGCAATGTAGTGCAGGCAAATCGTCTCACTCAACTGCAGGCGGATTACCAGACCGTTCGCACCCCCTAGCGCGACCGAAGATCCGAGCGCCGCGTGAGCGTCCAACACTACGCCGCTTATAACTTTTATGAGTAAAACTCAACGTATCATCAGATTTCCTGATCATCAAACCCAACAGGCGTGGTGCCATAAAAATAAATCGCATAGCATCGTTTCGATCGGTACGACCCAGAAAACGGGAAGTGGAATCACATAAATACGAAAAACGGAGATGTTCGTGGACGTGGATAAACGCTTCAAGTATTGGCAATGGCGAGTTCTTCTCGTCTCCGCGTTGTTCTATTGCTTCGTCTATCTAGGCCGTTTAAATTGGGGACTAGCCGCATCGGATTTGATTCGTACCCTTCACATCACGAAGGCTGATGTGGGCACTGGCGTCGCGGCGTTGTTGTGGGGCTATGCCATCGGGCAGGCCGTGAATGGCCGACTGAGCGATCACTTCGGGGGTCGATGCTGGGCGACATTGGGGGCGGTGGGGACCGTTGCGGTGAATTGGGCGATTTCCGCGAACACCTCCGCGCCGATGCTGTTCGGACTTCTCGCGGTAAATGGATTTTTTCAGGCGATGATTTTTCCATCGCTATTGCGGCTGACCGCGCAATGGTGGCCAAGTCGTTGGCGGGGCTTCCAGACCGGTTTTTTACTAGCGGCCGCCGGAGCGTCTGCGGTTTTGGCATTCGTAGTCAGCGGATGGTTCATCGCCCACTTTGGTTGGGTATCTGCCTTTCGTTATCCGCCGCTTCTAATCCTATTTTCTGCGCTGGCCTATTTTTTCCTCGTTAGAGAGAGCCCGGAGGATGTAGGGCTATCGCCTTATATTGAAACACGAAAAGACGTCGCAGCGCATGAGGCAGTTAACGACGCCGAACTCCACGGTCTGGGAAATTATCGCTACCTGTTGACGCAGAAATTGTTTTTGGCCGCGTGCGTTATGGGATTCATCAGCAACATAGGGCGTTACGGACTCCTAACCTGGATTCCGTTGTACTACTTTCAGACTTCGGGTATATCGGTGCAATCGGCGATATGGGCTCAAATTGGCCTTCCAATCGGGACCGCTCTTGGACCGCTCTTCGCTGGATTGATATCGGATCGCCTCTTTGGGTCGAGTCGCTGGCAAACACTTGCACTCTCGTTCGCTGGTGCTGCGATTGGCCTTGTTGTACTTGCCCTTGTCCCGATTCGTACGCTCGGAATACCGCTCACATTTGCCGTGCTGATCCTTGCTGGATTCTTTATCCACGGTGGTGGCGGCAGCGCACACGCACTGGCTGGCGACCTTGGCGGTAGAAAGATGCAAGGGACGGCACACGGCGTTCTGGATGCGGCAAATTATATGGGTGCGGGAGGCCAAGGCATTGCGATAGGTGCCATCTTGGACTACACCAACAACAATTGGATGATGGTATTTCTTATTATTGGCGGACTACTGTTTGTCGGATGCTTGATGGCAATCGGGTCTGGTAGAAAATCGGGCGACAAAACGAAGTCGAGACCTGAGATAGTCGGCACGGTGAAATAGCAACCGCGCAAGAAAACGCGCTACGGCAAAAATTCCTGTGTCAGACGCTTACCCTTCTTGCGACTTCATCAATTACTCTAGCATCGTCGCGGGGATGGAATGCACGCCGTCCTCGTCACCCGCATCCGTTGCCAAATTTTGAGCATGCGATCTGCACCCAGTCGAGTATAGGTAGAAGATAAGTGTTCAGGCGAAATTGATTTGAAATTTGATGCCGTATGCACCGAGCAGGCTGCGGACTTCGTCGTCGATAGTTTCCTTCGTCCAGGTGACGAAGTTACGCCAATGGTATTTGGCCTGCTTCCAGACGATCTCGATGAGATTGAGTTCGGGACTGTATGGCGGCAGATAGAACAGTTGCATGCGATGCTCGCGTAGCCAGCGCTCATGCACTTCAGGATCAATTGCATGATGGATCGAAGCGTTGTCCAGTACCACCACAGTCGGACGCTCATCGCCCTGCAGGGCGATCTGCTCGAGGAACTCGATGACAGCGCCGCCTTTGATCGACGAACTCGTGACATGGTGAGTCAACGCGTTGGCTCCGAAGTCAAGGGCGCCGAGCACTGAGCGCCGGCAATGCAAGTGTGGTTCGACACGATGAGGCAGGCCGCGCGGTGACCACGCTCTTTGCACCGGAGGCGAGGCGGCAAAGCCCGCTTCATCGAAATAGATCAGGCGCACTGCGTTGGCGCGAGCGGCGCATTGCAGTTTTCCCAGGGTGGCGGATTTCATCTCAAAGTCTTCCTGGTTGCGCTTTTTTTGAGCGAGAAACGGTTGCGCTTGAAGGAAAAGCCTTCTCGCCGAAGGGCGACCGACAAGGTTTCCAGCGCGCACGGCATTGGCTCGCCATGCACGACTTCAATGTGTCTTGCGATTTGCCCCAGCGTCATGGACTCCGTGCGTGCGACTTCCGTCGCAGTGGCCAGCATGCCTTCGGATAGCGCGCGGGGACGACCGCCTTTATGCCCCGTGAGCAAGCCGCAAACCCCTTGCTCTCGCCACGCGTGCGCCCAGTTGTAGAGCGATTGACCGCTGACGCCAAGTTTCGAGGCGATCTCGGTCAGCTTGACCCCGCGTCCAAGCAACAGCACACCTGCGGCCCGGGTCCGCGCGTCGCGATGTTTGTGGTTCACGGACAACTGTTGCAACGTCTGATCCTCGACTTCGGTCAGTTCTACGACACACTTCATCGATAACCCGGCGTAATGGCGACGCCGAAAGTTAACAAAATTCAAACGCGTTTACCAGCAACACTTATGCCGACTCCCCGTTTATGCCGCGGCATGAATCCACGCACACGATGGTTGGGAGGATCTCTGTTCCCGGTCGCTTGGATTGTCGGCATTATCAGAGAGACTCCAGGAATGCGAGCAACGGGTCTGGAGGTTTGTAGCGTGTCGGCGCGACACCGCTCGCCGTGGCGTGCGCGAGCGCGCGCTCCTTGAGTTGCATGTCGGCGTGCAAGTAGATCTGAGTCGTCTCGGAGGACTCGTGACCGAGCCAGAGCGCGATCACGGTTAGGTCGACGCCGTGATGCATCAGGCTCATCGCGGACGTGTGCCGCTTATCTACCCGGCGATATAATCGGCACACGCACGCACGCGACCCACCCGCTCATGCGCGGTGCGCAACTGTCATCGGTTCGGGATAATCTGCGTCATGCGTCTATATCGACGACATCCACCTATTTGCACAGCGACGAAGTTGAACGGGCTCGACAGTTCCGGGATGCATTTAAGGCGGCCTAGTACGCTTCGCTCAATTCCACACTGTTTCCTTTCATGCCGCTCAACCCACAATCCTCGCTCACCCGGCTTTTCAATGCGCCCGTCAGATCCGGAGTGCTCATATGGATCGGCGTGCGGCCTGAGCGCCGCTTGGCCATGTGCCCCGTCGACGAAGCCATCCTGGATCCGCATGTCGGCATGGAAGGTGATCACTACAGTCGCGATGCAGGAATACGGCAAGTCACGCTCATCCAGGCCGAGAGTCTCGCGGCTATCGCAAGTCACCTTGGAGTGGAAACGCTCGCACCAGAGGTCCTGCGTCGCAATCTGGTTACGCGCGGCATCAACCTATTGGCGTTGAAAGATCGGAAGTTCCGCATCGGCGATGCCGTGCTCGAGATGACCGGCGAATGTCATCCCTGCTCGCGCCTCGAGGAAACGCTTGGCGTAGGCGGTTATAACGCGACGCGTGGTTTTGGTGGCATAACGGCGAAAGTACTTGCGCGGGGCTGCATCAGCATAGGCGACGCCGTCGTGCGCATTGACAAGTGATCCCCGCGGGTGAGCAGCCTAGGACGTGAATGCCCTGGTACGCCCTATTTTCTTTTCAGGCCGATAGCTTCGCCGGCTTCTTGATGGCAAATCAACAGCCGCTCGCAGATCATAAGTCTTGTGAAGATGAAATTAGTTGAGCAGACCGTTAGTTGATTTTTCCATTTACATCCCGAGCAAAACGTCCCATCGACTGGCCGTGATCCACCCACAAGAGACTTTGAACAAACCACTAAGCGGTCATTCAGGCTACCTTTCTCCCATGGGATACTACCAACTCGATCTCGGCTTGATTCATAAATAGCCGCCCATAGACACCAGCACGAAGGTTTGCGCAATGACTTTAAACGCAGGCGAGACGGCGATGTGGCAGTTGGTGCAGCTTTACACGGGTCGAGTCGGATACGAGCGTGGCGTGAAGTCAGAAGGACTATCTGCCAACCCTCCAGTCATTGACTGCTCGGGGTGGACCAGACTACTTCTCACGAAAGCGATGCGAGCAGAGAACGAAGCCGCTGGCCGCACAGTATTTGATGGTGATGATGTGGACGCCCTGCAAGCCTGGTCGGATCGGATCATTCAGGAGATTGAGTCCCGCACAGGGTTCATTCTTGAGGGGCGAGAGATCACGGCTTTCAGTCTTCCGCGTTGTGCCGCGATCGGGCTAAAAATGGGAGAACCCGCCTGGGCGAGTAATCATCCCCGTCCACGCGGCATCACTCACATTGCTCAGGTTGTTCGCCGCCCGGAAGATGACGCGCCATTTGTCTCCGAGTCCTTCGGCGGTTCGGTTTCGCCGGGAATAAGTCTCACGCCGCTCGGGGAGTGGCTGGCCCTTTCACAGCCGCACCTCAGCGCTGGCGAAATGTGGGCCGTCGATCCGTTTCGATTGGCCCACAAAACTGAATGATCGTCGCGAACGTCTAATCCTGGCCGGTCGGCGCCTGATGCATGCGGATGTCCCGGCTTTGAGTGTCACCGGCCGCTAAGCGTCACTAACTGCCGCTACCCTCGCGATCTCTGATCGTCAGCGTTGGATTGTTGAAATCGTCGTTGCCGAACACGGCGTCAGCCTCTGCTTGCGGATCGACTTCTCCGATGTAAAGATCGAACGCAGGCTGATAGCGCTCCGCGAATAATCGAGTCGCGAGTTCGGTATCTCCCAAATGCGCAGCGTCGCGTGCGACCCCGCGCTGTTCGGCGACGGCCTCTTCCGTATCAACGAAAATTACAAAATCCCACCAGGGCCGCAACTGTGGGCGTTGCAGGAAAGTTCCATCGACCACCAGCACAGCGTCCAATTCAGCAATGTGGAAATCAAAAGGAAGTGGAACATCGCCAACCAGATCAAACGAGGCCGTACAGTAATGGCGATCCCCGCCTTCCCCCAATGGCTTCAGCAACAGTCGAACAATTGCGTTCAGGTCACGAGCGTCGTGGTAGTAGCCTTCTGCTGAGTAGCGACCACGTGCATAACGTTCAACTTTTGGCCGATGGAAGCCGTCTATTGATGTGCGGATAACAGGCCGTTTCGCCTGTTTGATTTTTTGCGACAGTTCGTCCGCGAGCGTAGTTTTTCCTGAGGCAGTCCGACCGTCGATCGCGACGCGCGTAGGTCGAGAAGAATGTCGGGAAAGGATCTTTCTAGCCAGTCTTTCAATAGTTTTTGCGCGCGTGTCTGTCATTGGTCACATCAGGTTTGCACATTTAGGCGGTGTCGGCATTCGATTATGAGCAATTTGAGGCTCGATGTCGAAGGTCCGTCCCTGGCCGATTTCTGTCGGATGAGCTCGCGTGAGCCGGACAGCATAGAAGCCGGATGATGCTTTAGAGGGGAAATTTCGTGTGCTACAGATTTGCTATAGCAATGATAGCGATCCATGTCTGCAGGCCTTGCGCCTGTCATTCCATCCCCTAAACTATAGTGGTGGCCCCGTTCGTTCGGACAGTTTTTTCGATTTTTAAGTGGAACGCTGGGCGGTCACGCTGCCAATTTAATCGCGGGCAGCATCGCGAAGTAAGCTTCATCCGGGGTCCTGTCCGACAGACTTGAATGAGGCCTTTGCTGGTTGTACCACGTCAGGTAGTTAGCGATGGACTCCCGTGCCTGGCCGACGGACTCATAGGCCTTCAAATATATCTCTTCGTACTTCACGCTGCGCCATAGCCGTTCGATAAAAACGTTGTCCCGCCAGCTTCCCTTGCCGTCCATCGACAGAGCGATTCCGCGTGAGAGGACCGCGTCGGTGAAGACTGTACTGGTGAACTGACTGCCTTGATCGGTGTTGACGATCTCAGGCAATCCATATTTCGTGAATGCTTCTTCAAGCGCTGCCACCGCATGCTCAGCCTCCATCGTGATCGCGACTCGGTGCGCTAAAACACGGCGGCTGGCCCAATCGATCACCGCAGTGAGATAGACGAAGCCCTGTGCCATAGGTACGTAAGTCGTGTCCAATGCGAACACCTGGTTGCTGCGCTCGATCTTCCGATCGCGCAGCAGGTACGGCCAGATCTTGTGAGCCAGATGTTTGCGGCTCAGGTTCGGCTTGCGATACAGCGCCTCAATGCCCATTTTGCGCATCAACGTGCCGACGTGCTTGCGTCCAATCGCGATGCCTTCTCTCTTGAGCAAGCGCATTAACATGCGCGCGCCGGCAAATGGATGCTCCAGGTGCAACTCGTCGATCCGGCGCATGAGCGCCAGATCTGCGGCACTGACCGGGCTCGGCGCGTAGTACGCACTGGATCGACTGATGCCGACCAGCTTGACCTGCCGGACAACCGGCAAGGGGTGGGCACGATCAATCATTTCTTTGCGCTCAGCAAGCCTGCCTTGCCGAGCGCGCCGGACAAAAAATCATTCTCCAGCGCCAATTGGCCGATCTTTGCGTGAAGCGTCTTCAGATCCACCGGCGGCTCATTGACGGGCACGCCCGCCGCGCCGAACACATCGGCGGCGCGTTCTTGCAACTGCCGCTTCCATTCCGTGATCTGGTTCGGATGAACCTCAAACTGCTGTGCCAATTCTGCCAGCGTGCGCTCGCCCCGTACTGCTGCCAGTGCCACCTTCGCCTTGAACGCCGCTGAGTGCGTGCGCCGGGTTCTCTTCGTCATCGTCGGTTTCCTTTGTAGGCATTATGCCTATCTCAGATCCCAGCGACTCCACCTAACCGACTGTCCAGATTTTCGGAGCCACCTCTCTATCACCGCCTAGAAGGCCTCGCAAAGTGACTTTGAACGGCCCGGTTCGACCCTTACCAAGCTGCCTCTCTCGCGTGTCGAACGGCCGATATCCTCCGCGAAGCCAACTGGTCTCCTTGTGTTGTCCGGGATCCATTCCCGTCAATGGCCTCGCTGGCGCCAGCGCAAAGCGATGCGTCTCTGATCGCGGGAACCGAGATGGGGGCTAAACGTGCGTCTTCTCACTCTGATCCGTAGCAGATAGTCGGAAGATCGCGTTCACCGGCAATGCTGGCAAAATAGAACTAAATACGGCGACGTTCGGTAAATCATACGGGATTTGAATCATGAGCATTCAACAGCGGAACAATGTTCACTCAAACGGTGAGGGCTCCCCGACAATCGTTTTTGCCCATGGGTTCGGCTGCGATCAGACCATGTGGCGGTATCTGCACCCGGACTTTGCAGACCGACACAAAATCGTTCTTTTTGACTTGGTCGGAAGCGGCCAGTCGGACCTTGCTGCCTATGACTACGCCAAGTATGGATCGCTGCACGGATATGCTGCGGACCTGCTCGAAATCATGGATGAGTTTGCGAGTGGGCCAATTATTTATGTGGGCCATTCTGTCAGTGCGATGATCGGCATGCTCGCAGCCATAGAAGCCCCAGAGCGTTTCATCGCGAACGTCATGGTCGGACCTTCACCCTCGTTCATCAACGATGGCGAGTATGTTGGCGGATTCACCCGCAGCGATATCGATGGACTGCTCGAAACCCTGGAAAGCAATTACCTCGGGTGGTCAAGCACCATGGCGCCGGTCATCATGGGTTCACCGGATCAACCCGAGCTTGGCGTGGAGCTAACCAACAGCTTTTGCCGCACGGATCCCGAGATTGCCAAGCACTTCGCCAGAGTCACCTTTCTCGCGGACCATCGCGCCGACCTGGCGCGGGTCACCACGCCTACGCTGATCTTGCAATCGAGCGACGACTTGCTAGCGCCGCTCGGCGTCGGGGAGTACATGTTGGCGCAAATACCTGGCAGCACGCTCAGCGTTGTGGATAACGTCGGACATTGCCCGCACCTGAGCGCGCCCTGCGCCAGCGTCGACGCGACCAAAGCATTCCTGCGCCAACTTGGTCTCACCGACCATGGATAGCGAGCAGAGGCCGCTTTCTCCGATAGACGAGGCTTTCGAGGGAGCGCCGTGCGGTCTGCTTGCAACCACGGTCGACGGCATGATCGTGCGAGTCAATTCGACGTTTTGCGGGTGGGTTGGATATCAGGCGCAAGAGCTACTGGAAAAGCGCCGGATCCAGGATCTGCTGACGATCGGTGGCAAGGTTTTCCACCAGACCCATTGGGCGCCACTGCTGCAGATGCAACGATCGGTGGCGGAAGTGAAGGTGGATATGATTCATCGGGACGGGCGCAAGGTGCCGATGTTGATCAATGCCGCCCGCCGTCGGCACGGTGATGTTGAGTACAATGAATTCGCAGTGCTCGTAGTCATTGACCGGCACCAATACGAGCGTGAACTGCTTCGCGCCCGCGAAAGAGCGGAGGTCGCGCTCGAGGAAAAACGAGCAGCCGAAGAGGCATTGCGCGAGGCCGATCGACGAAAGGACGCCTTCATGGCCACCCTCGCGCACGAGCTCAGAAACCCTCTGGCTCCTATGCGAAACGTGGTCGATCTGTTGCACCTCAAGAATTTCGCAGACCCGCAAATGCTCTGGGCACGTGACGTACTCGATCGCCAAATGACTCAGATGACGCATTTGGTCGACGGCCTGCTGGAGGTGTCCCGGATTTCGGAGGGGAAAATTACCCTGCGCCGGGAAGTCCTCGATCTGGCTACCGCCTTAAAATACGCAGCCGAAGCGTGTCAGCCAATTGTCACCGCGGCGTCCCATACATTGACGGTAGAGCTGCCCCACCAGCCAATTTTCATCAACGCGGATCCAACACGCTTTTCCCAGATCGTTCAGAACCTGCTCAACAATGCCGCCAAATACACCCCGAACGGTGGGGCTATCTGGCTAACAGTCCGCTGCGAGGACGAACAGGCCGTCATCTCGGTCCGCGACAATGGCATCGGCATCGCAACCGAACACTTGCCTTCGTTGTTCGAAATCTTCGCGCAGCTTGACGCGGGTCTTGAGCGCTCTCAGGGAGGACTTGGAATCGGCCTATCCCTGGTTCGCACCTTGACGGAGTTGCACGGTGGGTCGGTGTCGGCTCATAGCGGGGGCGCTGGTTTGGGCAGCGAGTTTATCGTTCAACTTCCACTTTCGAACGAACCGAGTACGCCAGCGGTATCTCATGTATCCGACCCGCCGGCTCGCAACGCGACACGGCGTCGGGTGTTGATTGTCGACGACAACGAAGATGCGGCCGAGAGTTTGGCCATGTTGCTGCAAGCGGAGGGATACGACGCGCGTACAGCCTCGGATGGTAAGACAGGGATACGCATAGCGGATGAGTTTTCCGCGGAGGCAATAATCCTGGACATCGGGCTTCCCGATATGACTGGATATGAGGTCGCGCAAGCTGTCCGGCAAAGTCAACCGGGAAAGTCGGCTTTGGTGATTGCGTTAACCGGCTGGGGCCAGAAGCAAGACAAGCAAGATGCAGAGCTGGCAGGATGCGACTTTCATTTCACAAAGCCGGTCGATTTGGCGCGGCTCCTTGCGATTCTTGCCGGTGGCCGTCTAGACCAGGAAATTTAACGGTTTTACGATTTTTCGTTGCTCATTTTGACCAGTACTGTCACTTGGTTGAAGGTCGTCCGAATGAAATCATTAAATAAGTATAGCTAAATTTATCGGTGATCAGCATTCGGCGACCGCCAGAGCCTCTTGAATAACTTCCGCATGAGACGCCTGTCGCAGTGGCTCACCAGTACGTCAACGACCACTCGGTGCTGATCCACCGCGCGCCACCGCCACTGCTTCTTGCCGTCGATGGTGATCACCACTTCGTCGGGGTGCCACCTGTCGCCTCGGGCTAGCTCAGTTGATTGCTTCGGGTAATTGCACACGCTGGACTATACGGACCATCGTCGCACAATCTCTTAAGTTAGTTCAATGCCAAGATTCGCCAGCAACTTTTCTAAAATTAGTTGGCTACATGAGTTTTGTCGAGACAAGCGGGGGCGGACGCGATGAGTCGTCTTTAATATTCAGGTTGAGGTCGTCAAGGAAGCCTAATCAGCCGACACGGCGAGCATGCCGTGTCGGTTTTTTTTGCGTGTTTCAGTTGCGATGATGCGGTAGAACTCAGACGGCAAGCTTCGTGCTCAAATGCTGACATGCGCGCGGCCCGCGCTGTCGACTTTCAATCACACCCACACGCGCTGTGCGGGCAGAGTCACGCGGTGAGTTTGATGATGATCATCGTGGCAGACGTGCTTTTCACGTATCAGAATGCGCAGCATATGTTAGACGTCTCTAGGCACACGCTATGCTGTGAATGAAGGTACTGTGCGGATTCTAAGCACTGTGAAAATCGGAGACAGCGATGAATTCACTGAAAATGAGCGTTTGCGTGGTTTGCGTTGTCGGGAGCACATTTGTTTATGCACAAAACAATGCAAGCGGGCCAGCGCCGATGGGTCAAGGCGGCCAAGGTCCCAAACCTGGAGACGCTGGTAAGGCCATGGGAAGTGCATCGGACGCCGGCTCAGCAAACACAAGTGGCAAAGGCACTTTGATGCAAAAGCGGGAAAAAGCATTGTCGCCGCAAGGCGCGTCGGGAAGCGCGAGCACCGGAAAAATCAAGCAGTGAAGTGGGAGAAATGAAGCCAAGACGAACAGGCGATCGACGTTGCGACGTTTGCTGTGAATATCCACACACTCTTTCGCGTTTCACCTTCTTAAGGAAGGCCAGGTGTCAGAAATAAGCCGAGCACAAAAGCCCAATCAAGCGGTGCGCCTAGCTTTCGTCTCCATGAAGCTGGGTGAAGCGGTTTGCCGTGAAACGGGGGCCCAAAGAGGAGCTCACTTTTGGATGTTTTCCCCGCAATCTCACTCCGTTATGCATGACGTAACGGGAGCAAAAGCGGTGCCCCAAATTCAGACGCGCCTAGGCACAGCGGATGCTCAATGGTCCGTGTGGTTTTTCTCGCCGCTGTGCTCTCCGTGGTGCTCGGTGATTCCCCGGGCCGACATTCGTGTCGGCTCCTTTTTCACTTGCCCGGTGCTTTTGGACGACGGAACCAAGGTGCCATGAATTGTCTGTGACGGAGGTTGACGGCGCGGGTTCAGGCGGAACCGCGAATGTCGCATCTTCCTCTAGCGATTAGCAAAAGGACAGGCACCGCAGCGGGTCGTGATGTTGCGGATGGCGTAATCTGAGCCACGCTGATAGCGAGTTCCAATCTGGATGATTGTACCGTGCGCCGCCGGCGGCTTTGATTGGAATCACTAAGCCTCGAAGTCGCGGATCCTGCGCCAGTATTCATCGGCTCCTCCCTCGGGGCGACCCGCCTGCTCCCAAAGCACGTACGCGCGCTCGCGCAAGTGGTGGTCAAGGGCTCGACGCCAATACTCGTCTGCACGGCCCTCGGGCTTTCCATCTTCTTCCCACAGAAGATATGCACGTTCACGCACGGTCTGCTCCAGACTCGCCTTGGTTTCGGAGTTCCCAGCGAGATTGTCGCCATAAGGCGCCATCTGGCCGCCCCGGCTAACATGCATTCGAGCGGTCAATGTCCCGAGTTCCGAGTCGGGGACCAGCCGACCATGAGCGGCTGCCTCCAGCGCTTTGGATTTATAAGCAGTTTCATCCGCCGCTTCGGCCGAATGATCAAGCGTGACGGGATAGGTATGGATGACAGCGCCGCTGCTGTCCAGCACGTCTACTAGCCGTTCTGCCATTTGCTGTGCCTCCCTGTTTTATTGCCGACTTCCCCTTGGAACTCTCTTGGAACCCTGCGTCGAGCCTCGCCCTTACCCAGTCGTGTAGAACTGCAACGATCACCGTCCATCGCCGCACCGCAAGGGCTCACCGAGCATTCACGAATGGTCGACATGGACCCCATCGCTTCCCTTGTAACGCTCAGTAAGGCTTAGGCAAGGGCTTATCGCCCATGGGCGGGACCGCTTGCGTGGGCATGCTAGGCCCCGCACCACTCGATCCCATAGTAGACCCGCTCAAATTTACTCGATGATCGCCTTCAGCATCAACCGGTGGACGACCTTGGTGTTGCGCTGGAGCCGCGCCGGTCTTTACCGGCCCAGTTGCTTGAGTTGCCCTCGCGGGCACCAGCGGCGTAGTTGCTGATTGGGCTTTCGCTACGACTGGAGCGCCGGCCGCGGCGCAAAGAACAGACAATATCGCAAAATGTTTCGTTTTCATTCAAGCCTCCCAGCAAAGCTCCGACTCGCGGTACGACGCTTGCTCATGTCCCGACACGTCCTCGGCAGATTGAACTTCAGCAATCGCCGATCCTAACGACCTACTCTGTTGTATTTCCTTTTGGTAAAACTCATGCCCTATCTACTCGGTTGGCTTCTAGGTGTTCCGGTGATTGTCTTAGTAATCCTTTACTTAGTTTTCCACTAACGTAGCAAGCGTTGAGTGAGGGCCTTATTCCCTGCAATATTACGTATCCGACCAACTTCGGAGGCTCAGATGGAAACGAATGAGATAAAAGGCGCGACGAACGAAACGCTGGGCAAAGCACATGATGTTGTTGGAAGCGCGACCGGCGACGCAGGCGCGCAATTGGCCGGGAAAGCAAAAGAGCTCGGCGGTAAAGTGCAAGACATTTATGGACAAGCAACCGATCAATTGCGTCAGACAACCACCGAAAACCCGCTCGTCACGCTTGCCATGGTGGGGCTAGCCGGTTTCCTCCTCGGTGCACTCTTCAATAGTGCAAGCCGCGACTCAGGAGGCTATGACGACGCCCCGCCAACTCGGGGGCGCCGCTACTGAACGCGGTTAGACATCGATGACGATTAAATCATTGACCAAGGCGCGCGGCAGGTTCCGCGCGTGGAAGGCAGTGGGCGCTTTCTGCGCTCAACGTGGTGGCGATTACGCGGAGCTGATTTCGCTCGAGCTCGCGGATACGAAGGCCAAGCTGTTGCGCGAGCTCATCGCGATGGTCGCGCTCGCGATAGGCCTGTTGTTCGCACTGTCCTTTTTATGTATCGCGTTGATTGCCACGGCATTTGGAACACCTTATTTCATAGACGTCGTCTGGGGCGTTGCGGGAACTTGGATAGCAGTTTCGATAGCGGCATTTTTTGTGTTACGAGCTCAAATGCGCGGTGCCTCCCATTTCGAAGCACTCCGATCCGAATTGCGTAAGGACGCTCAAGTCATCAAGGAGGCGTTGTGAACGACCCCTTATCGCCGCAGGAAGAAAGCGTGACCGCACGGCGCACTCGTGTGCTCGCTCGAATGGCCACGTCCAGATCGGCACTGATGTCTGAAAACCAAGCAAAGGTGGACTCTGATGCTCCTTTGTCGGTGCAATCAAGAACTGCTGCCGGCGCTCAGGTTGTCCATGCGTCTTCTCTAACCACTTTCCTCGCGTCACGGAACGCACCAATCGTCGCCGCATTGCTTGTCGGCTCCGTAATTCTCGGTCCGCGACGCGTGATCATTGCCGCGGCGGTGCCTCTACTGCGTGCCGTAATCAATCGTGTGGTGCGCGATATGGCTGCGCCACGCACCAAAAGCGTTCCGCAAGGCAGTTTTTCAACAGAGACGAATAGCCCTTTAACAATCGCTTAGGCTGTCCGACATGGTGATTACCAAAGCATGGCGGGCTCAAAATTGAAGCGCAACACCAAAGCGTATAAGGTGTTGTAATGCATAAAGCAAATCAGTACGAGCAGTTGCAAGCTGAGGAACGTTTGGAGATTGCGAGCCTACGTCAACGGGGTTCTAGTATTCGGGCCATGGCCCGAATACTCGGGCGCTCGGCCTCTACCCTTAGCCGCGAACTCAGGCGCAATAGTTCTGTGCTTGGTTATGTCCCAGCAGCGGCGCACGCACTCAGTTCGGCCCGACGATCCAACAGTGCGGTCGCGCCCAAACTCGGGCCTCACAGCGCTTGCTGGAGGGTCGTCCTCACGCTGCTGGAGTGGCGTTGGTCGCCTCAGCAAATCTCTGGAGTCCTCAAGCGTATGTTCCCAAACGATCCGACTTTGCAGGTCTCGCACGAAACGATTTACACCACTATCTACGCCCACCCAGGCGGCGAACTACGGCGTCAACTCATTGCTTGTTTGCGTCGTGCTCATCGCGCCCGTATGTCGCGGACACGGGGTAGTGATCGCCGCTGGCAAATTCCAAATATGGTCAGCATTCACGTGCGCCCACCTGAAATAGAGGATCGCGTGATGCCCGGGCACTGGGAGGGCGACTTCATTAAAGGCGAAGGCAATCGCTCTTCAGTGGGCGTGTTGGTGGAGAGAACCAGCCGTCTAGTGCTGCTGGCTAAGATGGACGATGCCACAGCCGAATCTGCACTGGCTGGCTTCTCCGCCAAGCTCAACTCGATCCCCGAGCACTTGCGTCACAGCTTCACTTACGACCAGGGGCGTGAACTCTCACGGCATCAAGAACTTGCCGCTCAAACAGGCGTGAATGTCTATTTTTGCGATCCACACAGCCCGTGGCAGCGAGGAACTTGTGAAAATACCAACGGCCTGTTGCGCGAGTACTTGCCCAAAGGCACCGACCTTTCCGTCCATAGTCAGGCCGACCTCGACGTCATTGCAGACAGCTTGAACAACCGCCCTCGTGCTACGCATGCGTTTCATTCACCCTTCGAGGTATTTGCCGCGACACTAAAAGCAGCGGATCTCGCAACGTCATCTAAACATT
This sequence comes from Caballeronia eucalypticola, assembly GCF_047608185.1. NCBI lineage: Bacteria > Pseudomonadati > Pseudomonadota > Betaproteobacteria > Burkholderiales > Burkholderiaceae > Caballeronia > Caballeronia eucalypticola. The sequence continues at coordinate 20,580 of NZ_JBLKRU010000084.1, forward strand.
AGACCAGTTGTTGCACTTCGACTTGAGACCGCC
>NZ_JBLKRU010000085.1:0-17926 GCF_047608185.1 Caballeronia eucalypticola
AGAAGCCGAGCCGGTGAAATACTTCCTCAGCACGGCGCCGTCCGATGCCACGCTGGAACAACTGGTCTTCGTCACCAAGATGCGCTGGCGTATTGAGCGAGACTACCAGGAGCTCAAGCAGGAGTTCGGCCTCGCGCATTACGAGGGCCGCGGCTGGCGCGGCTTCCATCACCATGCCACGCTGTGTATTGCGGCTTACGCCTTTCTCGTCACCGAGCGGCTCGGTCAGGACGGCGCAAAAAAAAACCGCGCTCGACCAGAAGCGGCTTCCCTACCCGAAGGTTACCTCCCTCGCGGCAGCCGGACGGGTCCAGCGCCACGTGCCTGACTCGATTTCGACGCTGCGAGTACTCATCGCCCGCGCGATCACCGGCAGGCTTCCGCGCTGTCCCTGCTGTGGGAATGTCAAATTAACTTTGTGACACAGTAAGACTAGCGATGAGATATGCCCACTGCGCGCACGCGGGGTGCCTGCAGCACGGCGAGACCAGCACAACCTCGTGCCAAGCTGTCAAGCCCCCGCCGCGGGCGGACGAAGACCGTACTCATTGGAAATGTCGTCGGCCATTTCATGCGCCGTTCGACGATGCGACGTTGATAATCAATATGCGAAAGACAAAGCGCCTGCCGAGCGTTCTACCGGTGACGGCAATAGCCGGATCGTTACTGATCAGAGCGACACGATTTGTTGCAGTAGTTCCAAGGCTTTCGTTTCGTCTAGGCGACCAGTGCGTGCTTTACCCGCGAGCGTCTTTAACAGCGCCTCCGCTATCGGTGCAATACCTAGCAAATCATCCAGGTTTGTCGCTGGCAGTGCGCGCGGCTCCATGATGACCTGCGTTTCCAAGGTCGGCGCCGACTGTTGACGGACGACGGGAAGAGAAACATCGATATGGACGGGCTTCTGGGTCGAAGAAACCTCCGCTGCCGGGGCGGATAGATCTTGTTGCGCAATGACCGCACGTGTCTGGACGGCAGGGTCTGGTGGGCCGTCTGCACGATCCGCCTTAGGGGGGGCGAGTTGAGCACCCGCAGTTTTGGTCTTCGCCGCAGGCTTCTTCGCGCCTGGCGTGTTTATTTCAACCGCAGGTGACGTCGTTTGCTGAGTGGATGCGGGGGACGGACTGGCGAGCAAATTCGACACGGATTCGGGAATGTCCGTTACGGTGCGGGGAATGTCCAGCCAGCCAGTCGGCAAACCAAGGCGCTCAGTGAATCGGTTTGCTTCGGCATCGTCTATACGTTTCTGTCCATAGTAACGATTGGCCATGTTGGAGGCGCTGATACCCATTACTCCACCCAGCCGCACCTTCGATCCTTTTGGAGTCGTCAGCACGTGCAGATTAGCGCGACGGATTTTTTCCAAAGCGGCGACGTCGTTCAAAGGCAAGGTTTGCTGCGTTCCCGATTTAGAGGACGCCTTGACTTTCGCGGATGTCGGTTTCGGAGGGGTTGTTGCGGCAGGCTTCGCTGCCGTAGGGGTGCTTTTCGCGACGGCCCTTGGCGACGCGACATTTGTCTTCTTTGGCATCTCTGGCTCTCTGGGCAAACTATCGGTAAGGGTAGGGTGGTGATTCACCTGGGCGGCGGGCGCTGACTTCAATACTTGCTCGTACGCGAATTCCGGTTCAGCGTTTGCGTGAATAAAGTCAAGTGGCGACTTTAAGCGAGCAATCGTCTCAGGCGAGAGGACAGGATTGGGCTGATCGAAAAATCCATCCTGTAGCCCAAGCGTGGTTTCGATGTGAAAGGCTGTCTCGGGCGTGAATCTCTCACCGTTTAGAAGCTCAGTCACGCGTGTCAAGTTGGAATCGAGGCCCAGCGCGACGTTTTCTGCGCCCACAGCATCTACCAACAACTTAAACGAACGGGTTTTGAAAATGGATGCCGTCTGGGCTGGATCTCGCGCAGTCGGAGCTTTTACGTACGGCTTGTTTGGTCGGTGGGATGTCGTGTTCGAAGGCTGGCGCGATTGGCGCTGACCTTTGTCTCGAGGTCCCGAGTATCGCCCGTGTGTTTGACTCATAAAGTTGGGCTCCTCGCGAAATCACTATCAGTTTTAGCATTATATGCGAGCATGAAGGGGCGCCGTCGCTGTAGAGAGCCCGCGTGTGATTTTGCCATCATTCAAGCACGAGACAGCGGTTAAGCTGACCACGCATATCGCCCTATAGCGATAACCGTCAGCCAAGATTCGAATGGCGAACATCTCTCCGCTTGGACGAGCTGCTCACGAGTGCCGAAGGTGCTGTGCAGCGCGAAGTGAGGTTGGTCAGGAAAGAGCGTGAGCGTGAGAAGACGCGATTTGCACGCTTGTGAACCCAGTCTTTATGGACCTTTCGGAAAGTCTAACGACTACGCAAAGCTCTCCGAATAAAATCAAGGCTTATGGAATAGTCTATTCCTCAACGGCATTTCTTCCGGCAATCAGTGGTCGTGGCGCGTGTCTCATTGCGCGTTATTCGGACCGCCGCCTTTGATTAATGCAGAGTCCGCGCGCCGCGAAGCGTGCCCGCAGCCTCGACCTGTTGGAGGATATTCGCGCGACACTCGGCTTTGATCTGGTTCGCCGCTTCCCTCACCAACGCGTTGCCGTAAAAACGCGCAACCTTCGCGTCGATCGTGTCTTCCACGTGCCGTATGGCGGCTTCGACGCTCACCGGATCGTCCGGATCGAAGCCGGTCGTGATGACTTCCTCCTGTAGTGCCTTGAGCCCTTCGCCGGCTTCCGCGAGAACCCGGGTCAACTCATCGGACAGTTTATTCACAAAGCCCTCTCAACTTGATTGATAGATGATGCCCAGCGGCGTTTTGAGAAATGCCAACTGAGGCGATCCAAAATCCCGAACGTTTATTGCCACGACGTTTGATCTTTCGGAAGCGCACCGGCGGGATCAAACACCGACACTGTATCGGCCTCGTTAAACATGCTCGGGTAGAGCACAAGGTTAGTGCCCGTCGAGGCTACGCGTGAATTGAAAAGAACACCTTTGGCCCCGGCACTGAGCACCATATCGCCCAGCACCCAACTGGGCGGTTCAATCCGACGATTGTTAAACCATAACGCGCGCCAATCGCAATAGAAATCCTCCCAGAGGGGATCCCATTTGCGCGCGTTAAACCCCTCGCGAAAATCAATGATCGGTGCGCAGCTGATCTGATAGGTCACGAACGTACCGGGTGGCAGCAGCGTCGAGACCTGCTTGTATTCATCAATGGCCGTTTGGACATCGAGTGCGAGGTTAGAGCGCTTCTATCCCGGGCCGATTGACGCGGCCCCCGTGGGTCGCCGCGCCAGCGCCACTAAGAGGCATTGACGCCCACTTTGGCGTGTGAACGCGGTAGGCGGTGATGCGCTCAAGCTGCGTGACGATCATCCGGCGGAGCCTGCATCGAGCGACACCAAATAACGGATCACATCGTCAGCCCGACCGTCGGAGACGAGTTGTTCAGCAGTTTTATAGCCAAATACAGGCAAAGGTTCGTTCCGATACCAAAACAACGCCCGCTCAACGTCGCCGGAAACATCGCTTGCGGCACGCAGGACTCGTATCGCTTCGCGCAAGAACCGTTGTACGCTCTCAGAGCCAGGCGCCCGGCTGAGCGTATTCCGGTGCACATGGGCTTGCTGGGCCAAGGTTTGCAGGTCGATTTTCAGCGCTTGCCCGAATGCCCGCGCAGACAAGGCCGGCGAGTCCGAATCACGCAGAGATTCCATGAACTGATCGAAGCTGGCCCGATGACCGACAGCTTGAGATTGTGACGTATCCATTTTTGAATCCGGGATGCACAATATTTGCACCATTATAGCAGCTTAAGCGCACAAAACCGTGGGCCATATCTGGCCGGTGTGCGAACCGTCGTACTAGCCGGTGGCGCTCGGGAGGGATGATTGACGTGTAGCCGGGCGCCGAGCTACATGCATTCGAGTCCAAGCAACCCTATCACGTATCCGATTACTTAAAAGTGATAAATAACCTTATGTCAAATTGAACCCGAATGAGCCTGGAATATTCGCGTATTCGTCGCCTCCGACCTCCAGCCGGTATTGCCGCCCGACAAACGCGAATCCTGCGCCTAACTCAAGAAGGAACCGGGTGATATGATGGGTAAACGCCTGCTCAATGTCACGTTCCTGCGCATCTTCTGTCAGACCAAGAAAGTCGAAGATGTATGGATCCTTCAGCGCATCCCGGGCAAGATCGGACTGTGGCGGGGGTAAGGTTTCCCCGAAATTGGTCACGGCGCTGCCGGCTCGCGTATAGGCCGCTGTCTCGATCTGCATCGTCAGCACCTGCCGCGACCAGCCATGCTCAAGCGTCTTGCCGGCATACCAGCTTCGTTGCTCCGGATCCTTGACCTTGTCCAGCAAGGTACAAAGATGGAACCAAGGCAATTGTGCAGCAGGCTGCTGCACAAATTCCGCGTCGGGCCACGCCTGCGCCAGCGAGCGCATATATTTCAGGTTCCGCGGGGAAAAACCGCGCATGTCGGGAAACGCTGCTTTCAGGTCCCGGGCAAGCCTGTCAACTACTGCGGCGCCCCACCCCTGGCGCTGCTGACAATCCAAGATTTCCCGACCGATCTGCCAGTACAGCGTCACGAGTTCGCGGTTCACGCTGGTGACTGCGCGAAGTCGGGTTCGCTCGACCCTCTGTTTAAGTTCAGCGAGCCAGCGTCTGTAGCCGTCGCCCCACGAATCGTTGGGCAGGTTATCGCTCATGCAGTCTCTACGGTTGCCGTTGATCAAGGCTCATTATCCGGGCATCGACAACCTCGGGCAATCGCGGGCTTCGAGAGCATACAGATCCAATGGGTGCGACATCTGTACTTTGCCCAAGTACTACACTACAACTTTGCTTCTACAATTAAAAAGGGACAATGTTAGTTATGTAAAATTAGGATGTACCGGACGCTTTGAGGATGAGTTTCTACGAACGCTCATCGTTTATGTGGACTATAATACACATGTTTTCAAACAGGGAGATGCGCATGGGTAAGGCACTCGAAATCCGGGCGCGCAAGTCCACGAATGTCACGCTGCCGCCTGAAATCCTGGATCGGGCCAAGGAGCTCGGGATCAACCTTTCGCGCGCGAGTGAGCGTGGCGTGCGCGAAGAAATTCAGGAGACTGAGGCTCGTCGTTGGGCCGACGACAATGCCGAGTTGGTCGCAGCATACACAGCGATGGTTGAACGCGACGGGCTGCCGCTTTCGAAGTACAGGACGTTTTAATGGCGCGTTTTGATCTCTACGGTAATCCCGACGACGAGACGCGGCGCCTCGCGCCGTACCTGCTCGACGTGCAGAGCACGCATGTCGGAATCTTGCCAACGCGCATCGTGATCCCTTTGCGACCCACCCCGGATCTCGGATTCTCAGGCAAACCGTCCGATTTGCTGGCGGTCTTCGAGATCAACGGCGAGAAACACTTTCTCGACACGCCCGCCATGAGTGCTGTTCCCCTGAACGCGCTCGGCAGACGCATCGGCTCCCTGGCGGATCGCCGCGATGCCATCTTGGCTGCACTCGACCGGATTTTCGGCGCCTACTGACCGAAGACGACATGTGGTCGGTCTAATTTAGTAGGTAAAAACTGGCCAAGGTGCAGATATCAGCGGTTCTTTTGACACTCAGCGTTGCGCGCTAGTGTTGATCTCCGACGTCTACAATCCATCTATTCACAGCTCGGCACTGCCGCCCTTTTCGTGATTTCGTACACCGCTGTGTTATGTGACTTATAGACTTAGACGCTGCCGTCGAGATTTGCCTTTCGTTCGGTGCAGCAACCATTAATTCGCATAACTGATTAAAATGCGATCACTAGATTTATGTCAAATTTATGCAGTGCATCTATCCTGTAATGAGAAAACTACCGAAGCCACCCTGGCGACCAAATGCGATGCGTTAACTAATATTCTCGCTCGCAATAGTCAATTTTTCGGAACCGATTCTGAAGCGCGTTCACTGTAGGATTCAGTCTGAACGGGCCGCATTGGACTCACGGCTTGGACGATTTGCAAAAGGTGGTCATTTCCGCATGCGCCAACGCGGGCCTCGCGTTTTGCGTTCCGGTATTTAAGCGCCAAACAGGTTATGCCTGATTTGACGCAAGTGTCCGGATAGCAGCTCGCATGCGAGTTCGGCATCCCGATCGCGCAGCGCGCCCACGATGGCACGATGCTGAGCTTCGTACTCCGTGCGACGGGCCTGCGTCAGCGATGTCCGCTTGAGACGTCCCCATTCGCCCTGCTCCCGGACCTCGTTGGTCAACTCCAGAACGCGCAAGAAGAAGGTGTTGTGCGTCGCTAACGCAAACGTCTTGTGCAACTCCCCGTCCCAATGCTCGAATTCCTCGACGCTCACGGCGGCTTCCGAGCGTTCCAGGCACTCCACCATCTTCGCGAAATCAGCGGCCGTGGCGTAGCGCACGATCAACCCGGGCATCAGCGGTTCGATCAGCAGCCGCGCTTCCATCAACTCTGCCGGACTTGTCTGCACGGTGTCTCGCTTCTCTACTGTCCCGGCTGGCTGAAGCTGCGCACCGCCAGGAAGAACGAACGTGCCGCTGCCGACCGACTGAGTGATTAGTCCTCGTCCCTTCAAGTCGGCAAGCACGCGCCGGACTGCGCCGCGCGACGCACCGAACTCCTCGCTCAAGTCTCTTTCGGCAGGAAGTTTTACGCCCACGCTCAGGCGGCCGCTGCGAATTGCCTCCTCCAGATACTTCGCGAGTGCTCGGGCGCCTTCCGCCCTGACCGGGGATTTAATCGATTCCGCGTCGCCCATAACAGCCTTCCAAACGAGAGTAATAGATTAACCAATTGGTACTTATCTTGGTTAACCCCTGTTTGCATTGGTCACTTTTGGTTCTACAGTTGCATCAACGCGAACCAACTGGACTTAGAGTAAAGGGTCAACATGAAATTTGCAAATCTGCTGGTGGAAGGCAAGAAAATCATCGCTTTGGTTGACGCGGAGCGCGACCAGTACTGGACAGTGGACGAGTTGACTGGCGGCTTCTCCGGCGACATGGTCCAATTGGTACTACAATTTGATTCGCTCCGGAACGCGTTGCACCAAGGCGAAAACGGCCAACCTCTTTCCTCCGCAACGCTGCTCGCGCCCATCGACGCACCCCGCCGGAATGTGTTTTGCGTCGGCAAAAATTATCACGATCACGCAGAAGAGTTCAGCAGGTCGGGGTTCGACAAAAGCGCTCAGGCGGGCGAGCACATCCCGGAAGCGCCAGTCGTGTTTACCAAGCCCGCGACGACCATCATCGGACCCGGCGTCAAGATTCCTCGACACGCCGACGTAACGCAGCAACTCGATTACGAAGCCGAAATCGGCGTCGTAATCGGAAAAGCGGGACGCGGCATCAAGAAGGCCGACGCCATGAGCCATGTCTTCGGCTACACGATCATCAACGACGTGACAGCGCGCGACCTGCAAAAATTACACCGGCAATGGTTTCTTGGCAAATCACTCGATGGGTTCTGCCCGATGGGTCCGTATCTTGTCACAGCCGACGAACTGGACGTCGACAACATCAGCATCCGATGCTGGGTCAATGGCGAACTTCGTCAGGACTCCAATTCGAAGCTGCTTATCTTCGATATCCCCACACTCATCGAAACGCTCTCGGCGGGCATCGAACTCCAGCCTGGCGATGTAATCGCTACCGGCACGCCGGCAGGCGTCGGCTTGGGCTTCACTCCTCCCATATTCCTGCAAAGCGGCGACGTCGTGCGGATGGAAATTCCGCAAGTCGGCGTCCTTGAAAACGAGGTGTCGTAAATGGCTACAACCCAGGTTCAGGGTCTTTATATTGAAACGGATGGCGACGGTGCGCCGGTCGTCTGTATCCACGGGCTCGGCGGATCGTCCAACAACTGGACGCCGGTGATGTCGGCGTTCGAGGGCAGAAAAGTGGTTCGCCTGGACTTACCCGGCAGTGCGCGGTCGCCGCTTTTCTCCACGGAACCGCTTTCCATCGATGCTTATGTCGACGTCATCGCTTCGGTCATGCGCGAATTGAAACTGGAACAGGCAGATGTGGTTGCACACTCCATGGGGACGATCGTCGCGCAACACCTTGCAATCAAACATCCGCAACTGGTGAAAAGCCTTGCGCTGTTTGGTCCGTTGATTGCCCCTCCCGATGCAGGACGTGATGGCATGCGTCAACGGGCCGCCTTGGCGCGTGAGAAAGGCATAGCGGGGGTGCAGGAAATTGCTGACGCCATTGTCAAGGGCGCGACCAGCGACGAAACCAAAGCGCAACGTCCTGTCACGTTAGCTCTAGTTCGCGAGAGCGTCATGCGGCAAACCCCTGAAGGTTACGCGCAAAGTTGCGAGGCACTGGCGGGCGCGCAGGCGGCGGAAGTGGAACAGATCAAGGCGCCTACGCTGCTGGTTACGGGCGATCAGGATGGCGTAGGCAAACCGGATGCGGTCAAAGCCATCGGCGAACGTATCGCGGGCAGCCACGTGGTGGTTATCAGTGGCTGCGGTCATTGGACGACCTTCGAGAAGCCGCAAGAATCGATCGCGGCACTGAAATCGTTTTACGCCGCAGCGGGCTGAGGCTGCGGTCTTAAACCAGCGCTATCAACGCCCGAATAGACCAACAACAACCGGGGCATGACCACGACATCAGCGCGCGTAACCGCACGCAACGAGCACGCGATCCGCCTTTCAGGAGGAGACAATGGCCTCAACTTTATTCACGAACGTACTGATCTTCGATGGCAGTGGCGCCCAGCCTTTCAAGGGCGAGGTCCTGGTAGAAGGGCAGCGAATCAAGCGCGTGGCCGCCGAGGGGGCGTCCACCGATGTGCGGATCGACGCGCTGGACGCAAGCCGCATCGACGGAAAAGGTGCCTTCCTGATGCCCGGGATGACCGAGGCGCATACGCACTTCTCCTGGAACGACCAGCCCTCGCTGACAGCAATCCAGTTCATGCCGCCCGAGGAACACATGCTGTGGTGCGTGCGGGTCGCGCGGCGTTACCTTGAGATGGGATGGACGTCGGCCCTTGGCGCGGCAGCGGCCAAACCGCGGCTCGACGTCGTGCTGCGCAATGCCGTGGATGCGGGCGAATTCCCCGGTCCCCGCTATCTGGCGGGAAGTCAGGAGATCACGATCCTTGGGGGTCTCGCGGACAACACCTTGCCGCACATGCCCTTTACGGAGTTGAACTTCGGCGCGGTCGTCAGCGGTCCTGAGGAAATGCGTGCGATGACGCGCATGTTCATCAAGTACGGTGTCGATCATCTCAAGATCAATTTGTCCGGCGAATACATTGCGGGACTGTCGGCGGAGTCTTCCCCCTTCTCCGAAGAAGAGATTGCAATGCTCGCCTCCGAGGCGAAGCGCGCCGGCAAGCGCGTCGCGGCGCATGCGCGCTCCAGCGAGTCGGTCAAGCAGTGCGTGCGTCACGGCCTGGAACTCGTGTTTCATGCGAGCTTCGCGGACGAAGAGGCCCTCGACATGCTGGAGGCGAACAAGGACAAACATTTTGTGGCGCCCGGCATTGGATGGTTGATCAGCACGCTGTATCACGCAGAACCCTGGGGAATCAGCCAGGCGGCCGCGACCAAGATGGGCTATGCACGCGAGTTGGAAGTAGCAGCGGACACACTTCAGAAAATGCACAAACGCGGCATTCGTATTCTTCCCGGAGGCGACTACGGCTTTGCATGGATGCCGCACGGCACCAATGCACGTGACCTCGAGCATTTCGTCAAGTACATCGGCATGACGCCCATGGAAGTCCTGCTTACGGCCACGAAGCTTGGCGGTGAATTGATGATGCGGCCACACGAACTCGGTCAAGTTCGCGAAGGTTATCTGGCTGACATTCTGCTCATCGATGGCGATCCGCTCAAGGACCTCTCGCTCCTGCAGGACCCGAAGAAAATCACACTGGTCATGAAGGATGGCGAAATCTTCAAGACGTCACACGATGTCCTGCCACCCCATGGCGAAATGCGCGTGAGCACGCCGCTGCAAGTTGATCCGGGCCTCGAAAAGGCGTTGAACGAACAAGCCCATGAAACACACGCGGCGCATTGAAAGCCGGGCATCGCTGTCACGACCATAAAGTACATAAAATATTCAGGAGACGCTATGAAATTGAGTACCCTCCTCGCGGCGCTGTCGGCGAGCCTCGTGTGCGCATCGGCTCTGGCGGCCGCGCCGAACATAGGCTTGTCAAACGGGTACTTCGGCACGGAATGGCGGAATCAGATGATCGACGGCGCCAAGGAGCAATTCAAGACCTACAAGTCCAAGGGACTCGCGAATGACCTCGTGGTGCAGCAGTCCGGCGCGAACACCGGTCAGCAGATCCAGGACATGCGCAACATGATCCGCCAGAAGGTCGGCGCAATCATGGTCGACGCAAACTCGGCGACTGCGCTTAACGGGGTGATATCGGAGGCGGAGCGCAACAAGATTCCGATCGTGTCATTCGATCAGGCTGTGTCCAACAAGTACGCGATCAACGTCACCGTCGATCACTACAAGTGGGGGCAACGTTACGCTGAATGGATCGCGCAACAGCTCCACGGGCAAGGCAACGTCGTTATCCTCGACGGCATTCCAGGCCACCCCGCGGCTGAAGCGCGCAAGAAGGCTGCAATGGATACGTTCGCGAAGTTCCCCGGCATCAAGGTCGTCTGGTCGGGATACGGAGAATGGGACGAAGCCAAGGCGCAGTCGGTGATGGCGACGGTCATTGCCGCACAGCCAAAAATTGACGCGGTATTCACCGAGGACGCGATGGCGCTGGGGGTGCTGCGCGCCTTTGAGAACGCTAACCGGCGGGTGGGAATCATGACGGGCGAGGCGCAAAAAGGTTTTCTGCAGGAATGGAAAAAGCAGCGCGATGCCGGCAACCCGATGAAGGTTTTCGTCCAGGTCAATCCGCCCGACATCAGCCGGACCGCGCTCGGCATTGCAGTCCGAGTAGCGCAAGGCCGGAAGCTCAAGCCGTTGCCGGAGAACACCTATTATTTCCCTATCACGAAGACGGTCACGGCGGAAACGCTGGATGCCACGCTTGCGTCGATGAAAGACAAGCCCGACAGCTACTTCCTGGGTCAGTGGCTCAGCGAACCGGAACTCGACCATTTGTTCACGCAATAGGTCCTGGCAGACGTCGAAACGGCGAGTGCCCTTAACCCTTGAATCGACTCCAGACGATGCCCATCCTGATTGCCGGCCAGATCACCAAACGCTACGGCGGCGTAGTGGCGCTCGAGGGTGTCAGCATTGAACTGCACGCCGGGGAAGTCCTCGGACTGCTGGGTGCGAACGGTTCGGGAAAATCGACGCTGTCGAGCATCCTGGCCGGCGACAACCGCCCGGATGCCGGGTCGTTACGCGTGGGCGGAGTCGATCTTGAACCCGGCTCCCCGGCCGCCGCCCGCGCGGCCGGCATTGCGATCGCACATCAGCATCCCGGACTCGCTCCCGACCTGCCGGTGTGGGAAAACGTATATCTGGGCGCCGAGATCTGCGGCACGGGGAAATTCCTGAATCGCGCGCTCGCCCGCAAGAAAGTGGGCGAGCTGCTTGAGAGCCTTCGCCCTGATTGGGATCTGGATGCCCCTGCCGGCAGACTCACCGCGGCAGACCAGCAACTCGTCGAGATTGCAAAATCGCTGGCGCTGGAACCGCGTGTGCTGATCCTTGACGAGCCCACGGCGGCGCTCGCGGCGGCGGAAGTGGAAAGCCTCATGCGGAAGATTGGCGCGCTTGCCTCGCGCGGGACATCGATTGTGTTCATCTCGCACCGGATGGCGGAGGTCGAAGCAGTGTGTGACCGCGTGGTCGTGTTGTGTAATGGCCGGCCTGCCGGCGAAATGGCGGTCAGAGAACGGATCGACGAAGCGCAGGTCATTGCCTGGATGGGCGGCACGGCAGGCGGTGCAACGGCGGCGCATGTGCATGAACACGCGCATGAGCACGCAGTACCAGCGTCCTCGTTGAAACGCCTGCAAGGCGCGTCCGGCGTAATTGGAGACGCGGTGGCAGAGCCGGCGTTAAGCGCCTGCGGGTTACAAGCGGGCGCGCGGCTTCGTGGCGTCGACGTCGATGTCCGGCCGGGAGAAATCCTCGGCATCGCCGGTTTGCAGGGACACGGCCAGGAAGAGCTCCTCGATGCGCTCGCCGGATATCGCAAACTCGACGAAGGCCAGATCAAACTTCACGGGGTGTCGCTGACGCCTCGCTCGCCGCGGCAAATGATCGACGCGGGCGTATGTCTCGTGCCTAACGACCGGCATCGGCAAGGCTTATGGCTTGAGCAGTCTGTCGAATTCAATCTCGCGCAGGTCGGCGTCAACTTCGAAAAACATCCCTGGCGATTGCAACGGACATCGATAAAACGCTTCGTAGACGACGTAGTAACACGTCTTCGGATCAAGACATCGGACGTGAGCCAGCCCGTGCGAACGTTGTCCGGGGGCAATCAGCAAAAGGTCGTCATCGGCCGATGGCTCGATGCGCGGGTCAACGTGAAGGTCTTGCTTCTAAGCGATCCGACGAAAGGTGTGGACGTCATCGCTCGAAAAGAAATTTATGAAGCTGTCGGCATGCTCGCCGATGCGGGCACGGCCGTGATCGTCTACGCGTCGGACACTGCCGAACTGCTCGCCGTGTGCGACAGGCTCATCGTGCTCTACGAAGGCCGTGTGGTCGCGCAGCTTGAAGGAAAAGACATGAACGAATCCCAAGTGACCAGCGCACTCTTTGGGCGGAGTGCCGCATGAAAATCCATCTCGCCGAACCGGTGCATCAGCCGCTGTCGAACAAGCGTCTGGCGCGCCTGTCCTTTGGGCTAACGCGGGTCACCACGGCACTCCCCGCGCTGGTCATGCTCCTGGTCGTGATCGGCTTGAATGCCTATCTTCAACCTGACTTCTTTAGTGCAGATTCGATATCCAGCAATCTGCAAAACGCCGCGCCTGTGACCCTGATCTGCATGGCGCAAGCGGTCGTCGTGCTTTCAGGAGAACTTGATTTATCGATGGGCGCCGGGATATCGATGATCAATTGCGTACTCGCGAGCGTGCCCGCGCTCGCAGGCTGGGGAGCAGTGGCTACGTGCTGCGCCGCGCTGGGTGCGGCGCTCGTGGCGGGCGTGGTCAACGGCTTGCTCGTTGGTTATTTTAAACAGAGCGCGTTGATTGCGACCTTCGCGACGGGTGCCATCTGGTTCGGCGGCGCGCTCCTGCTGATGCCGCAACCTGGCGGCACGGTGCCCGAGGTGCTGGGCGAATGGTTCGCTATGCGCGTGGGCCCCCTTCCTCTTGCCGCCGTGCCGCCGTTGATTGCAGCCGGCATTTGGGCACTCCTGCAGCGGCACCGCTTTGGACGGAGGCTGATCGCAACTGGCAGCAGCGCGGATGCGGTCTTCAAGTCGGGCGTCGATACAAGGCGCATCAAGCTGCTGGCGTATGTGCTTGCGTGGCTGTTTGTATTCGGAGCGGCGCTGTGCATATCGGCTGAAACATCATCGGGCGACGCACGTCTCGGCCTGCCTTATACGTTGAATTCAGTCGCGGCTGTGGTGATCGGCGGCATCTCTCTGGCCGGAGGAAGGGGCTCGATGATCGGCGCAATCTGCGGCGCGCTGGTACTGGTACTCATTGGCAATGTGGTGTATTTCGCGGGCATTCCCAGCAACTACCAGGAACTATTCAAGGGTGCAGTCATTGTCGTTGCGCTTGGCTTTACTTTCATCGGAGCGAGGAAGACAGCATGAAGACGATCATTCAGTCGAGGCGATCTTTACTCCTGCTGCTGGTCGTGGTCGTACTGGTCGGCGGTCAGCTTGTCGTTCCGGGATTCACAAACGCCAGTCAGTTTGGCAATCAGTTAAAGATTGCCACCTTCCTCGGCCTGTTCGGTATCTCCCAGACCATCGTGATGATGGCCGGCGGCCAGGGACTGGACTTGTCAGTCGGCGCGTCGGCAACGCTGGGCGGCATTGTCGGCGCAGCGTTGATCAACGAGGTGCCGGCGGGCATGTTGCTAGCGCTGAGTGCGGCGGCCGTGTGCGGCGCCGTTATCGGATTATTGAATGGCATTGGGATTACCCTGTTCAAGGTTCCGCCGCTGGTCATGACGCTTGCGATGGGCAGTCTCGTCGATGGCGGCCTGATCGTCTGGTCTTCAATCATGCACGTGAATACGGCCGCCAGCCCGGCACTTATCGGACTGGCCGGGCACGGCATGGCGGGGCTGCCCGCGATCGCCATCCTCTGGTTTATAGCGGCCGCCGTGGTCTGGTGGTTTGTCGATCGCACGGCTTGGGGGCGCCAACTCATGGCAACAGGGGCGAACCCCACGGCCGCGTATCTGAGCGGCACCCGCGTGCGTCTCGTTCGCGTGCTGGCGTATCTTTTCAGCGCGATGATCGCTGCAACGACAGGCCTGCTGCTGGTCGGCTACGTCGGACAGGCGTTTCTCGGGCTAGGCACGGGTTACGTGCTGACGAGCGTCGTAGTAGCGGTCATTGGCGGCGTATCGCTGGGCGGTGGACGTGGTGACTATATTGCCGTAGCCATTGCAGCCCTCTTCCTCACCGTGCTTACCAGCCTGCTGACTGCATTGCAGATCGGCGAAGCGGGCCGGCAATGCATTTTTGGCACGACCCTGCTGGTTTTCCTTGCCATCAATGGATGGAGCGTGACGGGACGATTCCTTCTGACGCGCGTACGCGCAGGGAGTACCTCATAAACCAGACGAATGAATTTCTCGACGCGTCCGACCATGCCAGGCCAGAGATGAGCACCTATCTAAAGTTTGCATAAAAAGTGCCGTAGTACAGTTTCTGGCAGCGACCGGTATCTTCGAGAACAGGTATGGACAAACGCACATCATTTCGACTCAACGGGTTCGGTGGGTTTATTGTGATTGCGCTCGTTATTGTCTATGGCCTATTCCATCTTTCCGGCATCTGGGCTTTGACTTGCGGAGCGCTCTTCCTTCTCTTCGCCGCGTGGATGGTCTCGAAGACCTGGAACCCTCTTCCGAAGTCATTCTGGTGGTTTTGCATCCTGGCGACTTGTCTTGGGGGTATCGGCCTGCTCCTCGTCAAAACCGCGAGCGCCTGAGCAAAAACACTTTTGCTCGCCGCCAGGCGGTGCGTCTGCCGCTCCCGCTTGGAAAGACGAATCGTTGACACTTCATACCCGGATCAATCTGAATCCAAGTCCGCTGCGCCCTTCTTCAAACGACGGATGCCTCCCGACAGATCGCTTTCCCACGTTTTCGGCCGTTGATTTGCACGGCGCGGCCACCTTCTAAGATCTCCACTCACAGCCGATGTCAGGCCCGTTGTCGCGCACTGCATGATCAACATGACTTTTTTCGATTAATAATTAAGTCGCCCCGACGACGAGCCGTCGTGATAAGAAGAACCGTGCCGAATCCGCTCCAGCGACGAAATTACGCAGACGCCTCTTTGCAATCTTCCGACCTTCCCGAACGCGGCACTACACCAGGATCACACCGGTGCGAATATAAAATGAAAACACGGCGACAATTCCGGTGTCGCTCGCCAATTTCGGAGGTTACCCGATGAATTTTGCTAGAAAGGCGACACTCGCGGCTTCCATAGACGGGCTGGACATGCCGGAAGGCGCAGTGGCCTCCCTTGCCGAGGTCGTCCGGCAGCACCGCGCTTTTGCTGATGTTTCTCACGCCGAACGTGAGAGTGCGAGTTTTCCCGAGTTTCTGGCACACGCTGCAAAGGCGGCAGCGTTCGGATGCAACGCGCCCATGGCAAAGATCCTGGAACTCCGGGTTGAAGATCGCGCACTCATTGGCCTGGCCCACTTTGGCATGGGTGATGACGTGATCGGGCAAGAGGTCGGCAAGGCAACCACCGGCAACCCTCCCGGCGATGCACTCGAAGGCGTCAAGCCTGTCGCTGTCGCCGATGTCCGTGCGGCGTACGGCACCCAGCTTCCCCAAATTTTCGATGAATATGCGGTGGTCTCTTCGGTCAACGTACCTTTGGTCGGGCGCGACGGCGCCTACGGCGTTCTTGAAGTCGACTACTCCGTCGAAACGGCAGTGGGAACAACGGAGATCTCATTTCTCGCGTCCGTCGCCAGCGTGATTGCCGACAGCATCGAGCGCCGTCAGATCCGGGCAAGGCTCACCGGCGAACTAGACTCAAAAGTCATTCTGCTGCGCGAACAGCAACACCGTATCCGCAATAACTTCCAGCTAATCATCGCGCTGTTACAACGGGGTGCGCGCGAGACCGGGGATCAAACTGCGCGCCACGGTTTCGAAGACGTGCAACGCCGCGTCTTCGCCATGGCTTCAATCTATGATCACCTGCTTGGTCTGGGCGACCATGGTGACCGGGTAGACGTCAGCCGTTATCTGGGAACCATGTGTGACGCATTTCACGACTTCTACGGGCTATCCGAACAAGGTATTACGCTC
This sequence comes from Caballeronia eucalypticola, assembly GCF_047608185.1. Lineage (NCBI taxonomy): Bacteria > Pseudomonadati > Pseudomonadota > Betaproteobacteria > Burkholderiales > Burkholderiaceae > Caballeronia > Caballeronia eucalypticola. The sequence continues at coordinate 16,478 of NZ_JBLKRU010000085.1, forward strand.
GAAAGTAACCGGCACCACGGCGTCATGCTCAGCATTGGTCATTGCACCGCGGTTGGCACTGCCGTGAACGAGCTCGTCGCCAATTGCGTGGAGCATGCGTTCGGCAACGGTCCTGGCCACATCAAGGTCGCCCTGACCTGCGGCCCCGACGGAAAATGTGCAGTGACAGTTTCCGATGACGGGTGCGGCGTGGTCGACCCTGCACGGGAAAGCACTGGACTAAAAACGGTGCGCCGGCTCTTAAAAAGCGTTGAAAGCACCCTGGTGCTCGAGGCAACGCCGGGCGTCGGGACGACCTGGACGATTCCACTGCCCGCTCAACGCTAGGGCGCGCGCCCTGCAAGCCGAAGACGGACAGTCTCCCCTGAAATGTCTTCACACGGCCATGGCCCGTTCGCCCGTCATCAGCAGGCCGAACGCATCGGCGCTCAATGGCTTGCCGACCAGGAATGCTTGGACTTCGTCACACATCATGGTTTGCAGCTTGCCCAGCTGCGGCGCGGTCTCGACCCCTTCGGCCACTACATCCATGTCGAGCGAATGAGCGAGGGCGATGATTGCCAAGACGATCGCGCTACTCTCATTACCCGGTTCGTCCAGCCCGTTGGTAAAGAACCGGTCGATCTTGAGCTGTTTGACTCGAAACCGCTGAAGGTAAGCGAGGCTCGCATAACCGGTGCGGAAATCGTCGATGGCAATGTCGAAGCCGTTTTTCTGGAAACGACGAATCATGTCGATCGTGCGGGGTGCATCGTGCATAGCGACGCTTTCGGTGATCTCGAACATGATCTGCTCGCACGGCACCTGCTCTTCCAGCACGATCGCCGTCAGCCGTTCAACCAGATCCGGTTGCATCAATTGCCGCGGCGACAGGTTGATCGCCAGCTTGATGGGCGGCAGGCCCTCGATCGCCCAGCGGCGGATCAGCTTGCATGCTTCGCGCAGCACCCAGGCGCCGACGGCGACGATCTGCCCGGATCGCTCGGAAATGGGGATGAAATCCATCGGCGGCAACGAACCGAACTGCGGATGGTTGAGCCGGATCAGGGCCCCGGTGCCCACAGTTCGCCGCTTTTGCCGTGTCTGCAAATAACCATGAGCGGCGTCCGATTACAAAGGTCTGATCGAATTTTCGCAGGGATTAAGTGTTCAGGCGAAATTGATTTGAAATTTGATGCCGTATGCACCGAGCAGGCTGCGGACTTCGTCGTCGATAGTTTCCTTCGTCCAGGTGACGAAGTTACGCCAATGGTATTTGGCCTGCTTCCAGACGATCTCGATGAGATTGAGTTCGGGACTGTATGGCGGCAGATAGAACAGTTGCATGCGATGCTCGCGTAGCCAGCGCTCATGCACTTCAGGATCAATTGCATGATGGATCGAAGCGTTGTCCAGTACCACCACAGTCGGACGCTCATCGCCCTGCAGGGCGATCTGCTCGAGGAACTC
>NZ_JBLKRU010000086.1:0-17392 GCF_047608185.1 Caballeronia eucalypticola
TCACTCAGAGGGTCACATGGTCGGATCATGTGACGCAATGCTTGCGCTGTTCAGTTCTATCCGCAAGGTTGCAATGACGGACGCGCCCGTGTTCATCTCTGGCGAGTCGGGAACCGGCAAAGAATTGACCGCGCTCGCCATTCACGCCCGTTCAGTGCGGTGCGATCGGCCGTTCATCGCGATCAACTGCGGTGCTATTCCCACTCACCTTCTTCAATCGGAATTGTTTGGCTATGAACGCGGCGCGTTCACCGGTGCCAACCAGCGCAAGATCGGACGGGCGGAGGCTGCAAACGGTGGCACACTTTTCCTTGATGAGATCGGAGACCTGCCGTCCGAAAGCCAAGCGAGCTTGTTGCGCTTCCTGCAAGAGCGCACGATTGAACGGCTCGGCGGGCATGCCTCTACTCCCGTAGATGTGCGTATTATCTCTGCGACACACGTGGAAATGCAGACGGCCATGAGCGATGGTCGTTTTCGGACCGATCTGTTCCACCGCCTGTGCGTGCTGCAGATCAACGAACCTCCACTGCGCGCGCGTGGTCAAGATATCGAGTTACTTGCGAACAACATACTCGAGCGTTTCAAGATGGAAGCCGGTCGTCGAGTGCGAGGATTTGCACCCGATGCGATCGTTGCAATCCAGGTCTATGGTTGGCCCGGCAACGTACGCGAGCTGATCAACCGCGTGCGCCGCGCGATCGTCATGTCCGACGGACGTCAGATCCACGCAGTCGATCTCGAACTCGGGGAGCATGTCGCGGGCGCGGCGATGTCGCTGGCACGGGCGCGCGAAGCCGCAGAACGCCAAGCTATCGAAATGGCATTGCTGCGTCATCGGGGACGCCTAGGCGATGCAGCGAAGGATCTGGGAATCTCTCGCGTAACGCTGTACCGACTGCTTAATACTCACGCACTGCGGGTCGCAACGGCTCTCCCGGAGGTCGTGATGGACGACGCGTCCAAGCCGGAAGAGTAAGCTATTTGACGGCATGCTTCCGCCCATAAGTCATTTGGAATGCGTAATGCGAAAGTATATTACTGACTCTCAGGAATTGGCGGTCTCCCCTCGACGCCAGGATCTTTTTGCCATGGCTGCTGTGGCCGGCTTTTTTATGCGTTTTCTAGCTCCGAGTTCAAACTATGAGCAGAAAAATATGCCCCTCGCGTTATTCGGGTCGACTCGTTTGTATGCGAGAGAGTAACTGGTGGCGATCCCGGTGATTGTAGCGTCAGCGTTATTGCGGTTTGCCTTATGCCGATCGGACGAAACGCCGAAATTCGGTTTTAAGTTGTGTACGAAACACTCAGACTGAAGCCTCTTTCGAATACCGTGGCAAATTGATTGTGAAGATACATCCGGTCCCTGGCACGTCTCTTACGCTCAGGGTTCCGTCATTCGATTCCACGCTTCGACGCGCTATCGACAAACCAAGCCCCAGCCCGCTTTTGTCGTCACTGTTCTGCGTGAATGGAAGGAACATTTTTTCGGCGTCGCCCGCCGGAAGTCCGCCGCAGTGATCCTTGACATCGATCAGGATGCGATCAGCGACTGCGTAGGCGTTCAAAGTCACTTCGGTGTGGCTGTGCGTAAACTTTAGAGCGTTCTGCACCAAGTTCCCCACCGCCGCATAGAGGAGGTTCCGATCGGCGCTGACAGCCAGCTCTTCGTCAACAGCGGACGCCGTAAATTTGCACCCGTTGACGTGAGCCACTAGCTCCGCGGCTCGCTTCACCTCTTCGATAAATTCTGCCAATGAAAACATTTGCGAATGGACGGTCTTCTTGGCTCTCGCGTGCACCTCTGCCATGGACTGATCGATGAGGTCGCCCAGCGCGGTCAGGCTGCGCTCCAATATCGAGCCCGTTGCTCCCGAAAAACTCAGATTTCCGGCTTTCGCAGCAGCAAACGCAAGCGTTGCGGATCCGAGCGCGTTTCGCAGTTCGTGCGCAAAAAATCCGGCCTGCTGGTTCGCCTCGATAGTGCGTTTCTCATCTGCAGCAGAGTCGCGCTGGTAGCTAAACTCTGTAACCGCATCGGCGATGGCGTTATCCAAGCAGCGATTGAGGGTTCGAAACTCGTCTATCTGAAAGGGCGCATCACGCTCATACGCGAGGTCCGTGATGGACTGGCACAGGTCACCGTAGTCGTGTACGACCTGATCAACGGTATATCCAAGATTAAGTAATTCTCGGCCATGTTGCGCCGCAGATGTTCCAACTTCCGACATTGACGTTTCACCATCGGATGGACCGGAGATCTCTCGACTATCCAATGGCTTGGCGGTCTGCTCGACACGGAGCGTTTTGATCAGTTGCTCCAGGAACATCGGCACACCATTTTGCAGCTGCTTAGGCGTTGCAGCACGCAATGGCCGCTGTGCGACCTTCGCTTTGCACCGCTCAATTAATTCAGAACGGTTATTCGCCAGAAAACTATGCATCATGAGCCGTACCTCCTCATTCGTTGCGCTATCTAGGCAAAGGGGTCCGGTAACCGGCAGGAGATTTGCGTTCGCGACGCTCGTGATGACAACACGCGAGCGCAGTTGATACTACTCTGTATCCATCAAGGGCGTAACGCTCATTGGACTCAGGTTAATTCATTCGGGCGCCGCGAGGCGACCCGCCGGCTAAACGGCGGCGTCGCCGTGAAGCCATGGGTCGGATCGAAAGTGAAGAAGCCCATCTGACCGTGGGGACGAAATATTGAACCGCCATGAAGGTGGAGCAGGCTAAGCGGCACTGGATTATCCCCGGTCAATTGAACGCGGCGTGTCATTCGCACTCGGTACTCGTGCCCGCCGTCACTGATCCCATACATTGCGTCACGCATTCACCGGCATTCCTTACGAACTTGTCTTCACAGCCCGCTGCTCGCCGGTCGAGCAAAAAAGCACGGACGAACTCATTGCGCGAAACTCATGAGTAGGGTCACCAACTTGCTCGGTGGTTGCCCTTTCTGACAATAGCCATCAAACGAGTGGTCAGCGAGGTGCTCGCGCAGCTCGGTGTCATCATTCAACGCCGTAAAGGCAAGAATGATGGTTTCGCTGGTGCGACGATCCTGCCGCAAAGCAAAAGTGGCTTCGTATCCGTTGCACCCGGGCATCGAGATATCCATGAGGATGACGTGAGGTGCCCAATCTGTTCCGATCTTGATAGCCTCCAGGCCGCCGAAAGCCATCTGGCATTCCATGCTTTCGAACGACAGGTAAGCCGCCAATGCTTCCGCCGCATTGTGATTGTCGTCGACCACCAGAACCCGAAGCTGTATGCCACCAAGGTGGAAGCTGCGCCGAATCCATGGATCAAAAGCTATGCTGTGGATGTTTGAAGGCATTGGGTCTCCGGGATCAAGACTAGGACGCATCAGGCGTGCCGCGTCATGGTTTTGTCGCCCCTTTTCAATCACTTATATGGTGATTATTTAACACATGTAGGAGAAACGCTTAGGCTAGGAGGCCTCGAACCAGGTCAGGGCCAAGTGCCGTGCGAACATCCATGAGCAGCTCGATAGTCGACCGCGTTTGGTGACTATCGGACCCCGCTTTAACTCGTCGAACCTGTTACGGGACACACCACGTACATACAACGCCCGCAGCGGCGTATGCATGAACGCCGCACTGGTAAATCGATTGCTGGCATCACTACCGGTAGTTGTTGCCAAGGTGAACAGGCCAACATCCAGTTTCTGAAGTTGCTTGCCTTCAACATCCTTAACCCCGGATACATGACGAGCGGTTGCGCATGCAGTCGATCCTATCGCCATGCAGCTGCCCGTTTTTGCGCGTAGTTGCAACCACAAGGATGGTGGCAACTCTCGGACGGAAGGATCGCTCACCATACCCAAGCCATTGCTGGCGATCAAAGTCGGCCACTCGTTGCTATGAATGACAACCGCGACATCTTCTTTGCGGACTTAGACGGGATGACGCCCAACCTAAACAATCCAAGAATTCATCATATAGGATTCCTCATGACTTTCGGTGCGCCACCAATGTCCATCTACGTCCTTACCTGAACTTATGTTGATCCCATACTGGCATGCGTGATACATGCCCTGGGCACTGGCGGATTCGCAAAAGATTAGGTGGTTTGTCGTCCCGAAGAGACCTCAAATGTAATTGATTTATTGGAAGTCTTATCCGCCGTCGAGGAGGTTTATTCGTGAGGCCGTGGTGACGCAAGATATCGACAAAGATAGGTTATCGGTAAAGCTAGCCGGTAAAACCGCTTGCGATTCTCGCGCGGGCCTCCCGCTCGCCATAATCGAGCGCCGCGTCGAGCGTCAAATGCACGTCTGCCTGAGCAATAACGTCGCAGAGGAAATGGCCAATGACGCCGCCGCCGTCCTTTCGACTGATCACTGCACTGACTCGGTAACCCTCTATGGCCGTACTGGACGGCAACGGACTTAGCACCGCAGACGCGGTGATAAGTATCTCGTACCCATCAACTTCTATTTTTCGCGGCATGAGCGTCTCCCTATAGCCGGAATCCTAGCATGAAGGAACACCCTATTCTTCCAGTGTCGCAATCGTGTACTCGCTGCCCGCTCGCGAACGTGTCTTTTGCTCCGGATTCCGCTGCCGCTTGCTGGAGAAAGTGCGGGTGGCAAACTAGCGGTCGTCGCTGCTATCAACAAACGCGAAGCCCACGCGGCCATCCCGCGCGCTTTGCTCGCTGTCTATACGGCCGCGCAAAGAGAAAGCCTTAATAGCCTTTGTATATCGGAAACGCCATAGCGAAGCCACTCAATAAGGCGATGATTCGTGGTTCCTCGACAATCTGGTAAAAAGGCCCGACGGACAAGCAGGACACTGGTGTCGATCTGGTCTTCCCAACTTTTGAAGGCTTGCCGCCGGCCACGATCATCAACGCGAATCTTGTTGCCCTTCTGATGACGGCGAGATGTGGGAAAGCGATCACTCAGGCTAATGAGCAAGTTGATCGCAGCGGAACTTCTAAGGGACATTATCCGCGGTATCGCGTCAATTACGAAGACGGCAAGCCGCCTCGCACTGTGGTTGACGACAACCAGAGCGCAGCGGAGGCGCTACACCCCTTCGCTGAGGTTCGCATCGATCTTCGATATGTCGAAGTCCGCGCTTAACGAAAATGCTCGGGCAAAACGTGACTCGGGAATCTTAGCGTGATGTAGGCGCAGGCCTTCAGGTGTGTCGATCGACGCCTGCCCTTCAATGAAGAGATTGCCGTCCTGTACGTGGACGTTTAACCGGTCCCGCGATACGCCCGGCAGATCGGCCCATAATGTGATGCCATGCGCGTCCTCCTAAATATCGACGGCAGGAACGATCGCGGGACCCTTTTGCGCCTGGGTGTCATCGTTGCGCGCGACGGTGCCGGTATTACGTTCGGCAAGCTGGGTCTGGGTATTCATGATGCTCTCCTCGAATGTGGCGACAGGTTGGTCATTGAATGGCGATAGTGCGCGGGCGCGACGTCTCGCGCTTGCCAATACTGATCGTCAGGCAACCGTTCGCGTAGCGCGCCTTCACGTTGTCCGGGTCGGCATCGCGCGGTAACTCGATTGCGCGACGAAAGGCGCCAACAAAGCGTTCTTGCGTGTAAGAGCGTCCTTCCGACTGGGGTTCGACGCGTGTACGCTCGCCGCTGACGGTGAGCAACCCCTTGTCGACGTCCAGTTCCAGTTTGGCCGGATCGATCCCTGGCGCAAACGCGACAATCTCTACGGAGTCGTCCGTGCTTCCAAGGTTGATTTGCGGAAAACTGCTCAGCCGCGACGCGCGGATGCTTGATGGCAGGCCGGTGAACAACGACGACATCTGGCGCTGAAAACGGTCGAGCTCATCGAACAGGCTGTTATTGAAAAGAAGGTCACTCATGGCTACTATCTCCCAAAATGCGGCAGGAGACGAACCGGCATACGCGCTCCAGTTCGTCTGCCCAGGCCTCTGACAAACCAATCGAAACACGCAGCGCGAATACCGCGACTGCTTACGACATCGCAAATAGGAGATCGATGGAAATTTTCAAGAGATCCAGCTCAAAATTTTTTTGTCTTTTCCAGACTGCAATCACCCCCTCCATTCCGTGCCAAACTGGGTACGTTGATTGCATTTCCAATGCGTGCGCGAGGCGCACTGGCAGCGCTGGCACCCCCGCCCTGCGCTGCGGGCTGCCTACGCCGACGGGGCGATATTGGCGTGCTTAGTAATTGGCGTATGCAATGCGCTCAATTCTTGTTCGCTCGATCCGATCTCGCGGACCAATTTACAGGCGTTGTCTCAACGTCCAATTGACGCCCGCTTGCGGGTCAATCAATAGTTCGGCGCAGCATTTTCCGTACGGGCGGTGCTTCTGCTCCAGCCGCGCTATGGCACGTCGTTCAGGTCATTGGTGTCGATGCTATTGGGCGAATTCTGGCGTTGCCCGTCAACCGGCTGCGCGCCATTGACCGGCACCATGCGCTTCAAAAATTCAACTGCCGCTTTGCCGAATGTATCGTTGCGATCTCCCGCCACCATGTGTCCGGCCGAACTGACGTTGACATACTCGCTGTCGGGGACAAGCTGCATGAATTCCCGCACGCCCTCTTCGCTCAGAACGTCCGACATCCCGCCGCGAACCAGCAGGGTCGGGATGGTGAGCGCCTTCGCACACGCTTCCAGTCGCGACTGGCGGCGGGCCAGATCGCGCCGGCCGCTGCGATAGCGCGGATCCCAATGCCAATGGTATTTGCCGTCGGCACCAAGGCGCACATTTTTGGCTAAGCCCCGCAGATTGTTCGGCCGTTCGCGGTGGGGCTGGTAGCTCGCGATGGCGTCGGCCACTTCTTCCAGCGAGTCAAATCCCTCCGGCTTCAACGTCATGAAGGCCTGGATTTTGTCGATACCGTTTGGCTCGATGCGCGGAGCAATGTCGACCAGCACCAGAGCCGTAGCGTCGACATGGTACTCGCCGGCGGCAACCAGGCTTGTGCCTCCGCCCATTGAAGCGCCAACTAGCACAGGTCGAGGGTCGCCGAGCGCCGCGACAATGCATTGCAGATCCCGCACCATGATGTCCTGCCCGTAGTTGCCATTGGGTGCCCAGTCAGTGTCACCATGTCCGCGAGCATCGAAGGCAACAGCATGGTAGCCGGCGGCGCCCAACAATTCACCGGTGCGCTTCCACGCATGGCGTGTTTGGCCGCCGCCATGTTGCAGTATCACAAGCGGGCCGTTTGAGTTACCCCACGAGTCTCCCGCAAGGCGCACTGATTCGGCGCCCGCCCAGTAATGCATGGGCTCTGGTGTTCCAGCCAACCTCTGGCCTGCACTCATTTGTTCCTCCTGAAGCCGGCAAATTGACATGCGAACGGTCATTCTAGGATGTTTTGATCACCCTTTGCTTCTGCCACTCGTGAAAGAAGGACACGAGTAGCCTCTTGATGTTGAAGTCCGTAACGGCTGCCAGCGATGTCTACAAGAACGCGAACGCATCCATTAACCATGCTGACGCGGTGCCAAGTCATCTCGTCCAACATAGTTTGAAGCGATTCGTTCGATCCCTTCGCTTGGCGCTCGGGAGCCAGCCCGAGTCTTCTTAATGAGGCGCACCGATCGACCTATCGTTATGCGAGCCTTTGCACTTTATCGACGCTCGACGGGACGTGATCAGACCGTCGGCGACGTTTCCGACAGCAGCTCCCTCACGCCCGCCACGTGCCATGTGTTCAGACATTCCCGATCGATGTCGCCGGGAGCCGCCAGAACGAGTTCCGACGAGCGATCGAATCTTTATCCAAGGGGTTCTCTGCGTCTCGCACATCGTTGTATCTCGTCAACTACCTGCGATCAGTCTGGCTCTATCGATGATCGGCTTATCCACAAGTTTTCCGTCGATGGCGAAAGCCCCCCGCGGATTGTCTGCGAGTGCGGCCAGCACACGAGCCGCCCACGCGCGCTCGTCGTCGGTTGGCATAAATCCCCGATTCACCACGTCCACTTGTTTTGGATGAATGCACAGTTTGGCGCCGAAGCCGAAGCGCCGGCCACATGCAACGTCCTCGGCTATCAACTCGGCGTCGTGGACATCGAGGGTCACGCCGTCGACTGGCGGCGGTAATCCCGCGTAGCGCGACTCGATGACGAAACGCGAGCGGACATAGTCCAGCTCTCTCTCAAACCCTTCGATACCCGCATCGACGCAGTAGTCGAACGAACCAAACGCCAGTCGCGAAACGGCTCGTTCGCCGGCAATTTCCTGCATCCTCACCACGCCGGTGACAGTCTCCACCAGGGCGGTCAGCACGACACCGTCGCCGCAACGGGCCGCAATGTCGGCAAGCTGTCCGGCTTTTTCAGCTTTCGGAACCATGATGTTACGAATCGCCGAAACGCCGAACATCGCCACATCGGCCTCATGCCAAGGGGTCCCGAATGCGTTGACCCGGATCGCGACACGCGAGCGTTCGGAGTCGGGCAGTTCGGCTCGCAGCCAATCCGAGAGCTGTTCGCGCGCGCGGTCCTTCGCATCGGGCACGACTGCGTCTTCAAGATCGATCACCACCTGATGGGCAGCGCTCGCAAGCGCCTTCGAAAAACGCTCGGGGCGGTCGCCCGGCACGAACAGGTAACTGCGCAGAATCATGAGTGTCTCCCGATTACAGATTGTCTGGAAAGCAGCGCCGTGCCGAGTTATTGGATCGCGCGAGTCAGTCTCAGCCCATCGATGCGCGCAGCGTTGTAGCCGAGCAAGTCGCCCAGTACAGACTGCGTGTCCTCGCCGAGCGTCGGCGGTGCATTGAAGGTTGGCTCGCCCGCGCCTGAGAATTTCATCGGTACGCCGGGCATACGGACGCTGCCGCCGTCCGGCAGCGGAACGTCCACAACCATGTGGCGCGCGAGTACCTGAGGGTCCGCAAGCGCTTCACCGAAGTTGTTGACGGGTCCACACGGAACCCGTGCAGCATGCAGTTTCGCCAACCAGTAGGCCGAGGTCTGCTGGATCAGCTCTTCATTGATCACCTTCTCAATCAGCGCTTTGTCGGCGTACCGCGCGGGCTGCTTGAGGTATTCGGGCTTGCGCAACTCCGGACGTTCCACCACCGCGAGAAAGCGCTCAAAGAACGCGTCGCCTATGCAGGCAATGATGATGTATCCGTCTTTCGTCGGAAACGTGTTGTACGGCACGTGTACGAAGTGCGAATTGCCGATCCGCTCCGGTATGTGGCCGGACATCAGATGCATGGTTGCCATGTAGGTGAGCAGCGAGATCTGGACGTCGAGCATGGAGACATCCACATGCTGCCCGAGCCCGCTGCGCTCGCGTGCCAGCAGTGCGGCGATCACACCCATCGCACCGAAGATGCCTCCGCCGAGATCACCGATAGGAATGCCGCCGCGCACCGGATCGTGCCCGGGCATGCCGGTAATGCTCATCCCGCCGCCCATGCCTTGCACGACCTGATCGAAGGCCGGCCGCTGAGTGCCCGGCCCGGTCTCGCCGAAGCCCGTTACCGAGCAGGTGATGATGCGCGGATTGATCTCGCTCAGGGTCTCGTGATCGATGCACAAACGCTTGGGAACACCGGCGCCGAAATTATCGAACACGACATCCGCCTTGCGCACCAGATCGTAAAATACCTCGCGGCCGGCGTCGCTTTTCAGGTCGATGCAAACGCTCTCCTTGCTGCGGTTGAGCGTCATGAAGTACGCACCCATGCCATCGCGCGAGTAATCAGGATGGCTCGCGAGGAGCTCACGCGTACCCTCGCCGCGGCCGGGCGGTTCGACCTTGATGGTGCGGGCGCCGAGATCGGTCAATGTCATCGTGCCGTAAGGGCCCGAGAGCATATGAGTAAGATCCAGCACGGTGATGCCTTCGAGAGGACGGCTCATGAGATGGCTTCCTTGGAATGTTTAGGCGAAGCGAGCGGCGTGCCGGGCACGCGAGCCGCACTCAGATGCGGTGGCGCTCGACCAGTTGCTTGGCGATCACCTGGCGCAGGATTTCGTTGCTCCCTTCGCCGATCACCATCAACATGCAGTCGCGGTAATACCGCTCGATTTCATACTCGACCGAATAGCTGTAGCCGCCAAAGATCCGCATCGCTTCCTGCGCGCAAAATACGCCGGCTTCGGAACCCGCGAGTTTCGCCATCGCCGCCTCGAGATCGCACCTTTCCCCGCGGTCGAACTTGCGTGCAGCCGCCTCGATCAGATGCTTGGCCCCTTCCACCTGCGTGACCATGTCGGCCAGTTTTAGCTGGATTGCCTGGTGCTGGCAGATCGGCTTGCCGAACGCGCTGCGCTCCTGCGCGTAGCGCAACGAATGCAGCAACGCACCTTGCGCGATGCCGGCGCCGCGCGCAGCCACGTTGATGCGGCCCAGCTCGAGTCCCCCGGCGGTGTGGACGAAGCCTTTGCCCTCCGCTCCGCCGAGCAGGTTTTCAACGGGCACGCGATAGTCGGTGAAGTTCAGCTCACAGGTGTCGATGGCGCGATAACCCATCTTCTTCAGTTTGCCGACGACGTTGTAACCCGGACCGCGTTCGGCGATCAGCATGCTCATGCCCTTATGCCGCGGCTCGGCATGCGGATCCGTCTTGACGAGCAACAGCGTGAAATTGCCGTGCATGCTGTTCGTGATCCAAGTCTTGTTGCCGTTCACGACGTAGTGGTCGCCTTCGCGTGTCGCCGTCGTGCGGATTGCCTGCAGGTCTGAGCCCGCGTTGGGTTCGGTGAGACCGAGGCTGCCGCGGAATTCCCCGGTAGCCATGATGGGAAGATATTTGTCTTTCTGCGCCTGCGTGCCACTGCGCTCGATGGCCGAGGCCACGATGAGATGCGAGTTGAAAATACCCGATGGCGCCATCCATACCGAAGCCACCTTGATGACGATCTGCGCATAGGTCCAGGCCGACAGGCCGAGGCCACCGTACTGCTCGCCTATCGTCGCGCCGAATAGCCCCATCTCTTTCATCTGATCCACGATGTCCTGCGGATATTCGTCGGCGAGGTCGTACTTGCGCGCGACCGGCCGTAATTCCTTTTCGACCCAGGTATCGACCGCGTCGATGAATTCCTTCTGATCGTCATTCTCGAAAGCCATGGATGTCCCCTGTGCTCAATAGTTGATCTTGTCTTCCACGCTGTGGCCGCGCTTGGCGATGAGCATGGTTCGAGTGAAGGTGCCGACGACTTTGCCGTCCTGGTTCAGACCGGTCGTTTTCACCGAAACGATGCCGGCGCCCGGGCGCGAGTTCGACTCTCGCTTGTCCAGCACCTCAGACTCGGAGTAAAGGGTGTCGCCGGCGAACAGCGGAAAGGTGAGCTTGATGTCCGTCCAGCCCAGATTGGCAATGGCCTTCTGGCTCGTGTCGGTGACGCTCATGCCGACCATCAGTGCAACAGTGAATGGGCTCGCGACCACGCATCGGCCGAATTCGCTCGCTTTCGCATATTCGGCGTCGAAGTGCAGCGGGTGCGTGTTCATTGTTAGGAGGGTGAACCAGGTGTTCTCGGTCTCTGTCACCGTTCGCCCCGGTCGATGCTCGTAGATATCCCCAACGTTGAACTCTTCGTAGTAGCGACCAAAGCTCTCGCGAAAGCGATGCTCTCCCACTTGTTTGACATTTTGCACCATGAGTTCTGCCTCCTTTTGATCCGGACAATTACGTTCAATGTCCGGACATTATTTTTCGATTTAGAAAAAAAGTCAACAAATCTCGATGTAAAATGCTTTCATACGCTCCCAACGAAAATCGCCGAATATTCGCCAAAAAGTGATCGATCTATGCGCTTAAGCCTTGCCGCCACCACATCGCCGTCCGATGGGACTTCGCCAGACCAACCGCCAGCGCCCGGCAGTCAGACGCCCCGCTACGTCCAGCTTGCGCAGACACTCAAGCAAGCCATCGCGGCAGGGACTTATCCGGTCGGCGCGCGGCTGCCCACCGAACAGCAGATCTGCGAACAGTTCAAAGTCAGCCGGTTCACTGCGCGCGGAGCGGTGCGCATCCTTGCCGACGCCGGGCTCGTGACCCGCAAGCAACGGATTGGCACAGTTGTCACCGCGACGTCCGAGGCCCCGCGTTACAGGCACAACGCGGCTTCGGTGCAGGATCTGCTGCAGTACGCCCAGGACACGCATTTGCGCTTCGCCTATATAGGCCAACTGGCGCTGAGCCGGGCTCAAGCTGAGGAGTTCGGCGTTGAAGCCGGCGATGAATGGGTGTATTGCATGGGCATCCGCGTCGCCGGAACCCTGGCGGAGCAAGCCGCTGGGACCGTGCGGCCGATTTGTCTGACGCGACTCTATCTGAACCCGGTGCTCCGGGGCATAGAAACGCAGCTGCGCGAACATCGCGGAGCGGTGCACCTGCTTATTGAAAGCGACTACGGCGTCACGATAGAGCGTGTCGAGCAGGATCTGCACGGGATCCTGCTAAGCGCAGAAGATGCCGCAAACCTTGGGGCTACGGCGGGCGCCGCAGGTTTGCGCATCGTGCGCCGGTACTACAGCACCAAAGGCGAGTTGCTGGAGGTCGCGGACAACATCCATGCCGCTGACCGCTTCAGTTACCACATGGAAATACGCAAATAACTCCCCGGAATTCCAGCAACCGTTTTTGACTTCGGCCGCAAAACGGCCGGCCTCATTGCCGCCTAAAAGCCTGCGCCTCAGCGCTGCAGGGCGCGGGCGCTTCGGCTCGCGCCATATGATCGGGTCAACCACGGGAAAACCCCCGCAGAATTCTAATTGACAGGACAAATTCGCCTCATTAGTATTTGATTTATACGGACAAATACGGACCTGAGACAAATGAGCCATCAAATGGAAGCTTCTAACGACACCGCAGTCGTGGCATGGGCAGGAAGCGTCGCTTTCTCACGTGCTCTCTTCGGCGGGCGATAGCCATGGACACGCCGACACTCGACACGCCCGATACGATCGCGACCACACTGGCTGGTTTCGTTAAACATTTGCGGCTCGATGACGTGCCTCCCGCTGTCCGGTTACGCGCCAAGCATCTGATGCTCGATGCCATCGGTTGCGGGCTTGCGGCACGGCGCGACGCATTTGCACAGCATTTCTCGGACGCTACCTATGCGTTGGCCGCTGATGCACCGGGCAAGGCGGGTGTAGTCGGCTATACAAGGCGCTTGCCGGTGCGTGACGCCGCGATGCTGAACGGTGTGCTGCTTCATGGACTGGACTACGACGACACGCACATGGGAGGTGTCCTACACCTGAGCGTCAGCGTGTTGCCGGCTTTACTTGCTTTGTCCGGGCAGCTGGCTTTGAGCGGCGCCGACGTACTTGCCGCCTATATTGCGGCGGCGGAAGCCGGGGCGCGGCTTGCCAGCGCCGCCGCCGGCGGCTTGCACGCACAAGGATTTCATCCCACCGGCGTTATCGGCGTGTTCGCTTGTACGCTTGCCGCCGGCCGCGTCATGGGCCTCAGCGCGGCGCAACTGGTACACGCGCAGGGCGCCGCGCTGTCGTTTGCGAGCGGGAGTCTGCAGTTCATTGAAGACGGGGCCTGGACCAAGCGCATTCATCCCGGCTGGGCCGCGCAATCGGGCATCGTCGCGGCCACGCTCGCGGCTCATGGTGTGCAAGCGCCCCAGGCGCCGTACACGGGGCGCTACGGGCTGTATCGAAGCTACCTCGATGAAAGTGCGCGTGCCGCTGTGGATATCACGCGGGCGACGGCGGCGCTCTCGGCGAACGGGACCGGCACGGTTTGGGAGACATCGAATATCGCAGTCAAGCCTTATGCGATGTGCCACTTCGTACACGCCGCGATCGACGCAGCGATCGCTATTCATCGGCGCGGTCTGGACGTCGCGTCGATACGCGATATCGAGGTGCTCGTCCCCGCCGCCGCAGTACAACTGGTATGCGAACCAGTTGTTCGCAAGCGCCGTCCGGAGAATGAGTACGACGCGAAGTTCAGCCTGCCCTATGCAGTTGCAAGCGGACTGATGCGCGGCCGTCTCAGCCTCAAAGAGCTGGAGCCCGCAGCGTATCGCGATCCGGCCATTCAGATGTTGATGGACAAGGTGCGTTATGTCGAAGATGCGACGTCCACTTTCCCTCGCCATTACACGGGCGAGGTGCGCGTGACGCTTGCGGACGGCACGCTGTTGCAACAACGCGAAGCCGTGAATCGCGGTCATGTGGATAACCCGCTGGGCAATGACGACGTTCAGGCGAAATTCATGGAGAACGCGACGCTGCACTACTCGCCGGCTCATGCACGTGCCATCAGTGAGCTTGTCCTGGCTGTCGATGATTTGACCGACCTTGGCGCCCTGGAGACCTTGCTGGCGAGCGACCCGCCGGACGCAGCGCCGGCTAGCCGACACGGGTTGCCTGCGTAAGAAACAAGCCGTCGCTACGCCCAGAAATTTTTGCCCGATAACAACACGTCGATTGCCGCGCCCAAGGACTTGGCGCATCTACCGGCGCGGCCACCGAACGTACGCTCGTAAGCGCAAAAACGCAAAACCGCATAACGCTGACGAGCGAATCACAAAGCTTAAAGGAGACAGCATGAGCCAAGTCATAGGCAGTCCCACGATACTCGATCTCACCGCGGTCAGTTCCGAAACGGTCAACTCCGGAGCACGTCTGGACCGCTTGCCGATTTCGCGTTTTCATACGCGAATCCTCTGGCTGATCGCGGGCGGCGCCATGATCGACGCGTTCGATATCTATCTCGCCGGTGGCGTGAGCGCAGGCATGGCCAAAGAAGGCTTTTCGACCATGAGCCAGAACGCCATTTTTATCTCGGCCACCTTCATTGGCATGATGCTGGGCGCTGGTTTTGCGGGGTTTGTCGGTGACCGGTTCGGACGTCGTGTGTCTTATCAGATCAACTTGCTGATCTTTGGGTTGGCCTCGCTCGCGGCCTGCTTCGCCCCGAATATCGAAGTTTTGTCGCTGTTGCGCTTCATCATGGGTGTGGGACTCGGCGCCGAGCTGGTCGTGGCCGCCGCTACCTTGGGAGAGTTCGTTCCTCCCAGCCATCGTGGCCGATGGGCCGCGCTGCTCTCCATGATAATCGCAGCGGGCCTGCCACTCGCGTCGTGGACAAGTTACCTGATCATTCCCACCCTTGGGTGGCGGTATATGTTCGGCATCGCTGGCGTGGCTGCGCTCTTTATCTGGGTGCTGCGTAAGAAGATGCCTGAGTCGCCGCGCTGGCTCGAGTCAGTGGGACGTCATGAGGAAGCCGAAGCAACACTGGACGCAATTGAAAAAGAAGTCGCGGCCCAAAAAGGCCCGCTGCCGACCGTCGCTCGCGTGCAAAATCTGCGTGTCGAAAACGCGCCGTTTTCGGCACTGTTCTCCAAAAAGATATGGCCACGGTTTCTGGTAGCTGCTGCAATCCTGATTACCATCAATGTGACTGTTTACGGCTTTATCATCTGGATACCATCATTCTTTGTCTCTCAAGGCATGACGGTCACTAAATCGCTCGGGTTCACCACGACGATGACTGCGGGAGCAATTTTTGGGCCCTTCCTGGCGTTCCTGCTCGCGGACCGAATCGGCCGAACCCGCGGAATTGTCGCGTCCGCCCTGGTCCTGATCGCCTTGGGTGTCACTTTTCCGTTCATGAGAGCTGAACCGGTCATTCTTGTGGTTGGCTTCTCACTTGTCTCATCGTTTTATTTCATGGTGTCTTTAGGGCAGTTTGGATTTGTACCCGAACTTTTTCCCACAGAGTATCGGCTGCGCGGAGCTGGTCTTGCCGGAATGCTGGGCCGCGCCGTCGCCATTGGCACTCCGTTTGCAACCGTGTTTCTCTTTCATCGCTTTGGTGTATATGGAGTTCTAGCAGCGGTCATTACTTTTCTTTGTGTGCTTATTATTTCGATTTTAGCCCTGCGATTGGAGACTAACGGGACACCGCTCGAAGATATCTAGTCGCTCTTCTCCGAACCGCCCGCCCGGGCGAGTCATTCATCCGGCGGCGGTGATATGGGTCGATTGATGAACCCCTGTGACTGTGGAGCGAGTTCGCGGCCATGGGGACGCGGTGAAACTGAATGTCGTCTATGTGTGTCGCGCAGGTGATCATTGCCGCTGCCTTGAGGTCGGGGTCAGTTGGGTCTGAGTGTACTGCGCTGAGAAATGCGCAGAAGTCTGAAAGTTGATAGGGGTGGCCGTGGTGGAAGTCGGATGAGTTGGGCGCCGAAGCGACGATCCAACTCGTCAGCATCGCTGAAAGGTCTCCGAGTAATTAAATCGATCTGCGGGATAAATGTCGAAGGCTGCCTCGACGATCTGCCCACGCCGTTTAAAATAATGCTGACAGATCCACAACGCCGGTGAACGGGCCTTGGTACTCACAAGCTTTGTGACGTTAGCGGGTAACGCGATCGCGCGTATCTCTTGACGTACTTCTGTGATCCGCTCGCCGAATTGCTGTTCGATCAGCGTGTAAATAGCTACCTGCGATTCGACTTCCGATACGCGGAGCGCCGGGTGGACAAAAACTTCCGTATGGCAGATGGGATTGGAACTGTCTTGCGAGCGGCGCAGGCTCTCAATTCGCAACTATGTTTCTCCGGGTTCGGCTTGCATCAAATCAGGTTCTGTCGCAATAAGGATGGAGGGGCAAGCAAAGGCGATATGATATGCAGTGCTTATTTGGCCAACGAGTAAAACTGCTCGGCAGCAGTTTGGCCAGAGCCTGTCATCTGGCCTTTCTTAATCATATGCATGAGTTCGATGCCGCCCAGCAGAATGCGTGCACACCGGAATGTCTTGAAGCCGAGCATGGAGCGAGTGCGCCGTTTGATTGCCCGGTGATCCTGTTCGATCATGTTATTCAAATACTTGTTCTGGCGGATCTTGATCGGCGTGCCGCGCTGGGCGTTCAGCGCTTCAAGCGCGGCCAGGTTTGAGCCACTTTTATCGATCGTTATCGTCTCAGGCTCGCCGTTCTGATCAATCGATTTCTCAAAGTAACGCTGTGCTGCAGTCTTGTCGCGATGGGCTCGTAGCAGGAAATCAACCGTGTGACCCGCCTTGTCTACTGCTCGATACAGATACTTCCACGCTCCCTTGACCTTGATGTACGTCTCATCAACGCGCCAGCTCTTGCCCACCGGGCGCTTGCGGCGACCGAACGCTTTTCCAAGCACTGGCAGCAATTTGATTGCCCAACGATGCACCGTCGAATGGTCGACCTCGATGCCTCGCTCACCCATCATCTCTTCCAGGTTTCGTACACTCAGTCCGTAGGCAACATACCAGCGCACACACATCAGCATCACATCAAACGGATAATGAAAGTGTTTAAACACGTGCGATAAGGCTGGCGTCAGGCTCTGTTTCATCGGGGCAAAGACTTCGTTTTGGCGCCGAACATAATACCGCACCGCCTTATTGCGACAGAACC
>NZ_JBLKRU010000087.1:0-15616 GCF_047608185.1 Caballeronia eucalypticola
CTGCCAGGGAGCGCCCAGCGCCGACGCCACCTTCCCATACTGCTGCGACGCTTTTCGCACGATGGCGATATCGATCTCCCCGTCCTCGGCCAGTGCTTTCAGCGCTGCAATCACAATGGATGCACGATCCACCTCGAAGAACTCGCGCAGTGCCTGACGCGTGTCGCTGCGACCGAAGCCGTCGGTGCCGAGCGTCACGTAGCGACGCGGCACGTAAGCGCGGATCAGTTCGGGCACGGCGCGTACATAGTCCGTTGCCGCGATCACCGGGCCGCGCGATGCAGACAACATGGTGCTCACATACGGCGCCGGAGCCATCTCGCCGAGACGCGCAAGCCGTTCAGACGCCATGCCGTCGCGCTGCAATTCGGTGAAGCTCGTCACGCTCCATACCGCTGCCTCAATGCCCCAATCGTCGCGCAACATTTTCTGCGCCGCGATGACCTCGACGAGTATCGCGCCGGCGCCGAGCAACTGCACCTGCGCCGTCGCGTCCGGTGCCGTCGCGAGCGGATACATGCCTTTGAGGATGCCCTCGCGCAGGGTCTCGAGGTCGCCGCCGGGCACCGATGGCTGCGCGTAATTCTCGTTCATCACCGTGACGTAATAGAACACGTCGCGTTGGCGCTCGACCATCTCGCGCATGCCTTCGTCGACGATAGCCGCGAGCTCATAAGCAAACGCGGGATCGTAGGCGCGGCAGTTCGGTATCGTCGATGCCACCAGGTGGCTGCTGCCATCCTGATGCTGCAGCCCTTCGCCGCCAAGCGTGGTCTTGCCCGCAGTCGCACCGATCAGGAACCCGCGTGCGCGCTGGTCCGCCGCGGCCCAGATGATGTCGCCAATGCGCTGAAAACCGAACATCGAGTAATAGATGTAGAACGGCAGCATGGGCAAATCGTGCACGCTGTACGACGTCGCCGCGGCAATCCATGACGACATTGCCCCCGCTTCCGAAATGCCCTCTTCAAGAATTTGTCCTTTGGTGTCCTCGCGGTAATAGAGCATGGAACCGAGATCTTCCGGTTCGTACAACTGCCCGAGCGGCGAATAGATGCCGACCTGTCGGAACATGTTCGCCATGCCGAAGGTGCGCGCTTCATCGGCGACCACGGGCACCACGCGAGGGCCCAGCGTTGCATCCTTCATCAGCGTACCGAACATGCGCACGATCGCCATGGTGGTCGACATCTCCTTGCCGGCCGCGTCGATGGCGAACTGGCCCCAGGTTGTCATCGGCGGGACGATCAGCGCCTCCGACGCCACTCTCCGCCTTCTGGGCAGATAACCTCCAAGACCTGCGCGCCGTGCGTGCAGGTACTGCATCTCCGGACTGTCTTCCGCAGGTTTGTAGAATTTGACCGCTTCGACATCGGCGTCCGACAGCGGCAGGCGAAAACGATCGCGGAACGCCTTCAGGTCATCGAAGCCAAGCTTCTTTTGCTGGTGCGTCGTCATCCTGCCCTGACCCGATGTACCCATGCCGAAGCCTTTCATCGTCTTGGCAAGGATCACGGTTGGCTGGCCTCGATGACCCAGCGCCTTCGCGTAAGCCGCGTGCAGTTTGCGCACATCGTGGCCGCCACGGCGCAAGCCGTCGATATCTTCATCGCTCAGATGCGAAGCCAGCGCGGCGAGTTCGGGATTCTGGCCGAAGAAGCGCTCGCGGTTATAACCGCCATCGTTGGCCGAGAAGGTCTGGAACTGGCCATCGACCGTATGGGCGAACGCACGCAGCAACGCGTTCGTCTGATCGCGTGCGAAGAGCGCGTCCCAGTCGGAACCCCACAGGACCTTGATCACGTTCCAGCCCGCGCCAATGAACTGCGCTTCAAGCTCGTCGATAATGCGGCCGTTGCTGCGCACCGGTCCGTCGAGCCGCTGCAGATTGCAGTTGATGACGAACACCAGGTTGTCGAGTTGTTCGCGCGCAGCGAGGGATAACGCGCCAATCGATTCCGGCTCGTCCATCTCGCCATCGCCAAAGAAGCCCCACACCTTGCGGTCCTGCGTCTTCGCAAGGCCGCGGTTTTGCAGGTAACGCATGAAGCGCGCTTGATAGATCGAGTTGATCGGACCGATGCCCATCGAGCCCGTGGGGAACTGCCAGAAGTCCGGCATGAGCCACGGATGCGGATACGAACACAGTCCGGGTCCTGCTATCTCCTGCCGGTAATGCTCCAGATGTTCTTCGCTAAGAAAGCCTTCGAGGTACGCGCGGGCATACACACCCGGCGATGAATGCGGCTGGAAATAGACAAGATCGCCACCCGTGCCCACGCCCGCGTCCGGTGCAGCCGCGCGGAAGAAATGATTGAAGCCCACTTCGAAGAGATCGGCTGCGGACGCATAGCTCGCTATGTGACCGCCAAGCTCGCCGTAAGCCTTGTTGGCGCGCACGACCATCGCGAGCGCATTCCAGCGCAACGCGGCGGCGAGCCTTTCCTCGATCTCCAGATTGCCCGGATAACGCAGCTGCTCTGCAACAGGAATGGTGTTGATATAAGGCGTGACACGCGCACGTGACGACTCGATACCCAACGAAAGCGCATGCTCCGCGAGGCGGTCATAAAGGTATTGCGCGCGATCCCGGCCGACGTGTTCGGTGACTGCATCCAGCGCCTCCAGCCATTCGGCGGTCTCCTCGGGATCGGTGTCTTCGCGACCTCGGGATATCGACAGGATCTGTTCGCTTCCGCTGGATAAATCAGTCATGGCACGGCTCCGCATTGAATGGGGGTATAGCGTTAGCTTTCGTTAGAGTGGGGGAATAGCGTTAGCTTTCGTTAGAGCTTAGCTGTTGAGTCGCAAAATATGCCACTGAGTTTCTTCAGTTACGGTGTTTAAACAGCGTATAAATTTCGTCTACCCCCATCTGCCGAGAATAATTGGCTCTGGCTGGACTTCGGACTATTGATCCACGGCACCTTTTGAGCATGAGTGGATAACGCGCTGCTAAGTTATCGAGATCCGACACCCCGCGATATAAATCGGATACCGTTGCGATCCTTCAGATCGTTTCTTTATGAGTGGACCGGCATTTTTTGGTAGCGAACTTGTACTACCGAATTGACTCCGACAACTTTATGTCTACGACCGTGCTGCGCGACACTGGTTGGCTGCACGCGCGCACATGCGCTTTGACATCCAACGCGTTACCATCGCAAGCTTGGGCGACGAGAAAGTATGGGGATGTACCTCGAGACGTGGAGGTACGGCCGCACCAGTGTCCGATTTGGAATGTATTGTGACTTGTATTAAGTGGCGCACGCCTTCATCGAGGCCTTAAAGTAGTACACGACAATACTACTGGAGACAATATATGTTCCTCGACCTAACGCTGGCAATCGACATGCACGATCCTGTTGTTAGCAAAGCCAACCAAGACCAAAATAGCTTTATGTCCCAAGGGCACATTGGCACCCATCTTGACGTATACGAGGGGCAGGCTCGACCGCCAACTGAGTTCGCCGTCCGCCGAGGCGTAATCGTCTATGTAGGTGACGTCGGGGAAACCGAGATCACCGAAAAGGTTCTCGAAGGTTACGACGTCCGCGAAGGTGATTTCGTCATTTTCCACACTGGCTATCTGTCGAAGTATTCGTACGGAACGCGTGAATATTTTTCCAACCATCCTCAAATGTCTTGGGATTTCATTCAAGTACTGGGGAAAATGAATCTGGGCTTTATCGGCTTGGATTTTGCAGGTCTGCGTCGCGGCGATGAGCATGGTCCAGCAGATATTTCGGTGGGTGAGAATGGCGGTTTCATCATTGAGAACATGAACAAAATCGACGAGCTCCACAGTGCGGTCGGTAGGAATGAGTTCAAGATGTACACCGCCTGGACGGGTTTAATTGGCTTTAGTGGACTCTCTTGCCGCGTGGTGGCAGAAATACCCGGCGCGGTGCAGTAAGCAAAAAGGATGTCATCATGCTTAGCCAAGAACAACTTAGCTACCGAACTGGGATGGCCAGGCTCGGCGCTGCGGTTCACATTGTTACCACCGACGGGATTGCTGGGAAAGCCGGTATATCAGCGTCAGCTGTTTGCAGCGTTACCGACGCACCACCCACGCTACTCGTTTGTGTCAATCAGCAATCTTCAGCACATCATGCATTGATCGAAAACGGTGTGCTTTGCGTGAACACACTTAGCGCATCGCACGAAGCTCTATCCCGCAAGTTCGGCGCAGGTGTCAGCATGGAAGAACGGTTTGCAGGAACAACGTGGAGCACGCTGAAAACCGGCGCCCCTGTTTTGGAGGATGCATTAGTGGCGTTCGATTGCAAAATAGTTGATACGATTTGTCAAGGTACTCACCGTATTTTCCTTTGTGAGGTTAAAGGAATTAAAGTGGACGATGGCGCGGAGAAGGGCGGCCTCATTTACTTTGATCGTCGATATCACGGATTGCAAGCTGCTGCCCTAGTCAGTACGTAGGGGAAGTCAAGCACGTCGGGTCTGACGTAAGGTCCTAATCGGATCATAGAAAGCAGGGCAGACCCGACTGCTATGCCGATCTGAAATAATAGTTTCGAGGGCTACTTATATGGGTGATGC
This sequence comes from Caballeronia eucalypticola, assembly GCF_047608185.1. NCBI lineage: Bacteria > Pseudomonadati > Pseudomonadota > Betaproteobacteria > Burkholderiales > Burkholderiaceae > Caballeronia > Caballeronia eucalypticola. The sequence goes on from NZ_JBLKRU010000087.1 coordinate 4,564, forward strand.
GCTGGCTCAGGAGCATCTGGCTCGGAACCGATGCTACGGCGGACAGGGTTCATGCCTCGGCAGAGCTGTTCTCCCGCCTCGGGGACGCGCCTGCATATCGGCGACCAGTGTTAGATGCTCATGACCGCGACGATATGAGGTTTCGTCGACTGCGACCAAGTTCATCGCCCAGAGATTCTCTGCCGCTAGTACCAGTTCGACATAGCGCGAGCAGATGGCGTGTGCGCGCTGCCAAGTCAAACTGACGGCACGTGCGAGTGCAGTGAATGGCATCTGCTGCGAGAACATCAGCACGAGCGCCTCGGACAGCATCGGGTATCCGCTGAGTTGGCCAACCCAACCTGGGTCAACCAAACGCGCGGAACGATCGGGTAGGATCGGGTGAGCTGATTTATCGGTCGTCTGAAACAGTGGCTCTAATTGGATGGAGGTCGACGTTGTGACCGCAGTGTAGTAAAGCCACTTGAGTTGAATCAGAACGCGAATGAAAAAACGCTAGCGCGGGTTGTCATCAGCTCGATAAAGAGCCGTCTCGATAGCCTTACTGCCCGGACGCCGCCTTGGCGGCAGCCGCTTTCTTTTCCGCATCCTGGACGTTTTTCGGGTAGTTGTTCTGGTTGCCGCCGGGCTGGTAGCCGTTCTTTTCGAGCGTTTTCAGCTCGGCATTTTTCTTGGCACGGTTCGCCTTGTGGGCGGCTTTACGCTGTGCCTTCTGGACCTGCTTGGGCGTAGAGGCTGCCGTGTCGGTGCTTTGTGCCGTTGCCACAGGGGCCGTCAGCGCCGCAATGACAATCGATGCTGCAGCGGCCAGGGCGGTCACGCGGGTTGTCAACATCATCGAATTCTCCATAAATGGTTGTTTTAAGCGACGTCGCGAGCCGCGGACGTCGCATCTTTCTTACGCAAAACCTCAATCGCACCGTCAAGCCTGAAAGTCCTGGGGCTAGAGGCGCGATATCTTACCCACGAGGGTCGCTTTAGAATTTATGACGGAGTGCTAGCCGAAAAACCATTTGATGGTTGTTGGAAGAGTCACCGGATCCGCCGATGTCCGCAACAGCGACTTGTCCAAGTGACGACGTACCGGTAGCTCGTTGCCAGCCGCCCGAAAAATACACATCTGTCCGCTTCGATAATAAATAATCGACCGTGAACGCGACCTGATTGTAGTGCTGGTCACCGACGGATTGGCCTTTTGCCGTAGTCACGCTCCGTGCAGCCATGTAGTCGTAAAACACCCCCGCGGACAGGGCAGGAGTGACGTGGTAGGAGAGGCCAATATCCCAGTTGTTAAAGACGGCGGTACCGTTCTGGAAAGTTTGGCCAAGATTTGCGTACTGGACGTTCGAGTAGGACCCGCTTATCGCCATATTGCCAATCGTGTAGGTCGCGGCCGCCACTACGTCTTGGTAGGCCTGTGCTACTTGGTAAGCCGAGTTGAGGGAACCGGCCAGCAAGTTGAACCCACTTGCGTATGCAGTAAACCAACCGGTACCCGGACTTGCTGTCGGATGTTTGAAGTAATCGAACGCAATTCCGGTCTGAAGCCCACCGTGCGTATAACCGGCTCCAAGAGAATAGCCGGAAGTGGATGTGAAATTACCCGGCACGCCACCAAGGCTGTATTCCGCCCCAAAGGACAGGCCGTGATAGTCGGGGCTCATATACCGCACGGAGTTATTGAAGCGGATACTGTTGCTGACATTGTCGATGTCGCCTGGGTGTCCGCCGGGCAAGTCTCCAACCGCTGAGTTTCCAGCCAGAAATTCAGGGAAATACCAAACCATGTCGTACTGACGGCCGGCAGTAAGAGAGCCAAAACTGTCGCTGCTGAGCCCGACGAATGCTTGTCTGCCGAATTCAGTACCACCTTGGCCGAATTGACCGTTATTGATGTTGATGCCTGATTCGAGGGTAAAAATTGCCTTGAGGCCGCCCCCCAAATCTTCTTTGCCGGTGAGTCCCCAACGGCTGCCATCGATGCCGTCCAGAGAATCCATATAGACCGATTTGCCACCGCCGATGTTTGACTGATAATGAATACCTTCGTCAATTTCGCCGTACAGCGTGACGCTGCTCTGGCTATAGGCCGCGGAGCTCGCCAGGCACATAGCAGAGCCGATGATGAAGCCCACATTCTTCGTTTTCATAAGATCTCCAATCTTAGTGGTTAATGCTGTGCAAATGTGCTTTTGACCGCGGGTTCAGTGCGACACTTCCTTTGTTACGAGGGGACGGAAGGGCCGTGTGGTAGCGTGGAGCACTCGGTCCGACGGTTGCACCTCGATAAGAAAGCCGCCGCTTCTGGCAGTAATGGGACGAGTAACAAGGTCAATCCCAGTGCCGTAAGGCCACCCAGCCACAACGGTCCTTTCCAGCCCAACATTGAAATCGAGCGCCGCTGCAGAAACCTGCGGAGATAAACCCCAAAGAGATGCCGATATAAACGAGAACGACGAAAGTGGTACGGGTTCTTTTAGCGCTGAACTCAGACACAAGGCCGACTGCGCGCGGTGTAACAGCTCCCAAGCCGATGGGGTTAGGAACCGGCTTGGGAGCTGTGGCACACTTGGTGCAAAAACATTCAATACGCTAAATAGCCCGAAGAGACCCATCGCCGCGAAAGCCATCCTTTTTGTGTCAAATCGGTCCGTGATAACGGATTGTCAAGCTAATCCATTAGTAATCCAAATAGTTTTGCGGAAAGGATCGACCCCATGTCTGGTTCAGACGGATGCCATTCCTTCGCAAGCACTGTTGCAATGAAACTGATGATCTGTGTGTCGAAGCCGTCAAATGGCATGAGAAACGCGCAGAACGTGACAATGAAGCATTCCTATCTGCCAATTCTTCGGCCGTCGATCAGGTCGCAGATGTTGACTTGCCGTAATTCCATGCTGCGCTCCTTGCGATGAGGAGCCAGAGCAATTCATTCCGCTCGAGCGTACTAACTATGACGTAAATGTATTACGAGAAGCAGTGAGGAAAAACCCATTGACGTAAGAAACGTCGATGAATGTTGTTGGGGAAGTGTTAATAACAAATTTTAAGGGGGCGTCAGAATAAAATATTTGTTTTCATGCAAAATATATTGCCGCAGATGCAGCAGATTTTTTTATTCTTTTTTACTAAAACATTGACCAAAACAGCATTTTATCCTGATATAAGCATAAATCCAGCATCCGAATATGGTTAGTTAGTCGTACAGATTTGGTCGGCAGCGGTTGGCGCTTCGGGGCAGAATTTTTCATATGATATTTTCTTGCAAGAACCACGAACGCCAGCCACCTGTTGCGTGACTTTTCGCCCGCCCATCTGATTGGTAACTGGGCTGAACTGATCCCCTGAGGCTGGACCGGGAATTTCAGGAAACTAAGTTTGCGTGCGTGATATCGGATTGCTTGAGAGGTATCAGTTGAGTTTCATCGTCGTGGATATGCCAAGAGGGTGCGGCAGGGATTTCGCGATCGGTGAGGATTTCCGGGACCCATGCGGCTTTCACGAGCCGCAGTTCAGCGGCGGACGCCGCGTCGGCCTTCTTCATCTTGCCGAGGTCGGCGGCAATCTTCGGCGACACGGCGCTGGCGACGACCTCCGCGATGCGCGCCTTGCTGACGTGATCGAAATACGAGGCGCGCGTGGGCGTCCAGTATCGAGTTATGTCAAGGTTCAGTGCGCTCGCGAGCGCATTGATGGCGTGAGGCTTTTCGTCGCCCGCGATACCGTCAAGCAGCGCGCCGGTGCAGAAGGCGAGCAGGTCGAGGAGGGTCGTGCTGGTGTCCTGTTCGATCAGCCACGGCAGCAGGTCCGCGCGCCGCGCAGGGAGTTCGCGGTCCCACCGCTCGCGCTGCGCCTCGATGAGACTCCATGCAGTGCTCGCGGGCAGATCGTCCGCCGCGCCGAGCAGACTGTCGCGGTTGCTCGTGCAGGACAGTTTCAGCGCATGCGGTGCGAAACCCGACCCATACCCCTCCGGAAAGACTACCGGAATCAGGCGTTGGAGGATGGCCGTGAGTGCGACGGATGGCTGCGCGATCAGTTCCGCGTGAACAGCGGCGGTGCGATGCGCAGTGAGGCGCTGGCAGAGCTTTGCGCTGTGGATCGGTTTCTCCTTCGCGTCGGTTTCCTCTTTCGCCGGATGCGCGTTGAGTTTCCGGCGTGCCGGTCACGGTCGCGTCCACCGCATCCAGTGCCGCGCTGTTCTCGCGGCGCACCAGACCCCTTTCGATGACCAGTTGGCCCTGCGGGCTGACCATCACGAATGCGCCCGCTTCGGCCATCTGCTGCGCGTCCCACGTCGACGTGCAACTTTCAAGCGCGATGAGGGCAGCGTTGACCCTGTCGATGTCGGCTTCGAGGCGTTCGCCTGCCTCGTAGGCGTTCTCATCGTCCTCCGACAATGCTTCGAACTTTTCGGCCAGTTCGTCCTGCTGCGCGGTGAGTTCATCCATTGCCCCCTGTTCGTCATCGGCGAGGGGCCGTTGCACCGGTTGCAGCCTGCCATAGCGGTTCAGTTCGAAGACGTCGCGCTCGATACGCTGTTCGGTCCAGCCCCAACCTTCGGCCCGGACTTCTTCGGCGGCGGCGTCGAGTTTCGCGGCGGCAAGACGTTGCAGCAGTTCGGCGTCGGCAATGTAACCGGCGTTTTCGTCGTCGCTGAAGAGGTCACGTCTCACGTAACCGCCCTCTGCCTCATAGACGTCCAATCCCACGAAGCGCGCCAGACGGCTGCGGCTCGCGTCGATCTCGGTGTGCGTGATCGCTTGCCGCAGATAGTTGGGCTGGCGCTGCCACTCATTCGCATCGAACCAGATACGTTCCTGCGTCTCGTGGTCATCTGTGAGCGCGAGTGCTGAAAGCTGGTCGAGCGTGATCGCGTCCTCGCGCAGCAAGGCGAGCAGTTTCGGGGAGGCGCTGGCGAGCTTTATGCGCCGTTTGATCGTGATCGGCGCGGCTGAGAAAAGGGCGGCGATGTAATCGATGCTACGACCCTCCTCGGCCAGCATCCGGTAGGCGCGCAGCACGTCGAACGGGTCGAGCTCTTCGCGTTCGCTGTTCTCGATCAGCGAAATGGCAAGGGCTTCACCTTCGCTGACGATGCGCACGGGGACCGAATAGTCGGCGGTGATGTCTTTCTGTTCGAACAGCAGGTCGAGTGCCGCCTCGCGGCGCTGCCCAGCACAGACGCCGTATTTGCGCTGCCTGCCGCGCGAGCCGTTCATCTCATGGACGACGAGGTTCTGAAGCAGGCCCTTTGCGCGGATACTGACGGCAAGCGATGGAATACCCGTGAGCGGGTTCGTACGGGCATTGAGCGGCGAGGGATGCAGGCTGGAATAGGGCACGGTCACGACCGGCTGCTCTTTGCCAACGGTGGTTTCGAGTACGGGCGCGGTTTCGGCAGCGTCCGCCGTGTCGGCCACGGTTTCGGCGGTGGTTTGGACTTCATGGGCTTGCATGATTGACTCCATAAAATGGAAAGTGCCGGGTCAGGGTGCTACGGGATACCATCAAGACTTGAACCGGATAGGAATCCTGATGGTATAAATCGGAAGCTAGGTGGCGTTGGGCTGCCGCCCGTGCCGTGCTTACGCTTTCATCTGGCGCATGGCGTCGGCGAGCATCCAGAGCGCGCGGTTCAGTTTCACGTTCTGGTCGATGCCGGTGACGGGACGGGTGGACATGGCGCGCCCGCTGAGCGAGCGCCCATGCAGACCACCCTTGGTCATGTTTTCCTGAATTCGGGAATTCGGTTAAAAACGACCCAGAGGTCGTCGCGGCGATCCTCGAAGCGGCGCACGTTCAGAAGCTGGCTTTCGGTGATCGGAACGGGCACGTCGGCGTCGGTCGGGTCGTAGCGCAGCGCGAGCGCGGAGCGGGCAAACGCGTGCTGTTCGTCACGGTTGAGCGTCACGGTCTGCATGCCCTCCTTCTGTTCGCGGATCAGGTCGAAGCCGTCGAGCACGTCGAACGCGCCGTTGATGACGTTCTGCACGATATTGCCTTTGTGGGGCGCACGCACCTCGCCAACGGTTTCGCCCGCGACCATGCCGTTCTGGCAAACAAACCTGTAGACGCCTCCCAGCATTTGATAAGAGCTTGTTCCATCGTGCGAATTGAGCAGGATGATTTCGTTGACGTCCTCACCGTTAATCTTGCTCGCGGGGCGCATGCGGATCAGGTGTTTGGCGAATTCCCGCTTGTCCTGATCGCGCACGCGGGTCTGGCAGACCATGAAGGGCTGGAAGCCTTCATTGCGCAGGCCACGCAGCACGTCGATGGTGGGGATATAGGTGTAGCGCTCCGAGCGGCTTTCGTGCTTGCCGTCCGCGAAGATGGAAGGGGCGACGCGACGGATCTGGTCATCCGACAGGGGCGATTCGGCGCGGAGCATCGGGGAGCCGTAACGGAAAGAGGAAGCGAGTGAACTCCTCTGCCTCCCTCTTGGTTTCATATGAAAACTTCTTGCTATCACCGTCTGTGTCACTGCCGCCTGCCTTCCAGTGCCTTTCCAGTCTTCTTTTTAACTCGTTCCGGAAATCCGGGCCGCGAAGTCCGCTTTTTATACCCCGGCAGAACTTCACCAGCTCGGCCGGGACAACGTCCCGTTCGCACAAATCGATGCCCTTCAATGCAGCCGAAAGTGCAATGTCGAACAGAAAGGGGAATACGTACGAGCCGCCGAAATGATCCCGAAACGACCACAGCTCAGGTCGCTTGTACGTTGCTCGTCTGGCGATGACCGCCGCCTCACGCGGCATGCCGTACGACGCGGCAATCACTGAAGCCTTGCGCAAGCCGTCGTCCAGCCGATAACCACCATCACGTCCGAATTCCGCTCTTATGACGAACTTCGTCCGCTGCGTGCAGGCTCGTGCCAGCATGACAACCAGTTTCTTCTGTGGCGTTGGCATTAACTCGACAAACGACAATGCGGCGGCAATGCAACCTACTTCATTCGTGAGCGCGGCCAGAAATGCTTTTGTCTCCGTGCCGGAACCCGTGATGACATCCCTTTGCTGGAGAAAAGAAAAAAGATATTTCCCGATTTCAAACGCATACCAGGCTTCCCAGCCACGCATGTAGCGTAGTGCCTGGTCATGTCTGCCTCGCGCGATCATGTACAGAGGGATGGCCGCGTTATCCAAGGTTCGCGGTCCTTCCCGACCCAAACCACTATTCTGGTCCTGCTGCCATGCGTGGCTAAGCCAGTCCTGTGTCCTGATAGCGTGACGGGACGCTTCGTCCAGGTCGCCCGCTAGCGTATTCGCAATAGCTAGTCGAGCGTGGCGCGTCCCGGGCCATGGTGTGCGAGTTTCGAAAAGGCGCCGTGTCGCGTCCACGTCCGCAGCCGCGACGACCAGATCAGGCGCCTCCACAATATAATCGGCGCCCCGGCGGTCAACGGCTGCGACCGTTGACAACTCGACCAGCAGATGCACGAGTTGGTCGAAATCCTCCCTGTTGGCCGCGTAGCGCACGGCCGCCCGGAGGCGTGCATAGCGGATATTGCGTCTACCGACGGTGCTGGTGATCGCTGCTGGAAACCTGTCGTCGAACGCCAGATCGAACAGTTGCTGTCCGTCACCTAGTTTTTGCAGCAGACCCGGCAAAGCGCGCGCCGCATAAATGGAATGTTCCTGACGGGCCAAGAGATTGAACGCAACCTTTCGTAGCGGCTCGATCAACGACCCATACTTTTCTCGCACAAGTGTTTCTGTCGGCTCATCGCGGAACATCAGTCCATGACGCGTGCGTTCCAGCAAAGGCCACAAGTCAGCAACGAAGCTCTCGATCTCACTCAGTTGCAGCCCGTGTGCCTCCGCATACTCCGCAAGCGGTACTGGCGGGGGCAAAACCGAAAGTCCCGCCAGGAAGGCACTGGCATCGGAAGATTTATAGCCGCGGCTGGTCGCGGCAGCAAGGGCCCTGTCGAGCCGTTGTTGAATCAGATCGGTCAATTCAATCTTACTGTCGATTTCCGACGCATCCAGCAATCCCCCTCCGGCACCAATCAGATACGCGAGAATGCGAGGATTCCCATTGGATCTCGCCTGCGCGACACGTATCTCGAGCTCGCTGACTTTGGGCATACGGGAGCGCAGATAGGTAGCCGTCTCCACCGGGCTAAATGGTCGCAGTTCAAAGTCACAATATGACAAATGCTGTATAGGAATGCGATGTGATCTCGAAGACGCGACAAGCTTCACACCCACAACCGGTGTTTGCTGCAGGCTCTCGATGAGTCGCACGGGAAAACACTCTTCTTGCACGTCCTTCGCGTGTTCAGTCGCATTGTCAATTGCGTCGAGAAAAATTAGCAGTTCCTTGCGCGGCGCGACTGTTGCTAGCGTCCTCACAGACTGCTCGAGCCTGCGGCGGAATGTTTTCAACAGGCCCTGCAAGTCATCAGCGCCAGGAATAATCGGATCGCACAGGCCCTGGCAGGCTAGTGAATTCGCAATATGGACAAGGCCGTGCTTGGGTAGATGCCGCGCGTCTTCAGGGGACCTGTACGCGCCGCCACCGAAACAATCGAAGAAAATAGTCTCGAACCGCGCTTCGAGCGCTTTCGCCAGACTTTCCATGAAAACGGTTTTCCCGACGCCGCCGGCTGCGTGCACCAGCATTGGAGTGGTCAACGTCGGAATCAGGGCTATCGCTGAATCCAGTTGCTCACGTGGAACGATGTCTGACACCGTGGTTAGACTCGACGGACACGGTAGCAGCGCTTCGCGCTCGGCAATCTGGAGTGCAGCAAGAACGTCAGGCTCCCGGATGACGTTGCGGTCAATGCCGCTGTAGCCTGCCTTGGTGCGAACCATGTCTCGCATCGCACCGAGGAGAGCCGCCGCCCTCAAATCGGTACTCGCGGACCCTGCGTGCCAGCAGCATGGATAACTCACTCTTGGTCGCGGCCAAACTCCCGCGACTGCCAACAACAACAAGCTTTTGCAGGAAAGCGGGAAGAGCAGCGTCGTCAAGCGCAGCAGCAACCTTCAACTGAGCCGCCTGATCTTTGGCTTCGCCTGAGAGGCGCGTTCCTTTCCCCATTCCGTCGATCGCCATCAGCAGTGGCGGATAGATGGGGCGATTCGTCAAAAGTTCAAAACGGAGCTTCGCTTCAACCTGTCGGGAGCCATACTGGGAGATGAAGCCCTTGTAGGCAATGGCGAACTTTTGAATCGTCTTCTTCGCGTCACTGGCGCGGAAGTCCGTGTTCGCTCGGCTCGGAGAGTATTTGAACTGGACGACAGCTACCGTGTGGGAATGTTCAAACCCCGGCGCCTTCCCGAAATACAACGTGAGGTCAGCGACTTCGACAGCCTCGGCTGGGGCAACAATCTGGTCATCAGGTTCAAGACCTTCGACTGCAATCCCAACGAGTCCGTCGTCGGCCAGTAACAGCTGCATGGCCTTACGGGCAGTCCACGCCTCATGGTACTCATGTCCGTCGCGGGACGCGCGGACCGTATCGGTCTTTCGCGAAACATTACCCATCATCGGTCCAATTCTATAATTTTCTTCGGAAAATGAGTCTGGTCGTTGAGTCGATTTTGTGCACTAAAGCATCCCGCCTATTCGCCTGAACCAGCCTTCCACTTCTCCGCGAGGATCTCTCGCTGCCAGACGTTCGGCCGTCATCAACGGAAAAGCCTTGTTCGCAAGCCTGAGCTTCGCTGCGCCATCCTTCATGACGGCATCGGTTTTCTGCTTGGCGAAGTAGGCTTCGTCAAATAACCTGGGCACAGCCTTTTCATCGGGTCCCGGTTGATCCAAAACAACAACCTCGACACCAAAAGCGTCCCCGATCGCATCCGCATGCAGATAGCATTCGATCTCATACTTGTTCGTCACAACCGCCCACGATCCATCCGTCCGCTGGTTTACCTCGGCAACCGAAGCCGCATACACCGGCACGTCGTTGTCGTAGATATGCACCTCCGGCCGGTTTAGGGAGCGGAGATAGTGTTGAGTGACCCAGTGCTTGAGCGTCGATCCGCCAAGCAAGACAAAAGCGACTCGCTCGTCGCTTGTCAGGTCCGGAATCGTATTGTCCGCTGCATGCAGCGCCCGGCTGAGGTATTTGAATGCTGCAACGTCGGTCGGGCCCTCTACGCAGAGGAGAACCTTTACGCGACTATCGGGCACAACGCCTAGCCCGAATGGCACTTACTTAAGCCCGAGGAGCGTGCCCATATTTTCGGGCGCGCTCGCGAGCGATGTGACGAGGCTCTTTCAGCCATGGATAAGACTTCGGTCTACGTTTACGCATTCGTGGTTCGATGCGACCGGGGCGATTCCCAACACGGGACTGTGCGATCAGGCTGAACAGGAGACTCTGGTCGTGCGTTGCCGTCAGCCCTCTGGCCAGCCATTCAGTCCATAGCTGCACGGTGTGCTTGAAGCTCAGTGCTCTCGGGTCCGTGGCGTAGTGGCTGGCGGCTTGGGCCATCAGCAGCCGGATTACGTTGTAGGCCAGCAGATGGACCCAGATCTCCTTCTCGTTCATGTGGGCCGTTTGGCAATGCAGCACATCCATGCCCATCGTTGTCTTGATGTTACGTAGATCCAGTTCCACGTTCCAGCGCCTGGCATACAACTGCGAGAGGTCCTGTTTGCGGGTCTTGCGTGCATCAAGCATCGTGGTGACCAGCACCTGGTGATGCAGCCTGGACTCGCGCATTGTCAGTTCATCGGGGAAGGCCTGGTACTGCTCACGCGTCATCCAGGCGGGACACTGCTGGGGTTTGGGCCACGTCACAAGGTGATCGCGCGTGCCCAGCGACTTGCCGCGCCGAAAGTCGGTGTGGCGCGCCCCATGCTGTTCCATCACGACATCCACCCCGGCGGCGATCATTGAGGCCATCAGAAAGTAGTGGCAGTACAAGGCGTCAGCAACGATCACGTCACCGCGACGAAACGAGCTTTGCAGCATGCGAAACGCCGCCAGCTCCCCGCTGCCTTTGCCCGCATAAGTTCCGAGCGCCGCCTCCAGCACTGCGCCGCTTGCCAGACAGATCACCGCAACCAGATAGGCTAACGGAAATCC
>NZ_JBLKRU010000088.1:0-14910 GCF_047608185.1 Caballeronia eucalypticola
GCAAATTGATTCATCGCCGCTTTCCAGTCATGAGCCGCGTGGCCCCAGTTTGCGGTGATGTTTTGCAGAGCCAGCCAGATCAGCTTGGTCGCGGCTTCGTCGCTGGGGAAGTGACCGCGAGTCTTCACAATCTTGCGTAACCGCGCGTTAATACTCTCAATGGCGTTAGTCGTGTAAATCACCTTGCGCACTGCTGGCGGAAACGCGAAGAACGGAATCACCCGGTCCCAGGCGCGTCGCCATGCCGCCACGACGGTTGGAAATTTCTGACCCCAGGCGCCTTGTTCGAACGCATTAAGTTCAGCCTGTGCCGCGTCGGCGCTTGCCGCCGAATAAATTGGCTTGAGCGCTGATGCTAGCTCTCGCCGGTCCTTCCAGCTCGCAAAGTCCAGACTGTTGCGAATTAAATGCACGATGCACGTCTGCAGCGTAGTGGCCGGAAACACTGCGGCGAGTGCCTCGGGCATGCCTTTCAAGCCATCGGTGACTGCGATCAGGATGTCCTGTACGCCTCGCGTCTGCAGGTCGGCAAACACCTTCATCCAGAACTTGGCACCTTCCGTGTTCTCGATCCACAGCCCCAGTATGTCGCGTGTGCCATCCGGCAGCATGCCCAAAGCCAGGTAGATGGCCTTGTTGCGCACCACGCCTTCGTCTCGGATTTTTACGCGCAGGGCATCGAAGAACACGACGGGATACATCGGCTCGAGCGGTCGGGACTGCCAGACGGCGATCTCGTCCATGACGGCATCGGTGACCGAGCTGATGAACTCCGGCGATACGTCGGTGCCGTACTGGTCAATCAGAAAGCCCTGGATTTCGCGCACCGTCATGCCTCGGGCGTACATGGCGATGATCTTGTCGTCAAAGCCGGTAAAGCGGCGCTCGTGCTTGGGAATGAGGATGGGTGCAAAGCTGCCGTCGCGATCCCGCGGGATCTCTAGACGCAGCGGACCGTCGTCGGTCAGTACCGTCTTGGCGCTCTTGCCGTTACGGTGATTGGTGAGCTCCTCAGGCCGTTCAGCGCCCACCGGATATCCAAGGTGATGGCCCAGTTCAGCGCCCAGCGCCCGTTCGATTAACGCCTTCTTGAAGGCCATCGACGCCGACTGGATCGCCTCGGCACTCATTGGACCCTTGACGAACTCATCGATCAGTTCTTTAGGAATTGATGGCAATTCTCTCGCGGCCGTAGCGGCCGCCTTCGGTTTGCGTGGCATACATGCTCCTTTGCGACATGTTATGCCTTACACACAAAATTTTGGACAGGCTCGCATGTCGGGTCGTTATCGTAACTCCCGAGTGGTTCACGCGGAATGGCATACCACAGCATCTAAACGAACCGGTTGAACCATCCCGCTGTCATTTTCTCCCACGCGCAAAGCGCTGAACATGTCGGGGTTCTATCCGGCCAACACAGTCATTCGACACACCTGCCCGAAGTGTCGAAAATATGCGCAAACAATTGAAATCGAGGCTACATTTCTACGGAAGCCGACGAGTCCTTCCCCGACGTCCGATTAAGCCGCTTACAGCGGTCGCACCATGTTCGGACGCGCGAAGTCCATCACCCCACCAACCCCACCACCCCCAGTTAATTCGTATGCGGAATCACTAACTACCCACTACAACCCAATGATTCCCCCCACTCATCCTTGAGGGTTCATTGCCATGCTAAATGCCGCCACAGACATCCTGATCGTCGGCGCCGGCCCGGTAGGCCTATTACTCGCGACGGAGCTACGCCGCGACGGCATCGACGTATGTCTCATCGACCGCATGCCCACTCGAACTTTCTACTGCAGGGCGCTCGGCGTCACCCCGCGCACCATCGAAATTTTCGAGGACATCGGCATCGCCCAGCGCGCGATAGAAGCCGGCGTGTGGCTCACCGGCGTTCAGACCTGGCAGGACGGCGTCCCCGTCCCCGCGCGCAGCATGAGCGTCCCGACGCAAGGCTTGCCGTACGGCTCGCTCTCGCTCGCGCAGTTCGAAACGGAACGCCTCCTTGAGGCCGCACTCGCCGCGCAAAGCGGACGCGTGGAATATGGCGTCGAGCTGATCGCGTTCGAAGAACATGATGGCGCGGTCCACGCACAACTCATCGACTCCCAAGGGCAAGCGCACACCATGCGCTGCCGTTGGCTCGTGGGTTGTGACGGCTCGCGCAGCAAGGTTCGCTCAACGCTAGGACTTCCGTTTGAAGGTGGTCAGTACTCCCAGACATTCGCACTCGCCGATCTCGACGTAGAGTGGGACTTGCCCCGAGGACCCATGTATCGCTTCGACTGGAGCGCGGGCACACGCCCGAAAGCATCGCTCGCGGCGGTTCCCGTTCGCGGCTCGGCGCGCCGCTATCGGCTCTCGATCATCGTGCCCGAAGAAAATGCCGCGGCGCTCGCCAATACCCCTTCACCCGATTTCGACACGATGCGCGCGCTGCTCCTCCCGGCACTGCCCGATGGCACGCAACTGTCGTCGATGCGATGGTCATCGGTCTATCGTGTCAGCCATCGAATCGTGCCTGCTTATTCCCAAGGCCGCGTGTTTGTGGCCGGCGACGCCGCGCATATCCATCCGCCTGTAGGCGGTCAGGGCATGAATACGGGCTTGCAGGATGCGCACAATCTGGCGTGGAAGCTATCGCTTGCAGCTAAGGATCTCGCACAGCCCGATTTGCTCGCGAGCTATTCGGAAGAACGGCATCCTGTCGGTGTCGATGTCGTCCAGTCGACGAGCGCAGCATTGAACGCCGTGTTCGCTCGCGAGGCGCTGACACCGGCCATGCGCGAAACCCAATTGCTGGTGACCTATCGAGGTAGCCGCATCGTGTCCGACGAGTGTCCGGACATCGATGCGAGCTCACCCGCGCCCGGTGACCGGGTTCCCGAACTGGGGAGCCTCCAGCAGACATACATCGGCCATGCGCGGCGCCTGCATGATTTTGTAGGCGGGGGCCGGCATATCTTGCTCGGCTATATCGATGCACCCGGCGCTCAATACGATGCGTTCGTCGGAGGTTGCTCTGCGCTCGATGCCGTGCCTCACGAATTGACGTCTGCGGTGCTGATCGCGGCACCAGGTTGTGAAGTGCCATCCAACGAGCAGATCACTGTGCTGACCGATGCGGCAAACGAATTCACTACCGCATTTCATGCCCCGGGCGGCACGGTTTGGGGAGTACGGCCTGACGGGCATATCGGCTGGCGTAGCCATCGTTGTTCAAAAGACGCCGTAAAAAGATGGTTGCAGCATTCGATACAACCCGAATAATTTTGAGGAGCGGCGCGGCGGGTCTGACCGTATCCCCTTCTCAAACCGCCGCGATGCAATCGATCTCGATGTCGAAGTGCCCCGGCCATGCCGGCACGTTCACAAAGATGCGCGCCGGCGGATTGGCCCCGAAGAAGCGCGCATAGATTGCATTGTGCCGACCTTGGCGTGGTCCTCGCGAATACACGGTTATCGCGGCCTTAACCGCAGTGCAATCTGGAAAATCGCGGGTGAAAATATCGGGCTTTATCGAGAACGTGTGTCCGCGAACATTAAAGTCGCGCTCGCGCAGGTAGTGTTCGTTAAGCAGGCAATAAAGTACGCGTTAGCCTCAGTGATTTGCGCCGCATGCCGGAACTGCACTAGGTTGACTGCCGATAAAACTTAAACCACACGCTTGAATCTATGAATCGGGACGTTTGCGCTACATATAAACCTGCGTTGCAACCGGTCCATTCGTCGACTGGCGTAAAGCGTTCTATCGATGCGATCAGAACGGAAAGCCCAGTATCGAACCCGGGCGGCAACCGCAGTAATCAGGCGTTAGGCAAGGCAGCGTTCACAACGCACGAAGAGGCTACGGGCTCCAATATTGGCACCGCACGGGTCACTACCCCCGTGCGAGCCGATGGCGAGCCGGCGCGCCACGACAAGTTGCGTGGTGCGCGTTGCACGGCACCGCGGGTTCATCCGGACAACAGAGCCACCCCGGCGAGCGCGCCGCTTCCTGCTCAGTCGGTTTTTCATGAAGCGTGGTGGCTCGACCTCGCGACCGACGGCAACTGGCGCGCGGCAACTGTACGGCGGGGTAACGAGATCGTCGGCGAGATGCCGTATTCGGTGGGACGCAAGGGACCGTGGCGCACGTCACAGATGCCGCCGCTCACGCGCACACTTGGACCCGCCCTAAAACCGTTCGCCGGCGATCCGGCGCACGCGATGCTCGAGCGTATCGACATCACCACGCAGCTCATCGAGCAGATTCCGGAAGTCGACAGCTTTTATCAAATCTTCGATCCGCGCGTGGAAGATGCCCTCGCGTTCGGGCTGAACGGCTTTACCGTATCGACGCGCTACACGCTGCAGTTCGGTCAGGAACGCGACATAGAGCAACTGTGGAAAGGATTGAACGGCAAGACCCGTAACGTGATCCGCACAGGACAAAAGTTTCTGCGGGTTGCGCCTATCGAGTCGCCTGCCGAATTCAACCGGTTCTACGATGCCAATCTCGCCGTGCGCCACCGCTCGAACATCTACGGCACGGAGCTGATGCAGCGGCTGGTCAGCGCGTTTGTCGAGCGTGACGCGGGATACCTGCTTGGCGCCTACGACACGAACGGTCATCTCGTGGCGGCGATTGGCGTGACCTTCGATTCGCACGCGGCGTACTACCTGCTGTCATCCCGCAGTCCGAACGCTCATAGCGGCGCGATCAGCGTGCTGATCTGGGCGGCGATCCAGGATGCGATGAAGCGAAAACTCACCTTCGATTTCGACGGCATCCCCAACGCGAATACCTTGCGCTTTCTAAGTGGCTTCAATCCGACGCTTAAGCCGAGGCTCGTGGTCGAGCGGCATAAACCCGTCTGGTCGATGGCTAAAGCTGCCCGACGCTTAGTCATGCCAAGGAAACCCGGATGGTTCTTGTCGACTATGTGAGGGGTGGTGGGTAGGGGGTTTTTGGTGGCAGCCTTGCCGGGGCCTCTATCGCGATTGTCCCAAGCTGCCGTGAGCCGAGCGAAAGAGGCTTTTGCAGCCTGCTTCTCCGCTTCAGGCTTCGCCAAGTTCCGGCGCTTGCGCCATGGCGATTGACGGCCGTCTTTCAGCGATGTCTGGAGCAGCTGCCTTTGCAATCGCCGCGGCATTATCAGCGGCTTTGTCGGCGTTGGCTGACGCCCTCTCCGCGCGCATATCGACCAGCTTTTTCGCGAGACTCTTGGCGTGGAACGCCATTTTTCCCCACTGCGTCGTAGCAATCTGAAAGCTGGTGTTCGGCAGTACATTGCCCCGGCTCCAGTACGCTTTGAAGTCTTCCGTGCCAACGCCGAGGTCGAGATCCATCCGATTTTCCCAGGCCCACTTGACGCAGCGTTCTATCATGATCGACCCGGGCGCAAACTTCGAAAACTTCGAGTCGAAGGCCCCGATCAAACCGTTCACGCACGTATGCCCCAACCCCACGATGTTGGCAGCGACCGGCATGCCGTCAAGCGTCATCACGAAGACTATTCCCATCGGCTGCGTGTGCGTACCGTCGACGAGACTGACCAGAAAGTCCCGATAACCCTGCGAATTGAGCCAAGGGCCGTCCTTTTCGACGCGTTCTGCCCACTCGCGTTTACGCGCGAGCATCCAGTCCACCCATTGGGCGTGCGCCTGCGTATCCCCAGCTTCAAGCGCGCGGATTTCCAGGACGCCCTCCTTTTCGAAACGCCTCTCGCGCGCGCCGGGCTTCTTCTTCGACAACGTGCCCAGCGTGCTGCAATAAGCCGACCAGTCCGGCTCCTTGCGCAGTAAAGCCGTCGCGGAGACATCCTGCCTCGCTGCAACCAAGCCCGCGTGTCGCGAGACCAGATCGTAGAGCCCGGCATCCTTTGCGACATACGGAACAGAGAAGATATCGGCGCGGCAATCTCGGGTCGCGGCGCGCCAGGCTGCATTAAGCGCTGCGCTCGCACCGGCGGCTGCGAGGATGCTCGTGTGTTCAGCGGTACCGGGCGTAAGTGGTTCTAGGACGCTGCAGAAGAACCGCCGATGGCTCACAAGCGGCCAGACGAGCACGAGTTCGCCGTCCTCCCTATACACAATGCAATGCAGCCGCTGACCGCGCGGCTTTGCCACCTGAGTCCAGCATTGCCAACAGACATCGAACGCTTGGTGATGGCGTCCATCGGCTTGCGACCAGAGCGCATTCCATTCGTCTCGAAGCGCGAGGAAAGCGTCCGCATCAGTGATGATCTCGAGGCCGGATTGCTGGTTGCTCGCGTTGTCTTCAGATCGCTTCATGGAGGTGCTCAGGCTGGTTCAAGTGGGCGGTCTCGCCGCTGTCCTCGCGGCATCGCTCGACGCGCTTGGGCGTGCGGCATAGCAGGCCCCGGATTCGCGGTCTGCCACACTTTGAGGCTTGAGACAGATAGCGTCGGTGCGGTGGTCAACACACCTTTTAGCGCGGCCGGCTGCTGCCGGTATCAGCGCAGCTGTAAGGTCCACGAAGTGTCGAACCTGACGACCGAGACCTGGCGAAGGTCGTGCCTCGATGGGCCGTATCGGTGTGGTCGGCACGGTTGTGAGTTAAACACCGTGAAGCAGGGCATCCGATTGTTGCAAGGCAGCTTTGCTTCGCTTCGCAACCGAACGCGTGCCTTTGACTCTGGCGCCAACTAAAAATCGGCTAACCTTGCGTACGGGTTTCCACCGAGCGAGATCGTTGTCGATTTCGCATCCCGTCGCGCGTCGTGTGGATGAAAACGAAATTATCATCTGGCATCGAAGCCACATCATTTGAAGCGCTGACGGAGACGTTTATGACGAAAATAAGAGTTGCAGGGTTTGGTGTGTCACTCGATGGCTTTTCCGCGGGAACCGATCAAGGTCTGGATCACCCGCTTGGTGTGCGAGGCGAGGAAATCTTCCAATGGTTTTTCCCGACGCGGACTTTCCGTCAGATGCTGGGAAAAGAAGACGGTGAAACTGGCCTTGACGACCAATTTGCCCGGCGAGCAATGGAAGGTTTCGGCGCATTCATCCTCGGGCGCAACATGTTCGGCCCTATTCGCGGGGAATGGCCGGACGATCAATGGAAAGGCTGGTGGGGTGACAATCCGCCGTACCATGCGCCAACCTTTGTACTCACGCATCATCCACGGCCGTCAATTGAGATGCTGGGCGGCACGACATTTCATTTCATTTCTGGCGGCATTGAGGAAGCGTTAGAAAAGGCGCGCGAAGCGGCGGGCGGAAAGGACGTCAAGATTGGCGGCGGTGTAGAGACTGTGAGGCAGTACGTCCAGGCCGGCCACGTGGATGAGATTCACCTCGCCTTTGCTCCCGTCGCGCTTGGCCAAGGGGAACCGCTCTTTAGCGGTCTGGATCTTCGCGCTCTGGGATATCGGACAGTCGAGCATGTACCAACGGACCGGGCCACGCACATTGTCTTAGCGAAGTAGCGTTGGGGATGGATTGATTGTGGCGCGCCAGAGCGCCACAAAGGAACTATCCCAGTCCGTTTGAATATGTCGGTTTAGTTAGTCTTCGATTGGAACCATAGGGTACTTTCCGATCTCAGCAAAAATAACCCTGCGACAGTTTCTGCGGCAATGCTTATTAGGCCCACGACGTTGTTCCGCTCGGAGGACAGCCCGTCCGCAAACAGATGATAGAGGGCCGTCATGATGAGCAATGCCGTCAGAAAAAGCGCAACGTTTCTTGCCCACAGCTTTCCAGCTGAAAGCCGCATGATAGTAAATGCATAGAAGATCAAAATTGCGAAGAGCAGTCCAAACACCGTGATCGCCGCGCCCATTTCCCGGGGAGTACTGAAAGGCGGAACGCCCACTCCATGAATGATACGGACAAAAAAAACTGCAAACGTACTCCAATAAACTGCGACTGCGGCTCGAACCAAGTTGGGAGTATTGTTGCCCGGGAAAAAGATGAATTTGGTTTCCGCTCGCAAAGGAACCTCCGTAAATTTCGATTCAGAGCCGCCAGGTTTGCCGATCATAGTCCTGGTTCAACGCTATTTCTAGCAAGAAATGCGAATGTCGAGTCAGGAGAGAGTCGCATGGATCTACTCAGGCCCCTTCGCCTCCGCCCTCGCTCGCTCCACGACATGCAGCAACGTACGCGCAAAGAAACACCCCATCACCGCCGACAGAATAATGAAAATAGAGGCTGCATCGACCAGCAGTCCGAAGCGGATGAAGATAAAGAAGCAGCATAGAAGGTTCAGCAGATGCAGCACGACGCCCAAAATAGTAGAACCCTTAGGCACGTCTCTTAAGAACGCCGCAAACCTTGATTGCGTCCGTGGCACATACCAAATGATCAGTAATCCGAACATTATAATAAAGCCACTTTCCGCCCACTTCAACCAAGCTGGACGCCGCAGAAACCTTCCCTCAAAAATTGTCTCTATCACCTGCGCCTGAATCTCAATTCCGGGCACCAGTTCCCCCAACGGGGTCGTACGCATGTCCGTCACGCCAGTACCCGTCAGTCCGATCAACACCAATTTATTTCGAAACCGTTCTGGATCCACCGTTCCCTGCAGGATCTCGCGCGCCGACACATAGCGGCTCAGCGACGATCGAATAGAGGCGAAATGCAGCCAGATATCGCCGCCGGATTGGGTAGGCACTTGCACATCCGCGACACCCACCGCCTGCACGCCCGATGTATCGGCAAAGACAGAGATCGCCGATGAATCCGTGGCAACGCGGAACATTTCCATCGGCAGACCGGGAACCAGTTTGTCCCCCAATCCCATGATGAGGGGAATATGACGGACCACGCCTTGTTCGAGCGCCACGCTGAGCATCGCCTGCCCGTGGGCCGCCGCCTGCAATTCCGGCAGGCTCGCGAGCACATAGTCGAACCGTTGCACGCGGCCAAGAGGATCAGTGCCATGCACGAGGATCGGCGCGCTACGCATATCGGTGCTCGCGGCGAAGGTGGGATGGTCAAGTGCTGCAGCACCCAGTATGGTCGGCGCTGCGCGCAACGAACTCGCGAGAATAGCTTCATGACTGGGAAGCGTCCGCAAGCGGGCAGCAAGATCCCCGGCCGTTTCCGGTAGATTACCGGCCACCTTGTCGGGCGAAGTCTGGTCCGGCTCCGGCATGTAGATGTCGAGACCGATAGCCAGCGGTTTCAGCGCCGCAATGGCATCGACCAGACTGGCGAGCCGATTCCGCGGCCAGGGCCATTGCCCGACGGCTGCCAGTGTCGGGTCATCAATCTCGACAATGGTCACGGGCTGCGCGGTCGGTACTCGCGGAAAGCGACGTTGATACTGATCGAACAGAAGTTGCCGGGCCGTTTTGAAAGAATCCGGAAGTGCATCGTCGAGGTCGGCCACGAAAGCGGGACGCGCTATGTCGCTGGGCCATTCGCTGGACAGGTTGACGAGGCTCAGGCCGAACAGCACCATCAGCGCCATCGGGCGCCCCTGGGCCGCCTTGTTAAGACGCTTGATCCGGGCACGCCATAGGTCGTAGAAGCGTTTCATCGAAGGGATAGGCCGTTCACCGTCGATGACTCGCACGGATCATTGGATGGTGATGACGACGCGTCGGTTCAAGCGGTTGGGGACACCATCGGCAGTGTGGACCGCCGGCTCGCGCTTGCCTCGTGCAGCGATCTCTATCTGTTGGGCGGGAATGCCTTGCTTGACCAGGAATGCTGCCACCGTTTGCGCTCGACGCTTGGACAGGTTGTCATCGAAATCCTGCGAGCCGGCCAGATCAGTGTGACCGACCACTACAAGCTGCGGCGCAGGCCAGTTCGCCAGCACCGCTTTTAACTCTTTAACCGTAGCGAGCGATTCGGGAGCCAGGTCGGTGGCCGAGTCAAAGAGAAATAAGATCGTAAACGTCCTGGGACGCGGAGGCCGGGCCGCGAGTAGCTGGCTGTATCGCGTCTCCACGCTGGACTGGCTATCCATCGTTTTTTCGATAGCGCCGCCCTGGCTGACGTCGACCCCGGCGTATGCCTTGTTGATGGTTTGCTGTCCGGTGGCGCTGTGGACGATGACAGCTCCGACCTTCCCCTCCGGATCCGGCAACAGAATGATTTTGTCCGGAGGCGTGCTGCACGCAGACAGCAAAACCAGCGTGGCGAATGACGCTGCAAATGCTCGCTCGTGACGTCGGAATGCGGCCTTCACCGGGCACCCTCCCCGCTACCGCCAACTTCGATAATAAACGCAGTGCCGCGCACGCCGAGCGTCGTAGTCGGCGTGCTGAAACGCACGGAATCCGGATTCGCCTTCGCCAGTTTTCCGGAGATCACTGCCAGGGAACCGCGTTTGATCGACGCATCGAGCACCCCGTCATGGGTCGTGGTATTGAACGCGAATTTGTTGAGCTCGAGGATGGAATTGGCGCCTGCGGAGAGTTGGGTGTCGTCACGCAGCGTGATCCCGACTGAGGACTCGGGGCCGGTCACTATGCGATCGCTGCCGTACACCTCGCTGCCAATGGCCGCGCCCGAACTTGCTCCCGCCCGCTCGACCTGCACCGTGCCCTTGACGGTCTTGACGACGCCGGCTGCATCGGCGGCAAGCGCGTCAACGGATGCCATGGACCCGCAGGCAAGAATCAAGGCATAGCTGATGGCTTGGAGACGCATCGGTGGCACCTGATTGCGTAAGCGTGTGTCAACGCTGCTTGCGCGCGGCAGCGTGGCTCCCCTGCCAATCCGACGTTGCGAGGGATCATTCCGCGATAGCTAGTGGAACTGAGGCTTTATGAAAGACTTACAGAAATGCGGCGCGTGACTCAGGTCGAGACGGTTTTGCGCTAGCGAACAAAGTATGGTCCTCAGCCCAAATCTCTCTGTGCGCTTTCGCGCATATGGCCACGAGACACTTTTTTGGCAACTGGTTTGCGATTACAAAGGAAAGGATTCGGCATGCGATCCGCGGGACGACTGATGCACTCGCGTTTCATGCGCTGATGACCCAACGTGGAGCGACATCGCGACGAATCAACCGGTACCGAGGTTGCCGAATGGATCAGGCAGCATGTCGCTTTGGTGGGCATACTACACTCCGCGATTTCGCCGAACCGTTCGTTTTGCTGCGGAAATCTTCTTCGCCGGAAAGCACGCTCGCTGAAGCCAGTCGTTTTGTGACAGGCCTCAGTCAAGCGCGGGATCAGTGACTTGCGCGACGCCAAGATGCACCACCATGGCCGTGCGGGACCGGCTCTTACCATCGACCAGCCCCGCTACGCCAGCTCACTCCTTAAGGGGCGAAAGTATCACCCAACACCACGCCCTCCCGGCGCGGGTCCGTGCCACCCTGCAGGACGCTCGACTGATTAATCCCCGTACGAAGGATCGTATTGACGCCACTCGCCTGAGCCGCCGTGGAAACGGTGTGACCCAAAGCAACCAGTCCCGTCAGCAAGGGATCGTTCGCGCCACCATTCGAACTGTTGATGTTCGGATGCTCGCCGCCGAGAGTCGTGACCGGGCTATTGCTCGCGCCAAAGTCGACCAGATTCGCGGATTGCTGCGCGTCCAGTCCCCAGTCAAGCACACCAACAATCGTCTTCACCACGTACTGCGGAATCGTGCCGCCGCCAGGTGAACCCGTTGCCATCACGAAGTCGCCCTTCGACCCATCGGCGGCGATCTTGAAGACTAAAGTAGGCGCCATCGAACTGCGCGGCCGCTTGCCAGGCTGCACGCGATTCGCAACCGGAGCGCCCGTGGTGTCGGTCGGATTCGCGGAGAAATCCGTGAGCTGGTTGTTCAGCAGGAAACCGTTCGTCATGTGGAACGAACCCATGCTCGACTCAACCGTCGTGGTGGCGGTCACCACGTTGCCGCTGCCGTCCACGATAGTGAACTGGTTCGTGCCATGCTCGATCAGCGTTTTATCCACGCCAAGCGGAACCGCGCCAAAGTTACCCGCAGCAGCCGTACCCATGCTCTTGTTGACGTTGATCAGGGCCGCCCTGCTCTGCAAATAAGGCTTGTTCAGCAACGTGTTCCAGGTGCCATTTGGCGGCGGAATGAAATCGGTATCGGCTACATATTTGTCGCGGTCCGCATACGCCATCCGTTCAGCTTCGGTAATCAGATGGACACCCTGAACGGTAGGCTCGCCGCCTTCGAGATCGATAGCCGTTGGCTTTTGCTGTTGAAGATTAAAGTTCTCGAGAATGCCCAGTGCGGACGCCACCGCAATTCCACCGGACGACGGCGGCGGCATGCCGCAAATCCAGTAGCTCCTGTAAGTCGTGCAAATGGGATCGCGCTGTTTCGCCTGATAGTTCGCGAGATCGGCGACCGTCGTTTTGCCCGGGGTGATTACTGAGCCATCGGCGCCCGTGGTCGTCGCAATCTTCGCCACAATGTCCTGTGCGATCTGGCCGGAATACAGTGCGTTGGCACCGTTGCTTGCCATCGCCTTCAGCGTATTCGCGTAAGCCGGATTTTTCAGCAGCGTGCCCAATGCCTTGGGCGAGCCGTCCGCGTTAAGAAAGTAAGCAGCGGCTTCGGGGTCGCGTTTCAGGCTGCTCGCATTCGACGCAATTGCACCAGCAAGCCGTCCACCGATTGGAAAGCCATTGGTTGACAGCGTGATCGCGTCACCAAACAGATCCTTCCACGCAAGCTTGCCGTGATCGCGCTGCAGCGCCTCAATAAGCCGCGGTACACCAATGGTGCCGATCGAGCGACCGCTCGCACGCGCGCTTGGCTGCGGCGCGGAACGGTCGTTTGTATCGTCGACATAACGAAGATAGTTTTCGGTCGCCGCGCTCGGTGCCGACTCGCGGCCGTCGTACGCCTGCACCGTCTTTTTCGATGCGTCGTAGTACATCAGCACGCCTCCTGACCCGAGCCCCGTTGCTTCGGGAACTGTCAGGCCAAGCACTGCCTGCACAGCGACTGCGGCATCGGCCGCGGTCCCGCCTTGCTTGAGCACGGCGCAGCCTGCGGCGCTCGCATACGCATTCGATGTGGTGACCATATAGGTCTTCGCGTACACGGGCTTCAGACCCGTGCGATAACCCGAAGCGGCTTCGGGGAGTGAAGGGTCGCCCGGGAGATTCGAGCCAATGACGACGCTCGACCCGCTGCTGTTCACCGCGAGGCAACTCGAGTCTTGCGCGGGGGTTGGGGAGGCGGACTGGTGGTCGTCTGAATCACCGCCGCAGGAAGCGAGCAGAAGCGTGGAGGCGGATATTGCCGCCACAAGTGTGAAGTAGGGGTTGCTTTTCATCGTGCTTTCTACAAGTCCTTTTATTGTCGAATTCTCATGACCGGGAAGCAGCGGCCCGGGGGATGCTTTAATCGGAGCCATGCGTGACCCGCATTAAGCCGACAAAATGCTATCTGAAATATTACTAAATATCTCTATAAAAATAATATTTGGAGATATTTTGAAAGAATGATCGGCACTTGGAACGGGATGAGAAATGGATGAAAAAGGATGAAAAACAGATGAGAGGCGGGAGGATTTGACTAGGAGCGGAGGCGTAGCAGAAGGGAATGCGATAAGTTGAGGAGTTGAAATCTAGGGGTATAGGCGCTTAAAGATTTGCGACGCGGCCAAGCGCCGGCCTAAGCGTCGCTTAGAAGCCGCAGCAACAAAACGACAGCGCTCGTAATAACCGACTAGCGGGAACTGTCAGTATTTTTGTGTGCAAGGCGTTAAAGGCCCGCTTCGCAGCGGACCAGACTCAAACCTTATGAGCTCGGCCGGGTGAATCGATCTTCATAGAGAATGGCAAATTGATTCATCGCCGCTTTCCAGTCATGAGCCGCGTGGCCCCAGTTTGCGGTGATGTTTTGCAGAGCCAGCCAGATCAGCTTGGTCGCGGCTTCGTCGCTGGGGAAGTGACCGCGAGTCTTCACAATCTTGCGTAACCGCGCGTTAATACTCTCAATGGCGTTAGTCGTGTAAATCACCTTGCGCACTGCTGGCGGAAACGCGAAGAACGGAATCACCCGGTCCCAGGCGCGTCGCCATGCCGCCACGACGGTTGGAAATTTCTGACCCCAGGCGCCTTGTTCGAACGCATTAAGTTCAGCCTGTGCCGCGTCGGCGCTTGCCGCCGAATAAATTGGCTTGAGCGCTGATGCTAGCTCTCGCCGGTCCTTCCAGCTCGCAAAGTCCAGACTGTTGCGAATTAAATGCACGATGCACGTCTGCAGCGTAGTGGCCGGAAACACTGCGGCGAGTGCCTCGGGCATGCCTTTCAAGCCATCGGTGACTGCGATCAGGATGTCCTGTACGCCTCGCGTCTGCAGGTCGGCAAACACCTTCATCCAGAACTTGGCACCTTCCGTGTTCTCGATCCACAGCCCCAGTATGTCGCGTGTGCCATCCGGCAGCATGCCCAAAGCCAGGTAGATGGCCTTGTTGCGCACCACGCCTTCGTCTCGGATTTTTACGCGCAGGGCATCGAAGAACACGACGGGATACATCGGCTCGAGCGGTCGGGACTGCCAGACGGCGATCTCGTCCATGACGGCATCGGTGACCGAGCTGATGAACTCCGGCGATACGTCGGTGCCGTACTGGTCAATCAGAAAGCCCTGGATTTCGCGCACCGTCATGCCTCGGGCGTACATGGCGATGATCTTGTCGTCAAAGCCGGTAAAGCGGCGCTCGTGCTTGGGAATGAGGATGGGTGCAAAGCTGCCGTCGCGATCCCGCGGGATCTCTAGACGCAGCGGACCGTCGTCGGTCAGTACCGTCTTGGCGCTCTTGCCGTTACGGTGATTGGTGAGCTCCTCAGGCCGTTCAGCGCCCACCGGATATCCAAGGTGATGGCCCAGTTCAGCGCCCAGCGCCCGTTCGATTAACGCCTTCTTGAAGGCCATCGACGCCGACTGGATCGCCTCGGCACTCATTGGACCCTTGACGAACTCATCGATCAGTTCTTTAGGAATTGATGG
>NZ_JBLKRU010000089.1:0-14221 GCF_047608185.1 Caballeronia eucalypticola
CTCGTAATGAACACGATGTCCGAATACTTCGCAGCAAACGCGATACCCGCTTCGGAGCCGGTCGCGTTCACCAGCACCGGCCGTCCGAACAGCGGTTTCGGTGTGATGTAGCCGTTGTGTACTTTCCACGGTGACTTGCCCTCGAACGAGAAATTCTCGGTATCGGTCCACAGCCGCTGGACGACATCGAATAGTTCGCTGGCGAGCTCATAGCGCGTGTCGTGTTCAATACGATCCCAGCCGAACATCTCGTGCTCGACGGCACGATGCCCGGTGACGATGTTGATGCCCCACCGGCCCTTCGAAATATGATCGAGCGTGGCGCCGTACTTGGCCAGATGCAGCGGATGTATCGGACCGTAGAGCACGTGGATGGTCGAGATCAGCAGGATGTTCTTGGTGATCGCGGCCATGGCGCCGAGCGCAACGAAAGCATCAAGCGAGGCTTCGCCGTCATAGCCGCCTTTTGGCAGCCATTGCGTTCGGCTGAATGCCAGTTCGAAGCCAAGATCATCTGCCTTGCGCACCACCTCCGCGTTGTAATCGAAAGTCCAGGTCGAGGTGGTCGGGAACGTCGACAACCGGATGTCCTGCAGATTCAGGAAGACCCCCAGCATCAGGGGCTGCTTGAGCGCGTTGGCAAGCGGACTGCCGGGAATGTCAGCCGGAGAAACCGTTTCGTATGTCATCAAAACTCCTTAATCGCCGAGCAGCATGAAGCCGTTTTCACGCGGTCTTGGCGGGATCACCAGACAACATCAAGACGTGCGTAATAGAACCCCCCATTCACGCCATAGGGCGAAAACCAGCTTGGATTCGGCGTGGAAACCGGGAAACCAAAATACTGGATGGCCGCGGCGGGGAGGTTCGGCGGCTTCTTGTTGAACAGGTTGTTCGCGCCAATCGAAAGCCTGGATTTCTTCGTGAGCCAGTAACTCAGGTTCAGGTCCGTGATGAAGGCCGCCGGCACATATTCATCACGATTAGCAGCAATCGCATTGAGCCCGACCACACTGGAATAGCGAGTCTCTTTCACAAAGACGCCGAACTTGCCGTAAGTCCAGTCACCGGACAACGATGTGACGTTCTTCGGATTCGCCACTGTCAGGCGCCCTTGAGCATCACGTCCAATTAGCTGAATACCGTTCGCGCTCAATACGGATGGATTGTTCAGACTCCGTATTTGCTGGTTCTGCTGAGTGCTCATGAAGGTCCACTTCACATCGCCGTATTTTCCTAGCGGCGTGAAGTAATCGGCGATCACGTCAACGCCTTGCGTTACGGTCGTGCCTGCATTGGCAAAATACGAAACCGTCTGGTTCGGACTTTGTCCCGCGGCCGTGAGCAGCGCCTGTACGGCGCTGCCTTGCAAGGCCGTCGACTGGACAATGCGGTTCTCGATCACGATCTGGTATGCATCGACGGAAACATTCAGCCGCTCGATCGGCTTGAGCACGAAACCTACGCTGAAGCTGGTCGATTTCTCCGGCTTGAGTTGCGTGGCGCCCAGTGCCTGTGCGGCAGGGTTCGACGCGGGGACGAGCTTGCTGATCTGCTGGATCCATGCGCCGGTGAAAACGTCGCGGTTATAGCTGGAACTGATGTTCGTAAAGTAGGAGTCTTGCAACGAAGGTGCGGAAAAGCCGTTACTGACCGTGCCGCGAACTGCTATTGCCGGGGAGAATTCATAACGGGTAGAGAGCTTGCCGCTCGCTACGTTACCGACACCCTGGTCGTAGTGTTCGAAACGCCCCGCAAGGTCAACCGTCCACTTGTTCGTCAACGCTTGCGCCAAGTCGATATAAGCAGCGTCGTTGGTGCGTCCATAGGACCCCGCTGCGGACGGCGAGAAGCCGCCCATGCCGGCCGAGCCCGGTGAGATTGGCTGGCCTGCAAACGGCCCCGTTGCCGGCACGTAGCCGCCCTGTGCGTACGATTGGTAGTCGCCAACGGTCTGCTGGAACTCATCGTACCGATGCTCGAAACCGAAGGACACTTGCAACGGCTTGTCGAACAAACCGGTGTTCACCTTGCGGGTCAAGTCGAGGTTGGTCGTCCACTCACTCGCGATCAGGCTACCCAGATAAAAGTTGGTGGCACTCGCGGCGCCAAACGAAGGGCTCAACGCATTGTTGTCCTCGACCCGTGCATCGTCGCGGCCATACGATGTGCTCAAGTCCCAATCCCAACCTAGCAGGTTGGTTCCCTTGACCCCCGCGACCACCTGGTAGTCGTTGTCTTGCACGGCGAATTGCGGCAGGAAACCTTCAGGATAAAACGCGAGGTTATTCTGCGAAGAACTAGCCGACCGATAGGTTCCGAAACCTTGTGAAAACCGGTGGCTGTATGTCGCATTCGAATAAACCTGAATGGCATCGTTAATGGGCAGATTAAAGTTATAAGAAAAATTTTGCGTCTGCGTATTCGGTTGCCCCATTATTTGCCGATAACGGGAATTGGTCGTCTCGCGCGGGTCGGGCGTTCCGTTAGGGAGCAGAGGATAAATGTTCGTATTGTTAGGAACGGGACCGGCTACGTTCGTGTCCTTCTGCGTGATCACCGCGGCGCTTAAGTTCAACGAGCCGCCATGCGGAAGTGCAATACCCTGATTGAGCGAAAAGTCCCCGGTTTTTCCGTTCTGCCCTAGACCGCCTACGTTCGCATTGGCATTTTGTCCATATGAGGTGCTAAGGCTGCCGCCGCTCGAATCGGATTTAAGAATGATATTGATCACGCCCGCAATGGCGTCCGACCCATACTGCGCGGCGGCGCCATCTTTGAGGATTTCGATGTGGTCGATAGCACTCACCGGTATCAGGTCGAGATCGGTTCCCGTGCCGCCGATGCCCGCAATGGTCACCGCCGACGAATGCCGCCGCTTGCCGTTCACCAAGACCAGGACCTCATTGCCGCTCAGCCCGCGCAAACTGGCGGTATTGACGCCAATTCCCTGCTGACCCTTGAAACCGGGGACATTTGCATAAGTCGGGTCGAGCGACGCGAGTGCGTCACGCAGATTCTGCTTGCCGGTCTGCGCCAGTTCCGCGTCAGTCACGACCGTGATGGGCGCGAGACTGTCGGCGACCGTCTTGGTGTCGCCACGCGAGCCAGTGGTAACCACAACGTCCTGAACCTTCGCCACGTCATTGCCGGTTGCCGTCGATTGCGCCCATGCTCCGGCGCTATACAAACTTCCGAGCGCCACCGAAATGGCGGCCAGCCGCGGCGTATTGCGCTTCGAGATACGAGCGTTTCGTCTATGGAGCCGAGACATAGTAATCCTTGATGCACGCTGGAGCTCCGCTCGAGTAATAGCGGGGACGTGCGATTAAATGGAATTGACAGTGCGCTCTCAATCAAGCCAGAGGAACGGGCGCGCAACACCGCCCGTTCCTCTGGCGCTGAGAGGCGGAAACCGAACCAATTGGGAAAGTCATTTACCGAAGTGCATCCGTACGATATCAAAATTACTTTCCATTCCTAACGAACTATTTCTTATTTCGTTGTGTCGTATTGTTTCAGTTTCCGATTCCTTGCGGATAAGCAAGTGCGTGCGTCATGATTGTCCGCATCAGTGGCGATTTCCATTACACAGCATGACGCAGCAGCTACGCACGGTGTCAAAACACACGGCCTTCGTCAAAATCGGCCCGCTCGCCGTTCAGGTAGTAATCGCCTATCACCCGGCCCTTCAGAAGCAACGGATTGTGATTGAGGATCGTGCGGATATTTCGCCAGTGGCGGTCGAAGTCATACTTGCGTGAAGTGGCCGATCCACCGCCCGTATCGAAGAGCTTTTCGGCTGCGCGAATGGCTAGCTTGCCGACCACGATCTGCGCCTTCGAGTTCGCGAGCGCACTCGCCATGACGAGCTCATCGAGATTCGGCGCGCCCGTGACAATGCCAGTCGCTGCAGCGTCGAGCGTTCGCGCTACGTCGGCAATGATCACGTTGATCGCATGGGAGGCCGCGGCTATGTCACCAATCACCTGCTGCACAAAATGATCGCCTCGCGCCGTTTCGGAGTGGCTGTGCTTGGCCGAGCGCGCCTGCTTCTGGGCGTACCCGACTGCATCGGTGAAGACATTGCGCACGATGCCGGCAATGCACGCGACCAGATGCAGTTGCGCGCGCGTGGCATTGTGCCGCCGCACGAACGGGTTACCGTCGAGTCGAGAGGTGATCTCGTCGGGGAACACTTCCACGTCATCGAGATCCACGCCGCCGCTTGCGGTGAGTCGCTGGCCCATGCCGTCCCAGTCGTCGAGGATCTGCACACCCTTGCGGTTGGCAGGAACCAGCGCACCGGTCACGCGGCCTTCTTCGTCGAGCGCGGTGAAACTGGTGTAGTCGCAGAAAGCCGCACCCGTTGCGTAGTATTTCTTGCCCGTCAGGATGTATCGGTCACCTTGCTTCACAAGCTTGGTGCGCAGCATGTTCGGCCGCGGCGTATTGATTTCCATATGTGCGCCGCCGAAGAGCTTTCCGGCCAGCACTTCCTTTACGTACTTCCGGCTGACCGGCGCGTCGGGATCGACGGCAATGGACTCAAGGAAGCCGAAATGACTGCGCAACGCGTGCGCCACGTTTGAATCCGCCGCGGCCAGGCTGCAGATGACCTCTACCTGATCAGCAAGGGTGCCGCCGGGGCCGCTTAAGTGCTTTGGCACGCGCAGCCATGTCAGCCCAGTCTGGCGCAGAGTGCGAAAAATTTCGAACGGCAACTCCCGGCCGAGCTCGCGAGCAACCGCGCCTTTGGCGATCTCTTCTGCAATGGAAGGAAGGTCGGCGAGGATCGCCTCACGGCTGCGGCGAGTCGGACCGGTCTGCAGATTGGGCTCTGGGTTGGGCTCGGGGTTGGGCCCTATTTCAGCCTGGTCGAGTGTTGATTTGCCGGCGGACGAGTCTTGCAGAAGCTGGACGGACATTGTCTCGCTTTCCTTGCATTGGGGTTGGGAATGTCTGGAGACACCAGGGAAGCGGGTATGGACAGAGTGCAGTCACTCGCGCGCGTTGCTGGCTGATCTAGCCCGCTCTTTAGCCGCTCTTGGTCTGTCAGTCCGACGCAGTCCGAGACGTGATCCAGCAGGTTAAGCGACGTAAGAGCAGCGTGTGCTTGCTTCAGTGAACCCTTGGCGCTTCGAGCGACAGATTGAAGCATCGCGCTTGTAAGGTCGCAACGAAGCTATTGGAATTTTCTTTACACAGGAATGATCGGTCAATTATCAGTTGCGACTGCATAGTCTTTGCACCTCTGCTTGTTTCGTGGGTGCATCGATGAAGGTGGCGTGGCGTCGATGAGCGGCGCTGAACATGCGGTTTCGACGCAGGGTGGGCGCGCTTGAAAGCTTAACGAAAACATTCGTATTTTATCGATCGTACTAGTTAGGTATACAAATTTATTCATGTTGGACACGACAAGGTTGGACGTGTTCGATAGAAACAGGCGGAGACATCCAATGTGCCAACTACCGAACCGCTTACCGGGCTTCAAAAAGCTAGCGCTAAACGGTGATTAGCATTCAATGAACAATTCTTAGACCTTTGTAAACCCCGTCCCTATAATCGCCCCACACTATTTTCAACGTTAAAGAGAGAGTCACTATGGTTCGCCGAGGCTTACGCTTGATCGCTACTGTTGTTGCTACGTTGATGGTTTCCCATGGCGCAGCGTTCGCAGCCGACTCAGCGCCTTTGAAAGTGGGTGTGCGCGGGGGTGTCGACGAACAGATCTGGGAGATCGTGACCCAGGTAGCGAAGAATAACCACTTGCCAGTGGAGTCCATCGTTATTACGGGAACAGCTAGCCCTAACGAAGCACTTAACAACGGCGATCTGAATGCAAATTCTTTCCAGCACATCCCGTTCTTGCGAGATCAGGTAAAGCAGCGGGGCTACAAGATCGTGCCCGTGGGGAACACGTACATCTCGCCAATTGCGTTTTACTCGAAGAAGTACAAATCACTGGAGACCTTGCCGGAAGGCGCAACGGTCAGTATTCCAAGCGACCCTAGCAATCAGACGCGCGCGCTGGTCATTCTGCGCGATCACAAACTGATTACGCTGCGCGACGGCTTTGATCCGTTCACGGGAACGGCCACGTTGCAGGACGTCACGTCAAGCCCCAAGAACCTTAAATTTGTAGAAGCCTCGGATATTGTGCAAGTACGTTCGCTCCCGGACGTCGATGCCGCGGCGATCGTCAATAACTTCGCTTCTGAAGCGGGCCTGTTCGCCACTCGCGACGGTATTGCGGTCGAGAGGAAGGACCACAATCCGTACGTCAACGTCATCGCGGTCCGCGAACAGGACAAGAACGCGCCGTGGGTCAAGAACCTGGTCAAAGCCTATCAGTCTCCGGAAGTGCGGACCTACGTTGAGACGCATTTCAACGGCTCAGTCATTCCCGCGTTCTGACGGCATGCCTTTGAGCAGCGCGCATGTCTTTTGAACCCGCCATTTCGTATGTCCCCGGCTTAAGCCAGATTCCTGTTCGAGGTTCATCTATTAACGATGTTCATGACTCTGTTCGCCGCGTGGTTAGCGGCCCGCTGCCGGACGCTAAGACGCTGGACGTTCATATTGCGTTTGAGAATTTGCAGAAACATTACTCAGGACGCAAAGGGACGGTCACGGCGCTCAGGGACGTCTCGTTCAATGTAGAACGCGGCGAAATCTTCGGCATTATTGGCCGTAGCGGGGCAGGTAAGTCGACGCTGCTGCGTGCGATAAACATGCTCGAATCGCCCAGTTCCGGGCGGGTGCGTGTCGATAATATCGATGTGGGTACGCTCGATGAGGATGCACTCGTTGCGCTGCGCCGGCGCATTGGCATGATCTTTCAGCACTTCAACCTGCTTTCCGCGAAGACCGTCAGGGAGAACGTCGGCCTGCCTTTGCGTGTTGCCGGGGTGAAACCGAAAATCGTGCAAGAGCGAGTTGACGCGCTGCTCGAACTCGTAGGGCTGCGTGATAAGGCGGACATTTACCCGGCCAAACTATCGGGCGGCCAGAAGCAGCGAGTGGGCATTGCCCGGGCGCTTGTTCACAATCCCGAGATCCTGCTCTGCGACGAGGCTACTTCAGCACTCGACCCGGAGACCACGCAATCCATTCTCGATCTGCTACGGGACATCAACCGCAAGCTCGGCCTGACCATCGTGCTGATCACGCACGATATGTCGGTCATTCGGGAAATTTGCCATAAGGTGCTGGTCCTGGATGGTGGGCAGGTCGTGGAGCGAGGAGAGGTCTGGGAGGTCTTCGGCAATCCACAAGCGGATGCGACCCGGGCATTGTTGCGACCACTGTTGCACGATCTGCCGCTGGATCTGGCCGACAGGCTTGTGGCGGATCTGCGCGGACAGCCAGGCGAAACCATTCTCAAGGTCCGGTTTCCGGGGAATGGACTTCCCGGTGGCGTCCCGTTCGCAGCTTTGGCTGCGCTGGGTCAAAGCGCGAACTTGTTGCATGGCGGACTGGATCGCCTTCGTGGCCATGCGCAGGGAAACCTGCTGATATCAGTTCCCGTGCAAGGGTGGAATGAAGAACAGGCGCGCAAGACGCTGCCGGCTGCTCACATAGAGGTGTTAGGTTATGTCCACGCCAATACTTGACCGATACATTCACGCGCTCCTTCAGACGCTGCTCATGGTGAGTGTGTCGATGGCGATCGCGATCGTGGCAGGTCTGATCATTGCTGTTGTACTGAATGCAACCGCTGTCGACGGGCTTTATCCAAAGCCGCGTTTGAACAAGACGTTGTCGATCGTCATCAATATGTTTCGGGCCATCCCCTTTATTATTTTACTGGTCGCGCTGTTGCCGGTGACCCGCTTCATTGTAGGGACGACGCTTGGCACGTGGGCAGCCATCGTGCCGCTTAGCGCGAATCTCATACCGTTTTTTGCACGCATCGTGCAGGTCAGTCTGAACAGCGTGGAGCCGGGTTTGATTGAAGCCGCGCGAGCAATGGGATGCCGGCGCTGGCATATCGTGCGGCACGTGTTACTGCCTGAAGCGCTTCCCAGCATTCTGGGCGGGATAACAGTGACTGCCATTGCCATGATCGATACCTCTGCCATGGCGGGAGCCGTGGGCGGGGGTGGCCTGGGCGACATGGCAATTCGATACGGCTACGAACGATACGAGACGCAAGTCATGTTCATGGTGATCGTGATCCTTATCGCACTGGTCTCTATTGTGCAGTTCGCCGGCGAATGGCTTGCACGTCGCACTGACCATAAGCGTTGAGCGAAGGGTTCTGTCGAGTGCAGCATGCGAAGGCTTACATTGAATGAATCCGGGAATAGATAGGTTCATAAGTCGCTTGGAGCGGGTTTGGGGCGCTACTACTATCGTTAGGAACCCGTCTTAGTTACAGGATCCTCAATGAAGCTCACGCAGGTTACCCTTCTCAACCGCATGCAGATTGGCCGCGATTACAATCCAACGTATTTGGCGCAACATTTCGACGTTACTACCGCGATCTTACGGGACACTCTTTGTGCACTTGCACAAGAGGGGTTCGTAAAAATGATCAACAAGGTGGATGGAAAAATAGCATTTCGCCGGGTAAAAACTGAACTGCCGGTACAAGGCGACAATCCCGCTGAACCCTCCAGGAGTACCGCAACCTTTCCGGTTACGCGTCGTGTGACGGGCGTTCTCAGCGGCTATGGTGCCTCATTGGCAAGCGTGCGAGATCTCGCGTTATTGACACGAAGAGCTTAGCTTCATGAAGAAGCGTGATGTCGTCGTAGAGTATTTCCGGAGCAGCGCGCACGGGGCCACCTTGCATCAGTGAGCCCGGGTACTTTGCAATCATCGTTCACACCGGCCAGGCTGGTGCGCAAATTACTGGTTACGGATATCAACACCAGCTTGCAGTTCTGGCGTGATCTATGCGGTTTCAAGGTTGTTTATGATCGCCTGGATGAGGGGTTTGCCTATCTTGATCACGATGGTGCGCAAATCATGCTGGAGGAGCGAGGGCGCGGGCGTAACTGGATAACGGCTGTGCTGGAGGCACCGTTCGGACGAGGGTTGAACTTCCAGGTCAGCGTAAAGACGCTTGCACCGATTCTCGAAACGTTGGAGCGTGTCGACTGGCCTCTATTTCTCGCGCCCGAGCAAAAGTGGTATCGCACGGGTGGAATTGAATCGGGCGTGCATCAGTTCCTGGTGCAAGATCCGGACGGCTATCTTGTGCGATTCTCGGCGAGCCTCGGCCAGCGCGGCACGTGATCAAGCGTTCAAGTCCGACACACCAAAAGGAGCGTTAGCCATGATCATCGCGCACTACTCCCATCGCTTGCCGGCCAATTACGATACCGGATTGATCCGCACCCGGGCGAAGGAACGGGGCCCGCTCTGGAACACCGTTCCGGAGCTTTACTTCAAGACTTTTCTACTGCGCGAAAGCGGGCGCTATGGGGCCATCGCGAATAGTTATTCGTCGCTGTATCTGTGGCGCCAGGATGATGCATTCCGTGATTTCCTGGTAAGCGGTCGCTACAAGGTCGTGACAGATGCTTTCGGGCGGGCGGACATTCAAACGCGGTTTGCGCTCGACGCACGCAAGGGTCACGCACACCATGCTCGATTCGTCGTCAGGGAGGACCTGGCTATTCCTTTGGACGCAGACTTGTCGGCCGTGTTCGCAAGCGAAGTCGAGCGGAACCGTGAAGTCGCTGAGCAATCCACAACTGTCGCGACCGCAGTGGGTGTGGACACCCAGAACTGGACATTCACGCGCATCGTGTTGTTGGAGCATGAACCGGCGGCAAGCGAAGCGGGCACGAGCTACGAGGTCCTGCACCTCGCCAAGCCGCTTCTCGATACGCTTCCCTTTGCGAACGCCGCTTAGCACTGCGCTCTATCTTGACGAAGCCCAGCCGAAGCCCGGGCGGGGAACCGATCATGGAATTCGCACGACTGCGTCTGCCACATGAACGGGCCGGGGAATCAAGTGATAGCGTGCGAAGGTGTCCGCCACTTCCTGCTGCGCAGCAATGACTTCGGGCGTAAGCGGCGCACTCACGCCCCACGGGTTCCGTTTCAACGCTATCTGCCAGACAGCCGCTGGGACGCGCGTATCTTTCTCCAGAAACGCTGCCGTTTCATCGATATGCGTTTGGGCGTGATGCTCGGTGGCGTCGACGAGTTCCAGCACGCTGCGAAGGACTGCCGGATACTTTTCGGCGAATGCCCGTGGAGAGACATAGAAGCTGTATTGCGCGGGAAGATTCGCCGCAGTCGTGATCGCACGCATGCCGGCGTTCGTTTCAACGTCGGCCAGACGCGGGTCCGGCACGACCCAGGCGGCAACGTCGCCGCGTTCAATTGCTGCGCGCGCCTCACTGTATTGCAAGTACGTGATACGGACATCGGCGGGGGTCAATCCTGCGTTCTCCAACGCCTTCAGCAGTAGATATTCGCCCGCGGAACCCTCAGCCACAGCGATCCGTTGTCCCTTCAGATCGGCGAACGTGCGTGCTTCCGACTTGGCCGGCACGACAACGCCGTAGTTGGTTCCATAAGGTGCCGCGTAACCCACATACACGAGATTCGGTGCGCCGCCCGCCTGAGCGAAGACGGGTGGTGTAGCGCCGACGAAACCGAGATCGATATCGCCGGCGGCTAGCGCCTCGATCATCGGCGGCCCGTAAGCGAACTCATGCCATTCCACCTTGACATGCAGCGGCGCCAGTGTCTTCTCCAGCTCGCCGTTCGCTTTCAGAATCACCAGGCTATTACCTTTTTGATAGCCAATGCGAATGACCTCAGGGTAGCTGGGAGCACCGATGGCGAGTCGCGCTACCAAAATAAGCAGGGCGAGCGCGAAGGAAAAACGAAGAACTTGGCGCACGATGTCGGAATGTCCTGGTCTGTGGTTCATGCATCAGCCCGGCTGTTGAGACTGATCGCGATGATGTGTAGTGGAAGTGTGTTTGATCGAAGGTTATGACTGGACCGAATAAGGGCGACTCGGGGTATTTTGTTAAGTTGAGGTTGAAAGATCCAGAGATGATGGCCGCGCAGTCGGGGACAGGTTCTAGTAACCCCGGTGGATATCGACGAGATCTTCAAGCGTTGTACCGTGAGTAAAGGCGCTGAAATTATGGACGAACTTGGCTGCCAATTCAGCCGCATTGTGTGGACCAATCGCCGACGTATGGGGCGACAGGCGGACGCGCAGATGCGTATAGAACGGATGCCCAGCCGGTAGCGGCTCCGGCTCGGTAACGTCAAGCGAAGCTGAACCAACGCGACCATCGGCAAGCGCCTCGAGTAACGCTTCGTTGTCGATTAATGAGCCGCGTGCAACATTGATCACGTGTAGTCCCGGCTTTGCCTGAGCAAGCAACTCGCGGTTAACAATATGTCGGGTTGTCGCGGTGGCCGGCGCCGCGAGTACGAGATGGTCCGCTTCCCGCACCAGTTCGGCGATACCGGCAACGAGCGTGACACCGAGCAGGTCCGGCGCGGTAGAACCTTGCCGCCGCACAGCAATGACGTGGGCACCGAGTGCGAGCGCTTTCTGCGCAAGAGCCTGACCAATAGAGCCGAAGCCGAATATGCCAACCGTGCTGCCTTGCACCGTTGCGAGCGGTGTCAGGGCCCATTGCTGCGCGTCGTGAATCCAGATGTCGGGCAGGCGCTTCGCGTGGGCAAAGATTGCGGCTAACGCGAATTCAGCAATCGCCGTGGAGGAGGTGCCGCGCGCAGTGGTAACGGGTAGTCCATCGAAGAACCAACGCGGATAGAAGTCGATCCCTGAAGAACCGAGCTGCACCCAGCGTAGCCCGAAGGGCCATCCGGAAGGGGCATGTTGCGGTGCCAGCGCACCTCGTATGATGATCGGGGCAGCGATCAAGATCGACGTTTGCTCAGGCAAATCGGCCGGCACGCCGCGCGGTATGCCTATTACCCGTACATCAGGCAGCAGCGCGCGCACTGCATCATTGAATGGCTCGGCGAGCTGGCTGGCTATGGTGACCATGGATTTTCAGAACAGGAAGTGA
Organism: Caballeronia eucalypticola; assembly: GCF_047608185.1. Lineage (NCBI taxonomy): Bacteria > Pseudomonadati > Pseudomonadota > Betaproteobacteria > Burkholderiales > Burkholderiaceae > Caballeronia > Caballeronia eucalypticola. The sequence continues at coordinate 12,027 of NZ_JBLKRU010000089.1, forward strand.
CGACCCGCCCAAGCATGCTGAGCGAGAAGATTAGTCAGTGGTGCGTGAATAGAAGAATAAGGAAGCGTAGAGCTGGAAAGCCGCGGTATCGTGATGCCGAAACACACGTCGGCGCGTCGAAAACTGGACGCGCCGACGTGCTTACGTACCACCGTGACTACAGGTGGGCCAAGGCTCAGAAATCGAAGCCCGGTCCGCCAGCGCCCGGTCCGCCTCCAGGCGCGGCCGAGGCCGCGTTCTTCGGCGCTTCGGTGATCGTTGCATCGGTCGTGAGCAACAGGCCCGCAATCGACGCCGCGTTCTGCAGCGCAGTGCGCGTGACCTTGGTCGGATCGAGCACGCCCGATTCAACCAGATCACCGTATTTGCCGGTCTGTGCGTTATAGCCAAAGTTGCCTGTGCCCTCGGCGACTCGCGCGACGACCACGCTGGCTTCTTCGCCCGCATTCGTGACGATCTGGCGCAGCGGTTCTTCCAATGCGCGCAGCACGATTTTGACGCCCGCGTCCTGGTCTGCGTTAGCGCCTTTCAGGCCGCTGATCGCTTGCTTGACGCGAATCAATGCAACGCCGCCGCCCGGCACAATGCCTTCTTCGACGGCCGCACGCGTTGCGTGCAACGCATCGTCAACGCGGTCCTTCTTCTCCTTGACCTCGATCTCGGTCGCACCACCCACCTTGATCACCGCGACGCCGCCCGCCAGTTTCGCCACGCGTTCCTGCAGCTTTTCGCGGTCGTAGTCGGAGCTTGCCTCTTCGATCTGGACGCGGATCTGCTTGACGCGTGCCTGAATATTCTTCGTGTCCCCGGCACCGTCGATAACGATGGTGTTTTCCTTGCCTACTTCAATGCGCTTGGCCTGGCCCAATTCCGCCAACGTCGCCTTTTCCAGCGTAAGACCGGTTTCTTCAGCAATGACTTGTCCGCCAGTCAGGATCGCGATGTCTTCGAGCAGCGCCTTGCGACGATCGCCAAAGCCCGGCGCTTTGACTGCCACCGTCTTCAGGATGCCACGGATGTTGTTCACGACCAGCGTCGCGAGCGCTTCGCCTTCGACGTCTTCCGCGATGATCAGCAGCGGTCGTCCCGCCTTCGCCACCAACTCCAGCACCGGCAGCAGATCGCGAATATTCGATACCTTCTTGTCGTGCAGCAGCACAAACGGATCATCCAGGACGGCGACCTGCTTGTCCTGATCGTTGATGAAATAGGGCGACAGGTAACCGCGATCGAACTGCAGCCCTTCAACCACATCGAGTTCGTCGTCGAGCGACTTGCCGTCCTCGACCGTAATCACGCCTTCCTTGCCCACACGGTCGATCGCTTCGGCGATCCGCTGACCGATCGATTCCTCGCCATTCGCCGAGATGGTCGCGACTTGCGCGATTTCCTTGCTGGTCGTGGTGGGCTTGCTGATCTTTTTTAGTTCTTCAACAGCGGCGATGACTGCCTTGTCGATGCCGCGCTTCAAGTCCAGCGGATTGAGACCCGCAGCCACGTATTTCAGCCCTTCTCTTACGATCGCTTGTGCCAGCACGGTGGCCGTGGTGGTGCCGTCGCCAGCGTCGTCGCTGGTACGCGACGCGACTTCCTTCACCAGTTGCGCACCGATGTTTTGCAGCTTGTCGGCCAGCTCGATTTCCTTCGCGACCGATACGCCGTCCTTCGTCACGATCGGGGAGCCGAAGCTGCGCTCCAGCACGACGTTGCGGCCTTTGGGCCCAAGCGTTACCTTCACTGCATTGGCGAGGATGTTGACGCCTTCGACCAGCTTCGAACGCGCGGTGTCGCTAAAGACAATTTCTTTGGCTGCCATTTCTGAAGCTCCGTTATTGTTGGGTGACTACGGCGACAATATCTTCTTCGCGCAGCACGAGCAGTTCGTTGCCGTCGACCTTGACCTGCTGGCCCGAGTATTTGCCGAACAGCACGCGCTCGCCGACCTTCAGGTCGGGTACGATGCGCTTGCCATCGCTATCACGCTTACCGGGGCCGACGGCAATGACTTCGCCCTGGTCCGGTTTTTCAGCGGCGCTTTCGGGAATCACAATGCCCGATGCGGTTTTTGTTTCCTGGTCGAGACGCTTGATGATGACGCGGTCGTGTAGCGGACGTAGGCTCATGGTTGGATTCCATTGTGGTGGATGACTAGCACTCCTCTAAGTTGGGTGCTAACAAGAATCGAGTATAAGAAT
>NZ_JBLKRU010000090.1:0-13707 GCF_047608185.1 Caballeronia eucalypticola
TTAGAGGGCAGTTCAAAAAGGCTGCTCAGTTCGGCTGAAGATGTTCCAGCAGACGAGTGAGCAGGCTAGTTTGAGGAATGCTTCGTGAATGTCAGATCGGCGCTCGAAGCGAATGCGAAGACGCCGGAAACCATGGAGCCACGAATGAGTCCGTTCAACGACCCAACGGAACTTGCCGAGACCGCTGCCGTGTTCGGTGCGGCGCCTGGCGATGACCGGTCTGATTCCACGCTCGCGAAGTTGGCGGCGATGCGAGTCGGAGTCGTAGCCACGGTCGGCGTAGATGACCTTGGGTTTGCGAAGCGGTCGGCCGCGTGTGCCGCGAATCGGCGGGATAGCGTCGACCAGCGGCAGCAGTTGCGTGACATCATTGCGGTTCGCGCCGGTCACGATCACGCTGACAGGAACGCCGTTCGCGTCTACGAGGACGTGGTGTTTGGACCCTGGTCGTGCGCGATCGGTGGGGTTTGGCCCAGTTTTTGGCCCGCCCCAACGGCTCGCACGGACGATGAATCGACAGCCGCATATGAGAAATCGAGCTGGCCAGATTCGCGCAGCTTGTCGAGCAGTAGCCCGTGCAGCTTGTCCCACACCCCGGCCTGCTGCCAGTCGTGCAACCGACGCCAACAAGTCGCTCCAGAGCCGAAGCCCAACCGGGTCGGCAGATGGTTCCATCGCATTCCTGTCTTCAGCACAAGCAGGATGCCATTGAGTGCTGCACGGTCCGAGACCGGCAACCTTCCAGGGTATCGCTGGCGTCGCGGTTTGGGCGGTGGAAGTAGCGGTTCGATCAGTGCCCACAATTCGTCATCGATGATAGGTGCCGGCATTCCTTGATCCGTTGTTCAGGTATCCAAGGTTAACCGTTTCGTGGAAAAGTAAACAGCCCTTCCGAGCTCTTTTTGAACTGGCCTTTTAAGGAGATGATCGCGAAAACTCATAAGTTTATACGGCGTACATTTCCTCGAGCAGCACGCTGTACTTACGTTCCGTTAAGTAACGCCGTAGCCGCAGGGCCGGCGTCAGTTCTTCGCTATCGCCAAACAGGGGCTCGCCGATAATCCGGAAACCACGAATACACACGTCGAGTAAAAGTTTGGTGTTCACAATATCGATTTGCATACCGATGAGCGCTATGACTTCCTTACGGGAAATCAAACTTGCGTGATCCGTATAAGAAATATGGTTCTCTTGCGCATATTGGCCGACCATTTCGTGATCCACAGCCACCAGGACGGTGCAATATGGACGGCCGTTGCCAATGAGAAGCGCGTCGAATACATAGGGGCAGAGCCTCAGTTCCCTTTCGAAAACGTTCGGTGAAATAGTGATCCCGGCACTATTGTCGAATCGATCGGACATACGACCGCCCAAATGTATTTCCCCGCCCACCGAGGTCGTGCCGAAATCACCTGACTGCAGCCACCCTTCGGACCCGGGATTGACGGTGACAGTGCCGTCACGCCAATATCCCATGTGGACCGCAGCGCCGCGCAGGAGAATTTCCCCATCCACAGCGAGCTTAATCTCGAGTCCCTGCGGTGGTTCGATTGCGGCACCGGAGGAGATACCGTCGCTAGCAACCGTAAGGCTGGCAAAGCCGACCGTTTCCGCAAGACCGTACCCTTCGAACATCGGCACACCTAGAGCTCTATACCAGCGCGTAAGAGCCGGTGAGACTGAAGCGCAGCCGCTTATAGCCATTCGGATGTTCTGAAGACCGAGCGACCTTCGGACGTTACGCATCATAAGCCGCTCGAAAATGCCAACGGCTTTGCAACGCATACTGTGTCGATAAGCCCATTGCGCTATGGGAAACGCGGCGTTGACAAGCGTTTCAGTGTCAGTGTGCAGGTTTTCCCAAAATCTTGGCGGAGCGAACACAATCTTAGGGCGGACTTCTCGAAGATCATTCAGGACAGTAGCCGGGCTTTCCGGAAAATGAATCATCAACGGTGTTACGAGAGGTGCGACGACAGTTAGCACGCGCTCAGCCATGTTCGCGAGCGACGTAACTGACAAAGAGGATTCCCAAGAACGAACCTTCAACCAACTATCGAGGTTATTTGCAATGTGCATCAAATTTCTTTGCGCAATCGTAGCTAGCTTCGCGGCTCCCGTGCTGGCTGCCGTTTGTGCCAGGACAGCAACTTGGTGTTCGTGCCCCTCGGTAATGTTGGCTTCAAACTCGGTTTTCTTGGTTTCAGACAGTGCTCGCCCCCTGCTAAGAAGGTCTGCAAAAAGCAGGACATGCGGATCTTTAAAACCACCAAGCCCACGCGTTTCAATAATTACTATGTGTGCGAGCTTTGGACAACTGGACCGTATCGCCAGAATTTTTGCGAGCTGTTCAACATTCTCGACGATCACAGCGCAAGATCCAGCTTCGCACAAGACGTTCGCGAGCCGTAAGCCGGAGTCAGTCGGATAAATCCCGTGACTGATCATACCCATCGCCTGGGCTCCAAGGTCGACGGACATCCATTCGGGACGATTCTCGGACAACAGCGATATCACCTCTCCTCGCTGAATTCCAACCTCCGATAGGGCAAGCGCGATAGCACGGGTATCTTCGTAAAATTGAGCCCAAGTAGTACCCGCCCACACACCCCTTCGCTTAAACCTTAACGCCGTTCTCTGTGGATCTCGCAAACACGCATTCCGCCAGAGTTGAGGCAAGGTGGCAATAAGGGCATCCGCAGGCAAGCTCGAGTCCGTCATGCGAAGGCTCCGTTTTTAAACCATCTTCGCTGGGTCTATTGGATCCGAGCGACTAACCCATTGTCCTTGGGACACCTGCTCGATCATCATCCACTCCGGATCAATATGATTATTCCTAAAATGCTGTACCTCATAGGAGCTAGCACCCTTAAAGCTCGATACTTGCAGTGCCTTGACAGCCTTTTCAGTAGTCAGGTCGCGTCCTGTAACTTGCAGGCCCTGCAAAAACCAACTGGTGTAGTCGTAAAACAATTGCGCAAGATCATCGGGCTCCGCATTGAACCGCTTTCGGTAACCATCGCTCCATTTTTTACTTTCTCCCGATTGTTCGTCCGAAACAGGAATGCGCCATCCGCCAATGCCATACAACCCCGAAACTGCGTCCTTTCCTACCGATGCGGTCTTTTCGATACGACCTGAAATCGCCGTCAACACGCTCACATTTTTCCAATCCAATTTCTTTACTTCTGATGACACAGCGATCGTTTCGCGAGTAGCGGTAGCACACACGATGAGGTCTGCCCCTGCAGACTTCATTCGAGCGACTTGAGAAGAAAAATCGATGTCACCGATCTTGTAGCTTGCGGAAGCGACGACTGCCATTCCTTTACTGGTCAGTGCGACAGTTAATCCCTTTTCAACCAGGTCGCCGTACGGGCCCTCTTGATAGATGAATCCAACCCTCTTGCTCCCCAACTTCGCAAGCGCCCATTTCACCCCAGCCGCTGTAGTGCTGTCATAACCAAGGTTGGTCGTAAATAGAAGCGGGCTTGGTCCAGCCGCCTTGCGCACCAACGCAGATGCGGCATACGGAGCGAAGCAGATAACGCCTGAATCAACCACCCTTTTCACGGTTGACACGTTGGCGCCCGATCCGAATGGGCACAAGATAGCGAAAACGCCGTCTTTTTTGATTAACTTGTCAACTGCCCGAACGGCCTGGGACGGTTGCGCTGCGTTATCCTCAATGATTAACCTAAGCTTACGTCCCTGTACTCCCCCTGCTTCATTTGCTTCGTCGATTCGCATCTGCATGCCGTTTCGCATGGGCGGTCCAACGATTGCGGTCGCCCCGGAAAAATCCAGATGGCTCCCTAAGACAATTTCCTTATCACCAATCCCGTCCGCGCAAGCAAGCGGCGGTATCAGGGCCTGCACGACTCCAACTAATCCGGCGCTTAGCACCGTGCGACGGCTTACGGACATGATGCCTCCGAGATTTCTTATTGAGTGGCCCGTGGACTAGACCGACCTCAGTGCCAGGACTTCCTTCGTCTCGCCGGCCTTAATACCCTGTCCGGGCCATTTGAAAGACGCTCCGTTGTTCCACCGAGATAGAAATCCTTAACGTCGGCGCGACACACAAGATTCTTGCAGGTGTCCGCGGCAACTATCCGGCCCAACTCCACGATATAGCCATCGTCCGCGGTGGAAAGGGCAATAGCTGCGTTTTGCTCCACAACGAGCACTGCAATCCCCGCATCAATGCTGATTCGTTTAACGATGGAAAAAATTTCTTTAGTCAGTAACGGCGAAAGTCCCAGTGAGGGCTCGTCAAGCATCAACAATTTAGGGCTACCCATGTATGCACGGCCGATTGCAAGCATCTGTTGCTCGCCGCCAGAGAGAAGTCCCGCTTGCTGATCGCAACGTTCAAGGAGACGAGGAAACCAACCGTATACCTTGTCAATGTCTAAGGCAACCCGGGCATCGTGTCGCCGGGCAAACGCGCCCATTTGAAGATTTTCCGCTACAGTCAAAAACGGGAACACCTGTCGGCCTTCCGGCACCAGAATCAAGCCTCGACGAGCGACCTCATCCACGTCGAGTCCCTCAATTTGGTTACCTTCGAACTCGATGCTGCCCTTCAATGGATTAGTAACCCCGGCGATTGTATTTAGGAGCGTCGTCTTCCCCGCTCCGTTCGCACCGAGGACCGCTACGATTCGCCCCGGCTGCACCTCAAGGCTTATACCCCGAATCGCGTTCACCGGCCCATACCAGGTTTCAACGTTTTGAACGCACAACAGAGCAGTCATGTTCAAATTCCCAGGTACGCAGCAATGACGCGTGGATCTGATTGAACTTCGGAAGGGGTACCCGTCATCAACACCATCCCCTGCTCCATGACAATGACACGATCGGCCACGGCAGACACCAACGACATGTCATGTTCAACCATGATCACCGTCAAACTAAGTTCGCCGCGTAGATCCTCAAGCCATCCGGCCAACTCTCTTGTTTCCTCCGGATTCAGACCTGAGGCAGGCTCATCCAACAGCAGCAGGCTTGGTCCAGAGACCAAAGCCCTTCCCAGTTCAACCACCTTTCGAACTCCATAGGGCAGTCCCGCAACCAAACGATGCCGATACGGAGCAAGGTCCAGGAGACCAATAACATCTTCCACATGCTCGCGCGTCTCAAACTCCTCCTTCCGGACAGCTGACAAGTTGAACAGCTGCGCAAAGAGATTACTGTGGTGCGCGACATGCCTTCCAAGCATCAAGTTATCCAAAACGCTCGCTCCTTCGAAAAGCTCGATATTCTGGAAGGTACGTGCGATGCCATGTCGAACGATGTCGTGTCGTGCAACTCTCAACAGTTCATTTCCACCGAATTCAACGCTGCCTCCAGTGGCATCGAAGACTCGAGTTATCAAATTGAACACCGATGTCTTCCCCGCACCATTGGGTCCAATAATGGCGCACACCTCGCCCTGCGCGACAGAGAAACTCACGTCTCTAACGGCCTTCACCCCCCCGAACGAAAGATTCAGATTAGCCACTTGGAAGAATGGCTTGTCGCCGACCTCTCTGCATCCCGCTCGATTAAAGCTTTCGATGCCTAAATCCGTCATTTGTATCTCTCCGAGCGCATGTAGGCCTTCGCACGCTTGGAAGTTGGCCGGCGAGACAGCGGGAAGTCCGAGATGACCGAACTTATTTTTTGCCAGCGACCGTTCAGACCCTGGGGTTCCCACAGCACAAAGCTAACAAGGACCGCGCCATAAACAAACAACTCGATACCGAATTGCCCCGAAAGTCGATTTGGCAGCAACGGTTTTACTGCGGATATAAACGACGGGAGCCAACCAATCAAAATCGCCCCTAGGATTGCCCCTCGAATGCTGCCCATACCGCCAATAAAGACCATCAAAACTAATTGCACCGAAAGCCCCATATTGAAGCTATCTGGAGTTATGAATTGCGTTTGATGAGCAAGCAATGCACCGGCCAAACCTGAGATCGCAGCGGAAATGACGAACGCTAGCAGTTTGGTCTGAGCAACTCGAATCCCCAATCCACGTGCCGCAGCCTCGGAGTCGCGGACCCCAATGAATGCTCGCCCCGTCGATGATCGTAGAATATTTAGGATCCCCATAACAACCGCGATCAAAATCGATAGACAAAGAAAATAAAATGCCCTCGGGCCACCAAGACTTAGACCGAAAACGCTGGGGTCCGGAACTTGAAGGCCGCCTTGCCCACCTGTTACGCTTGTCCAGCGGCCCAGCACATGGTCCGTCACTATCGCGAAAGCAAGCGTAACCATTGCCAGGTGAAGTCCTGAAACGCGGATTGCCGGAAGCCCGATACAAAGTCCAGCAAGGCCTGTTGCCGCACCGGTCAAAACGAGTGACAAGGGTAATGGCACTCCGGCCGTGAGCAAGATGGTGTGCACATAAGCGCCAATGCCGACGAATGCGGCCTGCCCCAGGGAAACTTGTCCGGTCAACCCTGTTAGCGCCATGAGCCCAACGCTCGCTATACACATGATTACGATAAAAGTAATCTCCCCGACGTAGTATGGTGGCAATATAAATGGCAGCGGGATCAAGAGAACTGCTAGCGCTGCGCAGCTATAACTCTCGCGCAATCCGCGAATCAGGGCCCGAGCATTCGAATAACTGGTTTCGTATCGAGCCGGATTCATACTCTGCGCCCATGGCTTTCACCCAAAAGTCCACGCGGGTAGACGATCAACACGCCAATCAATACTAGGTATGGCATGACGTCCTTAAAACCGTCTGGAAGATATACACCCGAGAATTGTTCCACCAGGCCTATTAAAAGCCCGCCGATGATGGCCCCCGGCACGCTACCAAATCCACCCAAAACGAGCGCCGCTAACGCTTTTAGCATCACAAACCATAAGCTAAGGTCCACTAGCGTTATAGGCGCAAGCAACAAGCCACACAGGGCAGCGATTCCACCTGAAATCGCCCAGACCATCGAGTTAAGACGCTTTACACGGATGCCGCAGATGTAGGCTGCTAACTGGTTTTGCGACGCGGCTTGAACCGCGATGCCAAGTGCCGTCCGCCGTAAGAATATGAACAACACGGCCGTGACGAGCAACGCTGCAGCGAGGATCACCAGATTGAGGTTGCCCACCACCGCACCGAAGATCTTTGTTGTGTGGTTACCCCAAGGAGTGACGTAGGTTCGTGATTCAGGACCAAAAACGATGCTAACGGCACCGCGGATCATGAATCCAATTCCGATCGTCAGCATGACCCCGGCGAATTGTGGCTGACCTACGATTGCTCGCATGATCCGAGCCTCAATGAGGTAGCAAAGTGCGGCAACAGCGACTATGACAATCGGAAGCGCAAGCCAAAAAGAAAGTCCGACTCCGGCAATGAGCCACCACCCCAAGAATGACGAAAGCATCAGGACATCGCCATGTGCGAAGTTGAGCACCTCTGTCGCCTTGTAGCCTAGTACGAGACCAAGGGCAACAAGACTGTACACCGCGCCGATCGAGACACCCTGCAATGCTAGCTGTAGCGCTTCCGCGCCCACTGTTGCCATCATTTCGCCTCTTTTGATTAACTATCGTTCAGTTAACGATCGGCAGACTATAGGGACCGCGACAGTTTCATGTCAACGATTCATGGCCGGGGACCGACCCGTACGGGAATGCCCTATTAACACCCTAGCAGATGACGTACTGACTACCAACATTCGAAAAACATATTTCATTGAACGCGACGCGCGGCACTTTGATTAATTACACTATTCGGCACCCTCGGGACCGATTCTTGTCGATGGGGTAAGGAGTGGCCCCCACGACATTTGCGCGAAGAATCTTAGATTGAACGTAGTACTCCGATAAGAGCGTGGATGAGCAGGGCCGCAGCAGGCGCCGGCTTGGCGTTATCTGTGGATATTCTTATGGCAGCACGAATCTCCTGGATCAGTGCGAATCCGGTTTGCCATCCGCATGCCGCTATCGATTTTTTTGGACGAGTTACTTGCGTTTCGATCGTCCGCCTACGAGTTCGCCTACCACCGTTCCATATAGGGTCGAAGGTCCATCTCGAAGGTCCAGGTGTCTCGAGGTTGCGAATGAAGATACAGATAATTTTCTGCAATATGGTCCGGATTCATAATTCCGTCTCGATCTTTCGTTGCGTATTTTTCAGGAAAGTTGGTACGGATGAAATCCGTGTCGATCGCACCGTCGATCACCACATGTGCAACGTGAATATTTTTCGGCCCCAACTCACGCGCAACGCTTTGAGCAAGAGCCCGTAACCCGTGCTTCGCTCCGGCGAATGCGGCAAAATTAGCTGAACCACGAATACCAGCTGTGGCACCGGTGAAAATAATTGTGCCGCGGTTGCGAAGGACCATACGTTTGGCGACTTCCCTTGTGTTCAGGAACGCTCCGAAACATGCCATTTCCCAAATCTTAAAGTACTTACGCGCAGTTTCTTCGAGAATGCTCGATGGAACATTTGCTCCGATATTAAAAACAAGTACCTCGATCGGCCCAATCTCGTTCTCGATTTTTTCTACGAGCGCGACCACGTCCTCCTCTTTTCTAGCATCCGAACCGAATCCGTGTGCCGAGCCGCCAAATGCCTTGATCTCCGATACCAGCGCCTCAAGTTTCTGTGAGTCGCGTCGTGTGACGCATGCAACATAGCCAGCGGCAGCAAACTTCTTAGCGATTGCTCCGCCTGTTGCGTCCCCTGCTCCGATCACCAGCGCCACCTTCGTTTGTTCGATAGTAACCATAGCCTCAACTCTCTTCAATAAACGATCGTTCATTTATCAGGCCACGATAAGCTCGTGCGAGTTCGCTGTCAATTGGTCTTTACGCAGCCCCGGGGTCCTCTAAATGACGGAGGTTGGCTGATGCAACCGGTCCGCGTATGGCCGCATTGCATTGCGATAAATTCGGTCGTGAGCAGTAACCCGTCGACAAGAGAAGGTTGCAAAGCTATATCTACCGACCATTGGATCGGATCGCTGATTGCCGCTCGACAGTTGGGGCGAAGATAGCGTTGCCACTTGGATGCGGCAATCGCGCCAACTGGAAAAATCGCCGTGGTACTGGAGATTTAGGATGTGATCAAACTGTGGCCCAGCCACAGGCACCGAACACGAATGCTCAGCTCTGCTGGGTCTTTTCGACAAAACGACGGCTTGAGGCAAGAATTTCCTGGCGAGTCCGTTCGCTCTCAACAACCCGAGCCATCACAATTGTACCTATGCATTGAGCGAGCAGGCTCCATGCCTTGTCGCCATCGCCATCCATCCGTTCGGCCCAACTGCGTTGAGTCTTCTTAAGTGAGGCCTCGGCTGTTGCTCGGACCTGCGGGCTCGACCGCGCGATTTCCGGACCGAGCGTAGTTAATCCACAACCGATCTCCGGGTGCAAAGCGTGGAAAGTGCTTAGATAATTTCGAATGCATTTGGCGACATGGTCGGGCGTCGATGTCTCGTCGCCAGCAAGCATTTTCGAGCTGTTCTCGACCTCGCGCTCTACAAGCGCAGCAAATAGCTCTCCCTTCGATGCGAAATGACTGTAGAACGCCCCGCCCGTCAAACCGATAGCCGACATCAAAGCGTCCACGCCAGTTGAGTCGAATCCGCCCTTTTTAGCGATCGCACGACTGCTGTCCAAAAGCTTTTCGCGAGTTTCCTGCTTGTGAGTGGCCGAATAGCGCATGACATTCCTTTTGTGCTTAGGGTTATCCCATTAGACGGGAATAAAACCGTAGCATATCATTCGTTTACTTAACGGACGTTTAGTGACGTAACCGAGGTATTGCCCATGAGCAAGCAGGTCGAGTTTTTCTTCGATGTCGGCAGTCCCGCGTCCTATCTGGCATGGACCCAACTTCCCTCCTTGTGTCTGTCGACCGGATCCAGCCTCATCTATCGGCCAATGCTTCTGGGCGGGGTTTTTCAAGCGGTGGGGAACGCGTCGCCAGCTGCAATACCCGCTAAGGGAGTTTATTCGACGACTGATCTAGGTCGGTATGCAAAACGCTACGGTGTGACCCTCGTTCAAAATCCGCACTTTCCCATCATCACTCTGACTCTCATGCGAGTTGCGACAGGTGTACAAATAAGGATGCCCGAACGCCTGCCTGATTTTCTTGAAGCAATATTTAAGGCAATCTGGGTGAACTCGCTCAATTTGAACGATCCAACTCTTGTAGCTCGTACCCTATCCGATGCCGGATTTGACTCAACGGCGATAGTGAATCTCGCAAGCGACGCTGACATCAAAGCGGCTTTGCGGGCGACCACTGAGGAAGCTGTTGCACGGGGGGCGTTTGGAGCTCCGACAATGTTTATCGAAGGTCAAATGTATTTTGGTCAAGACCGACTGGATTTTGTGCGCGACGCGCTGAGTTGACAGCCGTCTGGCTTGGTGCCAGAACTGAAACGACACGTCAGGAGACCCTTAATGCAGTCACAAATTTGGCATCAGATGTACCCATCGGACGTCGCTTTCGATGCTCCTTTTGAGAACGACCTAACAATTCCTGCGATGGTGGCTCAACGCACCGCCCGTTACAAAGACAATGTCGCATTCAGTTGCCTTGAAGTTCAACTCAGCTATCAAGCCCTTGATGAGTTCTCGTACCTCTTTGCCGGATACCTTTGCCGAGAAGGCCTGCTTGCCGGCGACCGTGTGGCGCTGATGCTTCCGAACAGTCTGACTTATCCCATCTGTTCGTTGGGCATTCTCCGTGCGGGTATGACAATGGTCAGCGTCAACCCGATGTACACAGCCCGCGAACTCATTCATCAACTTAATGACTCGGGCGCCAAGGCAATCGTGTGCAGCGAATCACTCCTGCCTCTCGTTTCAGAGATCGCGTCTGCCACTTCGCTCCGCCATGTTGTGTTCGCCGCTTTGACAGACTTGATCCCAACGGGTGATTCGTGGCGTCCTGTTGCGCAACGCTCCATTGGAGAAGCGAAAGCGTTGGGGACGGCGCTTGAAGAAGGCGCCCCGGGTGGTTTCAACCCTCCCATCATGCGCCCAGAAGATATTGCAGTGCTTCAGTACACCGGTGGAACGACCGGTGTTTCGAAGGGTGCGGCATTGAGCCACAAAAATTTGCTGTGCGGCGTGGCGCAACAGATCTCCTGGTTACCGCAGGCTTATATCGCGGGTAACACAACCTGCATAACTGCACTCCCTATGTATCACGTGTTTCCGCTCAATATCATGCTCATGATGCTTTGGCTAGGCGGGACAAATCGGCTTGTACCAAACCCGCGCGATTCAAATCAAATATTCTCTGAAATCAAGCGCGCTCCATTTCATGTGCTGCCTGGCGTGAATACGTTTTTCAACAGCTTGCTTGCATCCGACCGCCTTCTTAAAGAGGATTTCGCTGCTACTCGACTCGTCATAGGCGCAGGCGCCAGCGTGCTTGAGTCTGTCGCAGAGCGATGGAAAACCGTAACGGGAATTCCACTCACTGAAGGGTACGGGCTGACCGAGTGCTCTCCAGGCGTGACGTTTAATCTACACAGCGCCGGCTGGACGGGCAGCGTCGGCGTTCCGTTTCCCTCAACCGATGTCAAGATCATCGACAACGGTGGGCTTACCGTTCCGTTAGGATCTTCCGGCGAACTATGCGTTAAGGGACCTCAGGTCTTCACCGGCTACTGGCGGAAGCCAGAAGAGACTAAAAACGTGTTCACTGAAGACGGTTGGTTCCGTACAGGCGACATCGCGCGAATGGACCACCGTGGGATGGTGTACATCGTAGACCGCCTTAAGGACATGATCCTTGTGTCAGCATTCAACGTCTATCCCAATGAAATAGAAGGAGTTGTGTCAATGCTTCCAGCGGTAGATGAATGCGCATGCATTGGAGTTCCAGACGCTCGCTCTGGAGAAGTGCCGCATCTTTTCATCGTACGACGAGACCTTGATATCACTGCAGAAGAAGTGATTCGACATTGCCGAGAAAATCTCACCGCCTACAAAGTACCGAGATACGTCACGTTCCTTCCAGCACTTCCGAAGTCACCGGTAGGTAAGATCTTGCGTCGAGAGCTCAGAGATACGTTAAGAACCAGCGGTGTTACTCATTGAAAATGCACGCGGTACTGCCGGCAGAATCGTTCTCGGCGGCAGGACAATCAGGAGAGGGAAGATGGTACTGCCCATTAAAGTCGTCAAAGTGATTGACTCCAGCGAAGAAGAATTTATCTGCGTATGCGACGGGCTATCATTTGTACGGTTCGAGATCAAACAAATCGTACACTTTCGCCTTGCCTTGTTGATCGCTGCGGTCATGCTCGCAGTAATCGCCGGCATTGAAATTGCCATTTTCATCTGATTTTGTTAAACCTCATCCGGGCTTAACGAAATGTCATATGGCTGCTTGCGCACGATAAGGATTGGGTGGGTAATTCAGGCTTTTGAGCATCAACTGCAGTGCTGGACAAATTTTTTGGTCCGTCAGTAAAATCTATGGGCGAGTTCTGGCTCAGGAAGTTTGCCAAGTACGTGATATAGCGAGAGTTCCGTCATTTTGAAGGTGCGATATCCATAGGCTTTTCTCATAGTGACTTTGGCTTTGTTGTTCAGTCCCTCAACGATGCCACTGGAGAACGCCTTTCGCGCCCGGAAATAGTTGAGCAACAGCTCTCGATGGGTGCGTACTGTGCGAGCGAATTTCTTGAGCGGGTCGATGCGCGAGCGCATGACCTCGCTGCACCACTGATCCAGGAATTTGCCTGCCCATGCGGGTGACTCGTAGTCCCAGAATTGCTGGAAGTATTCTTTGAAGAGGTAGGCCCGTACGCTCTTGAGGTTATAGCGCAGCACCTCACGCAGCTTGATGCGCTGGGAGTCGGTCAGGTTCCCCGGGCGCTTGAGCAGACACCAGCGCGACTTCTTAAGCACCGGCTCGTAGCCGTCCTTGACCAGTTGGCGTGCTTCGCCCGCACGGACCTCGTCGATGGCAAGATTGAGTTTAGCGACGATGTGAAAGCGGTCCAGAATGTTCAGCGCCCCTGTGCAATGCAGTTTGATCATGTCCAGATAGGGTTTCCACATGTCCGAACACACAAACTCGATGCCCTGCGCCAGTTCCGTGCCGATCATATCGAAGAACTTCTGGAACGCTTCTTTGGTGCGCTTCTCGCCCACCCAGAGCAGGCGCGTGCAGCCCGCCTCGATCTGGTAGACCAGTGTCAGATACTCATGACCACGACCGTAGGCGATTTCGTCCACGCCGATGGCCCGGATATGCCCCAGCTCGCGATGCTCCAGACCCCATTGCACGACATAGGCCACGGCCTGTTGGACCTTCTCCCAACTGGTGTGGAAGGACTGTGCCGTGTCCTTCCATGAAAGCTTGCGCGCCCAGTGCGCCAAGTACAGCATGTACGCCCTGGTCAACTGGTGCTTGCCCATTGCCCAGGGCACCTCCTCTACCTTGACCCCACATCGCCTGCATTCCACGCGCCTCATGCTGTACAGTAAAAACACCGCAAAGCCCCAGATCGGGATGAACTCGAAGCGGCGTTGGGGCAGTTGGTCGTAGCCCCTGGCGGGTTGATGGCATCCTGAGCAGCACGCTCTGGAGCCTTTGCGCGGGCGCACATCGATCTCGATAGTATTGCTATGCATGCACAAGCGCGCGGTACCGTAGACGAAGCCAGGGAAATGGTGGCAGGCATTAAGCAGACGAGTCAAAAGCATGAGCAACAA
>NZ_JBLKRU010000091.1:0-13369 GCF_047608185.1 Caballeronia eucalypticola
TGATCGGCATAGGGGACGGCCAAGAGGCCGTACCCCTGCCACACCACCCGGCATGCGGGTCCGCACCGGGCGGTTCGAGAAGTTGAGGTTAGGAGAGTCGAGGTACCCCCAGTCGATCGAAGTAGGCGATAGTGAGCACGCGTTTGAGAGCACGGTCGCTGTTGCGCCACCAGCAACGGTTATTCGCCGCCACCTGGCGCGCTGTTTCAGCGGATGCACCCAACGCACGGAGTTCCCGGTAGATGGTAAGGCCATGGCGCCAGTGTTTAAGCTGGATAGCGCGCAGCCGGTGACGCATCCACTCCTCCAGTGCCGACCACACACTGGGCGTTTGCGCCATCCTGAAGTATGCCTTCCACCCCAACACGTAAGGCCGTAACCGTTCCACCACCTCCTTCATGCTGCGCCCGCCAGAACGGCGGGTCAGTTCACGAATGCGACGCTTAAACGCCAGGAGCGGTTTGGCCGCTACCTTGCGCTTCACTACACCGCCCGGAGCTACCCACAAGCCGTAGCCCAGAAACTTGCGGCCGAACACGCTCGCCACCGCGCTCTTGGTCTCGTTGACCTTCAAGCGCAGCCGACCATACAAGCGTCGCAACAGTGCCATCACTCGTTCACCTGCACGGCGGCTACGAACATACACGTTCGAATCGTCGGCGTAGCGCACGAAGCAATGACCCCGCCTTTCCAATTCCCGATCCACCTCATCGAGCAGCACGTTGGCCAGCAATGGTGATAGCGGCCCGCCTTGCGGCGTGCCCTGATGTCTTTGCTGCACCACCCCGTCATCCATGATGCCGCTGTTCAAATACGCCCGGATCAACTGGATGACTCCGGCGTCGCCAAGGCGTTTCTGTAAGCGGTCGATCAGAATGTCGTGATTGACCCGGTCGAAGAACTTCTCCAGATCCACGTCCACCACAACCCGCCGCCCAGACTGCACGTACGACTGCGCGGTTAACACCGCGTCGTGCGCACTGCGCCCGGGCCGAAAGCCGTAGCTATGCTCGCTGAAGGTAGGGTCCAGAATCGGCTGCAACACCTGCAGCAGTGCTTGCTGGATCAGCCGATCCGTCACCGTCGGGATGCCCAGCTCGCGCTCGCCTCCGTCCGCTTTCGGAATCGTCACTCGCCGTACCGGACTCGGCCGGTACGTCCCCTTTAGCAATTGCTCGCGGATCACAGGCCACACCGTCACCAGGTGTCGGGAGGTCTGATCGATATCCAGACCGTCTACACCCGCAGCGCCTTTGTTTGCCCGTACCCGCTTAAACGCCTGCTTCAGGTTCTCTCTCGTCAACGCCGCTTCCAGCAGCGCCGACCCTGTGTTCCCGGATTCATGCCGCGGGCGGCAAGCTTCGTCACTCACGGGTACACGCGCAGCTTCACCGCGCGCTACTCCCGCTCGCCCCGTTTGCCCGGGCATCTGACGCAATGCCTGCCACATCGACATGACGCTGAACACTCCTTCTCGTTCGGCCCTTCATCACTAGCTTCAGCCTCACCGGCCTATCCTGTGACTAGTACGGCCTCTGCTGACTTCTCGCTCCGACTCGACGCCGTCGCCCTTTCAGGCACGAGGCGAGATCTCCCCAGGTAAGAACGCAATCCTTCACCGCACAACCGCCGGATCTACAGCACCTGATCCTTGACCACGAGAGCTTCGCAGTTTCGTGCCTGCTCGCCCTGATCGGCACCGCCTTCTATCCGGTTCTTGTCCATCGGCTCGCGGCTTCGCTCCACGCTTCCTCCCCACGCTCGGTCACCCTCACGCAGTTGCGCTTCGCTTCGTTCGCTGTGGTCAACTCACGGGAGGACTCGCACCTCCAAGATTGCGCCCATGCTGGGCGCACACGAAAAAAAAGCTCCACTGATGTGGAGCTTTTTTGTTTTCCAAGGCGTACATAGCTTGACCCTCTCGCGACGATACGAACACGCCGAAGCTACATTGCCCTGATGTGAAGACGGCCATCGGGGCATTTTTTCAGGTCCAACCGCAACCTGCATGGTCGGATTCACTCCATCGCGTCCTAAACGGACCCGCCTAACAATTCGCTTAATACTTCCTTATTAATCAGATTAATTAAAGTTGATTCAAAAATGATAGTTATGAAGATTAGCGTGAATTAATTGATATAACTATTAGATGCTCGCTACTGCCTAGCGCCTTTATACACGGGGCTCTCGCCGTTGCGCAAGAGCAATAGTGGTATGTAATTCCGCGAAAAAATACGCAGTTACACTGCGTTACGTATTTACTACTGCGTTAAAACGTTTCGTTCGTGTAACATTCCGGAATTGTGCGGCGCGGGAAGCGTAATTTCCGGTGCCAGACGCAGCGCGTAGTTTTTGCCGTTCTAGCTAAATCGCCTGGTAGCCAAGGGACGAACGCTTTCGTAGCGTTCGGGGGTTTTTCTTTGCCTGTTTCTACCTCTGTCGCTTAACGTGGATTGCTCAATGAGAACGCTTTTACATCTCGTCAACTCGATCCTGCCGGTTCTCAGCGCCTTCGCCAGCGGCCTGATTGCCGGGGGCGCGCGGTGCGTCAAATGTTCGTTCCGGTTCGCCGCCTCCAGTGCGTTCGAGCTTGCGAACTCAGCGTCCTCCAGCGGTGGATGCGGGCATGCAGATGATCTCCAGCGGATCGGCAAGGCCGCGTGATCAGTGTCCTGCAGTGGCCGCGTTCTGTGCCTGAGCGACCACGGCACAATCGCCAAGTCCATCCAGACCAAAAATCGCGTTCGTTAGCCCGGTTGTGGCATCCACGACTGTTCCGCAAGCCGACTTTTGCGCATTGTTCTGAGCGTTTAGCACTGCAGGCGACAGGTAATTGTAATAAATCTGTCGCTGCTGCATAGTCCATTAGGACTCCTAATAAGTGAATCGGAAGGCCGTATCTCAGCGGCTGCGACCGAAATTTCTAACTGAGAGATGAAAGGGCTCGTGTTGATCAGGCCGCGAAGTGGTCGATCCAGATGCTCTTTTCTTAACCTTTTCGTCTGAACATTCGGCGATGGAGAATTTTATGAATTTAGTACAACGAAAGTTTATCGGCCTATCCGCGCTTTGCCTTTCACTCGCCGCTTGCGGCGGCGGCGGTGGCGGCGGCGCAGCGAATGATGCCAATGTGGCAGGTTCAGCTACTAACATCGACATTGCACAGCATCCCGCGTCGGTCAGCGGAACGGCAATCCCGCCTGCCACCGCGATCAACGATTCATCGGGTGCGGTCTGGACGCTCAATAATGGCGTGGTCCTCAGGGCAGGCCAGACGACTAATTCGACTGGTACAGCGACTCTGGTACTTTGGTACGCAGGGAAGATGTATATGACCAATTCGGCGAACGTCTGGTCGGTATGGTCGAATAACAGTTGGGCCGCGTCATCCGATCCGCGTCCGGTGGCAGCAGCAACTGCGGCACCCGCAGCGATACCTGCTGCAACCGCGGCGCCCGCAGCGATACCTGCTGCAATCGCGGCGCCCGCAGCGATACCTGCCGCAACCGCGGCACCCGCAGCCGCAGCCGCAGCAACCCCGGCGAAAACGTCCACCACGTCTACGCCGGCAGTTTCCGCTGCCGCGCCGCCGGCCGCAACGACGCCGGCGTCGACAGGTCCGGCAATTCCTTTCTACGGCATCAACGGCCACTACGTGCAGGGCGGCTTGTCTCAGTCGGTCCCGCTCAGCACGCAAGCTGCGTCGCTGGCTGACCTGGGAATACGCAACTTCCGGCAGGACATGTACACGACACAGGACGTTGATACCTTCGTGAACACCGTGATTCCTGGACTGGGCTCTAACGTGCAGGTCCAGCCGGTCATCATCGCTAATCCTTACGACGATCCGTCTCTGAATGGCGCCGCGCCGACCGAAGCAAGCGCGTATGCCTATGCATATACGATCTCGGCCTACGCCGCGACCAAGCTTGCGGGCGTCCCGGTGGTGGAGTTCGGCAATGAGTATGACCTTGATAGCCACAACGCACCTATTGCAAGCGATGGTGAGAGCATTACAGATTACGATAATTCCACTTTCCCCGTCTGGCGCGGCTCCTTGCGCGGCGCCGAAGACGGCTGGCGCTCGGTCGATACCGGCCACGTCACCAAGGTCATTGCGAACGCAACGTCGGGCTGGCTGCATTTCGGCTTCCTCGCGGGTCTGATGACTGGCACGCAGCCGGACGGCAGCACGGGGCATCCGACGATCTCGCCCGATATCATCCAGTGGCATTGGTACCAGGACGGCGGTGACTTCGAGAACGCCATTGGCACGTCGGGTACCTACAACGTGCTTGCAAAACTGAAGTCGACGTACAACTTGCCGATCATCTTCACCGAAATCGGCACGAGCCCGGAGCAGAGTACAGCCGCGCAGCAGACGTACATCACGAAGACCATCGCGGAGCTCGCTGCAGCCAAGGCCACATACAACGTGATCGGCGCGACCTGGTACGAGTTATACGACTATCCGAACGACGCCTTCGGTGTGTTGACCAGTGCCACCGCCCAGAAGTCGACCTATCCGACCTTGAAGTCGATGATCTCGACAAACCCGGTGGCTGCGACGGCGCATTTCTAAGCGCATTGTTGAGCTGCAAACGCGTAGCCGCAGCGGACCGCTGCGGCTACGTTCATTTTATGACCGGTACATCGTCCTCCGGTGTATCAGCGGGATCGAGTCGATCTTGGCTGGTGCATGGATGCTGATCGTGTCACGAATGCTCCCGTGCCGGGTTCCATGCCCGATGTCGTAAGCATTCGGATGCGGGGCCTGGCGCAATCCGCAAAGGCGTTGACGACGCGCATGGGCGCGCAAAGACCCCTTATTCATCAGAAGTTTACTGTGGGCGAATGCATCGAGCCAGACGCCCCGATGCGGCATCGAACGCCGTGTATCGATTCAATCTTCTTCGAGCAATGCCTTCCGCGTGCGCTACCCGCGGCGCGCAAATCAACGCGAGCGGCGAAAAAAACTGACGTAATCCGCAAGGCAGTCCTTGCTACGCGGCTGCATCGCCGTGTTCTTGCACGCGTGCCGCGATGCTCACTGATTTAGCACGCGCCCGGCTCGGGCGATCCATCCAGACACGCGCTGTCGTCTCTCCACAGGACGTTTCTCGCTCTTAGCGAAATCTCCCGCACCGCAAGCGTAGTGGCCCGCCGCCCATACGCCTTGACCTGTGCCGTGCCGCCATCGCCGCGGCGCTCTACATCGATTTGACTAAAGCGCGAACGCTCGCGGCTGCCTGATCGCAGCCATGAGCGTTTGGCGCGCCTCCGATTTGTCTTTCTTGAGCTTGCAGTTCGAATTGCGTCCGCGATATGTGCCCGCCCGCACTGTCCCAGTTACCGCCGGCACCTATCGTTGCGTCTGTACGCATGCAACGCCGGGATACATGCGAGTTCATCGGCATGATCGCGAGTGCGACGACTGACCTGTCGCGCGCTCCGCGGTCAATGGATTTGGAGTCGCGAGGATCAACGGTGATGCGCGCAATTCAGGTTATCGACAGGTCAATTTAGGAGAGGGTCGCATGAAAGCACGGCTAGTCGATCATGAGCACGCCCGGAAATCCCTCAACACAGTCCAGGTACTCGGGATGAATTCATGCGCCGTGTTGACTGCTCAGGCAGAGGCTTTGTCGGCAGTGGTCGACGGCGCACTGCAGACCGATCCCAAGTCACCAGACGGGCGCTCACCGCGAGAATTCATGATGCAAAACGTGTTTGCAGGGCGAGTCAGGACTGCGGTTTCGATCACACGGTTGGCAAGTACCGTCGTCGCGGAGGTCTTGTGAAATTTGCAATCAATGGAAAGTTTACTGCGCAGCGTATTACCGGCGTCCAACGGGTCGCATATGAACTGACGCGCGCCTTGCAGGCGCGCGAGCTTCCTGCGGACGAACTCGAAGTGGTGGTGCCACGGGATGCGGCGGGCGCCGGTCTGGCGCTCAAGCGCAAGCGGATGGTTGCATGGTTCAAAGGCAATGTATGGGAGCAAATCACGCTGCCCCTTGCGACCAGTCACCAGACACTCATCAGCCTGTGCAATACGGGGCCTCTCTTCAAGAATAACCAGATCGTGATGCTTCACGACATGGCTGTGTACGACGTTCCCTATGCATTCTCGAAAAAATTCAGGCTCTGGTACAAGCTGAAATTTTCGATCCTGCATCGGCAGTCGAAGGTCATCCTCACGGTGTCGGCCTTCTCCAAGGAGCGCATCTGTCACCACCTCGGTATTGACAAGGCCCGCGTGGCGGTGATCCCCAACGGTGCCGATCATCTCGATCGCGTAGTCAGCGATCCTGCCATCTTGTCGCGGCTGGACCTGACGAAAGGCGCGTATTGCGTCATCGTGGGCAGTCTCGATTCGCGCAAGAACTTGCAGCGAGTACTCGATGCGTTACCGCAGCTTGATCATTTACGCGATATAAAGTTTGTCGTCGTGGGCGGTGCCAACCCGCGTATCTTCGGTGCGGGCCACGCCATGGAGCAGGAGCAATCCGACCAGGTCGTATGGGCGGGCTTCGTCACGGATGGCGAGTTGAAGGCGCTCTACGGCGACGCGGCATGCCTCGTGTTTCCCTCGCTCTATGAAGGGTTCGGATTGCCGCCGCTGGAGGCGATGTACTGCGGTTGTCCGGTCATCGTATCGAACGAGGCCTCGCTTCCTGAGGTGTGCGGCGATGCAGCCATGTATTGCGATGCGAAATCGGTCGATGACATCGCAGCCAAGATTTCGCTGATGATGGGTGACAAGGAACTGCGGCAGCGGTATCGCGAGATGGGCCTGCGCCACGCTCAGCAATTCAGATGGGATCGCGCCGCGAGCAAGCTGCTGCAAGTGTTATACGGCGAGGCCTATGCAACAGCGCCGCAGCTCTCCGAGCGCCCGACGGTGGGGTAAATCTGCATTGCTCGAGGGTCTCTCGAGCCGGCCGCGCCTCTTCTGACTGGCATTTGTGCCCAGACACGTCTGGATACAAGTGCCAGTTTTCACATAAACGGAACAAGCGGCGACTCCGCCGCTGTGACCACTGACGTCGTGGCCTCCAGGCCGAATCGCAGCGAAACCAGATGCGCTTATAGAACGTCTACGGTTGTAACGTGCCTTACCGGTGAATGCTGAGCCGCTTCCGACTCAAGCTTTCCCGAAAGCACGCCGGCGCGGCCTCCCATCGCTCGACAAGCGGGTGTCGCAACTTGCGTGAACTGTCGTTGAATGTAGGGCTGACGAAAGAGGCTGTAAGCGTAAGCGGCTTGGGAGAAAGTCGGGGAATGGAAAGAACATCGCCAACCTGAGTGCTGAAGCAAGAGAGCAACTCAAAGGGATTGAGAGTGAGGGCTTTACCGAACGCGCAAGCTTATCAACGTTCTGAGTTGCCGGGCCTCTTCGAGGCTTCGCCGCCACTGCAGGCAAGAGGTCGGCATTTAACCACCGGCGACGCCCGCATAAGGCTTTCTGGCATGGCAGCATCCGGGACTTACGACGTAACAAGACACTAGTCGCTCATCTGCAATGCGCAGCCGTGCATATCACCAAACATCGGACGATGGGAAATACGAGTTTCACTTATGACGCGAGGGGACGTCGTTTAAGAAACGGTACTTTCTCGAAATACAGCGTTGCCGCCATGGCTACCGCGATATACGTCTCAACCATGAGCACACTTGCCGCGGCGCCTTGCTCGCCATAGAGCCTGGCAAGCACAGCCAGCAATCCGAAATTCAAGAAAGCCGAGACAATCAACACGCGGCTGAACTGCGATCTCATCCCGAGCGGAAGCATGGTCTGCACTCCGAATATGTCAGAGAACCCCGACATGAGCGGTATGAAGGCCATCCATCGGAGGACGTTCACCGTGGGCAAAAACTGCGCACCGTAAAGTATTTTGACCGCCAGCGGCGCGCCAAGGAAAATCGTCAGCGATACAACCGCAAGGAGGCCGCCCTGAAACACAAGCATCTTTCGCAAGAAATTGAATGCGTCCTCGCGGGCGTGATGCATCAGGTAGCTGATACGCGGATAAGCCGCGCTTCTCAGCGGGGTCATCATACCAAGCGCTGCCCGTATCAGTTTGTCACCGGCCGAGAAGTAACCCGCTGTGACGTTGCCCGATATCAACGCAAGCAATACGACGTTGCTCGACATAAAGATATCGAAGAGGGCTGTTGCCATGAAGACGCTCCAGCCGTTCTTCAGCGCTTTCACAATATCGCGTGCAGGGACGGCCACGAAATCCAGTTCGCGGCGCACATACAAGTAGGTGACAATCGCAATTCCGGACAGCAGCGGCACGAACGCGTTGACGCCCATCGCCCAGTAAATGTCATGGCTCGTGCGCACCAGCAGGAACATTGCCGGCACACTCAGCACGCGACCGATGAACACGATGGAGCTGAGCACGCGGAGGTCTTCAATCCCCTGGAAATACCAGGTGGGAATCAACATGGCGCCAATGGCCGTGCCAAAGCCCAATAGCAGCAAGCCGCGATCTTGCGCGAGCCGTTCGAAAATGAACGACAGCGTCACCAGCACGACAAGTCCAGTTATCGTGATGAAGGCTTGCGACAGCATGGTTTCCCAAAAAATGCGCGAACGCTCAGCGCGATCGTCGCGCTTGATGGAAATTTGCGGTGTCGCGGTCAGACTGAAACCGTAATTGGTCAGAATGACGAAGTAATTGATGAAGGCCATCACAAACGCGAGGCGCCCATAACCACTTGGCATGAGCACTCGCGTAAGCAACGGCAAGGTAAGGAGCGGCGCCGCGTAGGTCGAAACTTGCAGCATCATCAACACCGCAAAATTCTTTTTGAAAGAAGCCATCGACTGCGTATCCTGACTTGATTAGCGCCTAAGCGTTACGCCGCGTTGCGACGCCAGCCGAGCGAAGAGAAACATGGAAAACGACGCGAGGTGACGTTCACGGTTGCATTGCGGAAGGGCCGTTGCCGCGACGGCCGTCACAAAGCTAACATGAACCTGTCAAGTGTCGCATCGCCTAAGAGATGCATGCGGGGAGCCAATAGCAATGACGGGGAACGGGAGCAAGTGCCAAATCCACCGCTCGTCCGTTTTCCTCGTACAAATGCGCTAAGTTCATCCCTCGAAGAGTCAGCCTGATTGTAGGCGGCCGTTATTGGCGGGCTCGGTGCGCTGCGCAACATTGTGCGGACGAATGGAATTCGTAAGGGCAAAGCATTCTCCTGCTTACAGAAAGATCTGCATGTGCGCCATCGAACAGTGCTGTCCAGGCTGCAGCGGTCTAATCGAAGCGGCGACCCATGTTCGTACCAGCAGTTTGCGTCCGATCCAGACGCTATTTGCGATGTGGCAAGCGACCACGCTGAGCTGTCTACGCGCAAAGAGCGAGAAGTCATGAAAGTAGCAGTTGTCCATGATTGGCTAGTGACAGCCGAAAGCGCGGAAAGGGTTCTCCAGTCTATATTGGAATGTTTTCCACAAGCAGACGTCTTTACCATTCTTGACGTTCTGGAAGATCGCTCGTTCCTCAAGAGCCGGCGGGTGTACACCTCGTTCATCCAGAAGCTCCCGTTCGCGCGCACGCGATACAGGAGCTATCTGGCGTTGATGCCTCTCGCGATAGAACAATTCGATCTATCGGCTTACGATCTCGTTCTCTCGAATTCGCACGCGATTGCCAAGGGAGTGCTTGTCGGCCCAGACCAGTTGCATGTGAGCTACGTGCATTCGTCTCTCCGCCATGTCCGGGATTTGCAGGACAGGGACTTGAGGAAATCCGGGTTCGCGTCAAGTCTGAAATCGGTCCTTGTGCGCATGCTGCTGCACTATATCCGCGGGTGGGACTCGCGTTCGGCCAATGGCGTCGATCATCTGGTTACCAGTTCGCGTTACGGCTCGCGGCTGATTCAGCAGGCTTACCAACGTGACTCGACGGTGATTTATCCACCGGTCGACGTCGGCGGGTTATCGGTCGGAATACATAAGCAGGACTTCTACGTAACGGCGTTGAACAGGGTCCCGCGCAAGCGCGTCGATCTGATCGTAAAGGCGTTCTCACAGATGCCGGAGAGACGCCTTATCGTCATAGGCGACGGCCCTGATATGGCCAGGGTCAAGGCTGCGGCGGGCCCTAATGTAGAGCTCCTCGGGTATCAACCGTTCGATGTGCTGCATGATCACTTGCAGCGCGCTCTTGCGTTTGTCTTTGCGGCCGAAGAGGATTTTGACATTTCAATCGTCGAAGCGCAGGCATGCGGCACACCGGTCATCGCATTCGGCAAGGGCGCCGCGCTGGAGACGGTCATCGGCTTGCCGGACGAGCGGCCCACCGGTGTATTTTTCAGGGAGCAAACGATCGAGTCGCTGATTAGTGCTGTCGACACGTTCGAGCAGCATTCGGACCGCTTCAATTCGACATTTTGTCGTGAAAATGCCGAACGCTTCTCTGCTGGAAATTTCAAAGCGGCGCTTTGTACGTTCGTGGAAGTTCGATTGGCGAGTTTCCGCTCGGAAGTGGCGCCTTCAGGCGCCCAGCCGCCATTGGTTCGTCAAGGGCCACAACGACCGCCGCCGGCAGACCGAACCTCTGACCTCAATGACCGCCGTGGTACTGCCGTTGAAGACGCGAGGCAGGACAGTACGTCACCGCGGCGCCGGTAGCTGCCCACAGGACGTGCAAGGCGCTTCGCGGGGCGCAGCAACGGCGCGCGCCAAGCATCCTGTTCAGCGTGCGTCGCCGTACATTCTTGGCTTAACCGCGCATATACGATCCTTCCAGCAGATGAATGAAGTCGATGGGCGGCACGCTGGCAGCGTCGAAGATGCCTGTTGTCGAACATTTGGCGGTCGTCAGAGCTCTGCCTCGAAGCGTTAGGGCAGCACGGCTCGTGTGATATCACCGATGGAAAAAACAGAGTCAGCTTGTCGCGCATGGGCGCCAGGGTCAGTCAGCGTTGCTGATCAGGTTACGTCTGCTGTGCCGGCCAGCTCATCAGTGTTCCTTCATAAATAACGTCATTGTGGTTGAGCGGTAAGCATCGTTGGCGGGCGAGGTTATTTCGATAGCCGGAAGCGTTTTGTTATCCACGGGCTCGGCCTTTATCTTTTATTGCAGGGGTTTGACATGAGTTCATACATCGGGCATTCGTCGTTTAGTACGGCGCCGAAGAAGAGCGACGGGCTGATTGACCTGTGGCGCAGCGTGGTACGCCACAAGCGGCTGTTCATGGCGATCACGGGCACGTTCGTGGTGGTGGGCGGGCTGTACATTTTGCTGGCGACGCCCCAATACCGGGCCGAGGCCATGCTGCGGGTGGAAAGTTCGTCCAAACCTGGCGCCTCGCTCAGCGCGCTGTCGGATGTGTCGGGCACGATGAGCGCGACGGTGTCGGCAAGCGACGAGAGCGCGGTGCTGACATCGCGCAGCATCGTGAGCGATGCGATCGCTCAAACCGGTGCGCAAACGAGCGTGCAAACGGGAAGTCATTTCCCGTTGATTGGCCAGTTCATGGCCTCGCGCCATGTCAACGCTCAAACACTGGTGCCGCCGTTTCTGGGCTTGAGCGGCTACGCGTGGGGCGGCGAGCTGCTCAAGCCGGGCGTCTTCACGGTGCCGGAAGCGTCGCTGGGCGACAAGTTTCGCGTGGTGACGGGCGAAGCCGGGCAATACACGCTGTATGACAAGGACGGCGAGGCGCTGGCACAGGGCCGCGTCGGGCAGCTGGTCTCATTTAGCGTGAGCACACCCGATGGCAGTGCGCCTGGCGAGTTGCGTATCGACACGCTGCGGGCGCGCCCGGGCGTGGAGTTCACGCTGCGCAGCCAGTCCGCGCAGACGGTCTATGAGCGCGTGAGCAAGGCGCTGAAGGCGTCGGTGGCGAGCCAGGGTTCGTCGATCCGTGACCCCTCGATCATGAGCCTGAGCTATCAGGCCGATTCGCCCCTGGCCGCGCAAATGCTGGTCAACACCATCGTGAGGACGTATTTGAAGCGTGACGAACAGTCGCGTGCCGAGCAGGCGCAGCTGAGCCTGAACTTCCTGCGTGGGCGCCTGCCCGGGCTGAAGGCGGATCTGGAGAGCGCGGAGAACCGCCTCAACGATTACCGCACGAAGACGAGCATGGTCGACATGGGCCAGCAAGGCACGGCGCTGATCACGCGCTTGAGCACGTTGGCCGATACCCAGACGCGCTTGCAGCTCCAGCTGGACGAGCAGAAGCAGAAGTTCCGCCCGGATAGCCCGACGTATCAAGCGGCCGCTTCGCAGCTCGATCAGGTGAACCGGCAGATCCAGGAGCTGAGCGACACGGCGACGAAGCTGCCGAGCATTCAACGCGAATATGTCCGGCTTGCGCGCGATGTGGCCGTGAGCACGCAGTTGTACACGAGCGTGCTGACCAATGCGCAGCAACTGGAAGTGGCAGCGGCGAGCACGGCGCCCGGCGTGGGCGTGGTTGACTGGGCGATTACGCCGGAGAAGCAGGCGTGGCCGCGCAATGCGATCGTGTTGCTGGGTTCGATTCTTGGCGGGTTGTTCGTGAGCGCGGCGACGGTGCACCTGATCTCGCTGAAGCGCAAGGAACTTCGGACACCGGAAGAAATTGATTACATCTCGCATGTGCCGCGTCTGGCCGTGGTTGCGCAATCGTCGGCGCAACTGCAGCACAGCAGCGCCGCACGCCGTCGCCTGGGTACGCCGGCCAAGCTGTTGGCGGCCAATAGCCCGACGGATCCGGGGATCGAAGCATTGCGCTCATTGCGCAGCAGCATGAAGGCGTTGCTCGAGACGGGTGACTTGTCGGCGGGCAAGGTGATCCTCTTCACGGGGCCGACGCAGGGCGTGGGCAAGAGCTTCGTGTCATCGAACTTTGCTTATCTGTTGGCGGAGACGCACGCTTCGGTGGTGCTCATCGATGCGGACATGCGCCAGGGCCGTCTGCGGCATCTGTTGAAAGAGCGCAGCGGCGCAGGGCTGGCCGAAGTGCTGGAGGGCACGGCTCGGGTGGAAGAGGCGATCGTGAAGCTTGATCAGAGCAACCTCTCGGTGCTGAACGCGGGGCTGAGTGTGCCGGCGAACCCGTCGGAGCTTCTGGGACGGCCTGCGTTCCAGGAGATGCTGGCCAAGCTTCGCGAGACGTACGATTACGTGGTGATTGATTCGCCACCCGTTCTGCCGGTGAGCGATGCGTTGTCGATCGCTTCGCAAGACTGTGACCTGGTGCTGCTGGTGTCGCGTGCCGATCACACGGGTGCACGGCAGTTGGAAGAGACGATTCGGCGGCTGGAGAATGTTGGGGCGAGGGTGGGGGGCCATATCTTCAACGGTTTCTTGCCGGGACGGTACGGCGAGCGCGACGAGTACGGTCTTTACCTTGC
>NZ_JBLKRU010000092.1:0-13028 GCF_047608185.1 Caballeronia eucalypticola
GGCATGCGCGTGGGACCTATCCTGCACTGGCTGCACACGGCCTCGACCCAGGCGCTGACGTGGTATGGCTCGCACCGCACGCGTGGCCGCGAAGCACTGGACAGCTTCGGCATCCTGCCCTTATTTACCGGGGTCGCGGTGCACGACGGCTGGGTGCCTTACACCTACTACGACTGCGAGCATGCGTTATGCAACGCGCATCATATGCGTGAGTTGATCGGGGTATGGGAATCCACCCAGCAGCCCTGGGCCGAACACATGCTCAAGCTGCTGCGCCAGGCCAAGCGCGAGGTCGATCACAGCATCGCCAGCGGCCATACGAGCTTGAACCACACGCGCACAAACCACTATCAGCGACGCAGCCGCGCCTTGATCAAGCAAGGCCGTAAGCTTAACCCGCAGCAGGCTCGTGACCCGACGCGTCAAGATGTGCGCGGCAGAATCAAACAAAGCGAAGCCTACAATCTGTTGGGCCGGCTCGAGCGTCATGCCAAGCAAGTGTGGCGCTTTATCGCCGACCATCGCGTCCCATTTGACAATAACCAAGCCGAACGCGATATCAGAATGCCCAAGCTCAAACAAAAGGTGTCGGGGTGCTTCCGCACCGCGCGCGGACTTCAGGCGTTTTGCATCATCCGATCGTATCTGGCTACCCTGCGCAAACAACGTCGCCCGCTCATGGCCGCGCTCGCTCTCAGCTTCGCTGGACACGTTCCCTCGCCTTTAGCTGCTGACTAGTTACCTTTGGACAAAGAAATGACGCGCCGCCACGCGCAGTGGCTAATAGTGATAAAGAAATCAGCTAACACTAAACGCGCGAAGACCTGAAAAGCAGCAACCCGGCAATGAACCAGACCGCTAACACAGGAACCTGGCACCTCGGCATTGACCCCGACCGCTAACCTCGGAACCTAGCCCCCGGCATTGACCCCGACCGCTAACCCCGGAACCTAACAACCCGGCATTGACCCCGCCCCCTATCCCCATAACCGCCCCTCCCTCACCCTCCCTCCCCACGCGCAGCCAACACCACCCCTCGGCATTCGCCGAACCCCACCCGATACCCCTCACCCTGACACCATCCGGTGAGTGTCAATTCATCGCCATCCTCAATAAACCTGCGATCGCCGCCACCCTCCAACGCAATCGGCCGCTGTCCGTTCCACGTCATCTCAAGCAGACTTCCGCATGAATCCGGCGTCGGCCCGCTGATCGTGCCTGAACCCATCAAGTCACCCACACGCGTGTTGCAACCCGCCACCGTGTGATGCGCAAGTTGCTGCGCCATCGACCAGTACATCAGCTTGAAATTCGTCCGCGAAAGCTTTGTCGCCGACTCGGCCAGCACAGGCCGCAGATGCACTTCAAGTTCGATATCGAAGGCATGATTGCCAGCATGGCGCAGATACGGAAGCGGTTCAGGCTCCTGCTTCGGCGTGGCAGTACGAAACGGTTCAAGTGCATCGAGCGTAACGATCCACGGCGAGATCGTGGTCGCAAAACCCTTCGCGTTGAACGGCCCGAGCGGCACGTATTCCCACTGCTGGATATCGCGCGCGCTCCAGTCGTTGAGCAACACCATGCCGAAGATATGCGACTCCGCATCTTCACAATCAATAGGCTCGCCCAGCGCATTTCCCGCGCCGATAACAAACCCCATCTCCAGCTCGATATCCAGCTTCCGGCACGCGCTGAACACCGGCCGCTCGGCATCAGGCAACTTGATCTGGCCGCTCGGCCGGCGCACCGGCGTGCCGCTCACGATCACCGATGAAGCACGCCCGTTGTACCCAATCGGCATCTCCGACCAGTTCGGCAGCAGCGCGTTCTTCGGATCGCGGAACATGGAACCCACATTGGTCGCGTGCTCCTTCGATGAATAAAAGTCCGTGTACCCGGGGATATCGATAGGCAGATGCAGCGTGGCACTCGCCCGCGGCACAAGCGCGCGCGAGCGTAACGCGGGATCGTTTTTCAGCGTGCCGCAACCGGCTGCGAGCAGCCCGCTCACCTGGACGCGAACGCTTCTCCATGCATCGCGTCCCAACGCGATAAACGGATTCAACGTGCGCTGCGCAAACACGGCGTCGCCTTCGATCACCCCCGCGCGATGCACAACGGCAAGGTCGAGAATCCAGTCGCCGATCGCCACGCCCGCGCGCGGCAGCGGGTTGACTTCATCGGTGAAAATACCGAACGGCAGGTTCTGGATCGGGAAATCGCTCAAGCGATCGTTCGCGGATTCGATCCAGCTTTTAAGCGATGGAGCCCGCGTCGCTTCAAGCGCTTCGTGCGCATCCTGGTTAGGGCCGGCTGAAAAACTCATCGTTGCTCCGGGTTGAAATGTTTGGTCAATCCCTGCCAGCACTCGTAGTAATGTGCCTGCAATTGCGCAGTTTCTAGCGCGAAGCGAGTCGGCTTGATCAGCGTGCGAGTCTCGAACATGAACGCCATCGTGTCGCCCACCTTCAACGGTGTCGATGTATCCGCGTTCGATGCCTTCTCGAAGGTCTGCGCGTCCGGCCCATGTCCCGACATGCAGTTATGCAGGCTCGATCCGCCGGGCATGAACCCTTCGGATTTCGCGTCGTAGACGCCATGCACGAGACCCATGAACTCACTCGCGACGTTTCGATGAAACCACGGCGGCCGGAACGTATCCTCATTCGCGAGCCAGCGCGGCGGGAAAATCACGAAGTCGATGGCATCCACTCCCGGCGTATCCGTCTGCGATTGCAGCACAAGAAAAATCGACGGATCAGGATGATCGAAGCTGATCGAACCAATGGTGTTGAACAGGCGCAGGTCGTATTTGTACGGTGCATAGTTGCCGTGCCACGCGACCACGTCGAGCGGCGAATGGCCAATGTCCGCGCGCCACAACACGCCGTTCATCTTCGCGACGAGTTCGAACGCGCCTTCGCGGTCCTCGTAGGCCGCGTGCGGCGTGAGGAAATCGCGCGGGTTCGCGAGACCATTCGAGCCAATAGGCCCAAGGTCCGGCAACCTCAACAAAGCGCCGAAGTTCTCGCAGATATAGCCACGCGCGGCGCCGTCCGGCAACGCAACGGAAAAGCGCACGCCGCGCGGAATGACCGCTATTTCGAAGGGTTCTATATCGAGCCGGCCGAGTTCCGACGCAATCGATAAACGTCCTTCCTGTGGCACGATCAGCAATTCGCCGTCGGCACTATAGAAGAACCGATCATGCATGGAACGGTTCGCGGCGTAAAGATGGATCGCGCAGCCTTGCATGGATTCGGCGGCGCCGTTGCCGGCCATCGTCACCCATCCATCGATGAAATCCGTGGGCGCATCGGGCATGGGCAACGGGTCCCAACGCAACTGATTCGGCGGCGTGGGCGGCACCTCGGCGAAATTCGCCACGAGCTTCGCGCGCAGGTTTTCACCTTCGATTTGCGTGAACGGCTGATGCACTGCCGCCGGCCGTATCCGATACAACCACGAGCGCCGGTTATGCCCGCGCGGCGCGGTGAACGCAGTGCCCGAAAGCTGCTCGGCATAGAGCCCATAGTTCACACGCTGCGGTGAATTGCGGCCGAGCGGCAGCGCGCCGGGCAACGCCTCGGTGGCGAAGTCGGCGGCAAAGCCCGATTGATAATGGCGGCTGGTTTCGGTGTGACTCGTGAATGCGCCAGGCGATTCTGGTTTCATGGGCTTGTCCTTTTCTACAGTTTCATACGCCGCTTCGCGCCATCGACATCGCTTCGCGCAGCACATCCATATCGCCGATCTGGTTCGATAACAGCAGGATCAACTTGGCGTTCACGAGTTGGCTTTCGTCATTGCCGAGGTCGCGATGCATATCGATCAGCGCTTCATAGAACGCATCGGGATCGGCGAGACGCAAGGTGGTATCGAGCATGGCGGACCTCATCACGCGGGCTGGGTTTCGTTCAGGGCGCAGGTCGCGCGGACGAGTGCCTGGCGAACGGCTTGGGGTTCTAACGAACGGGCGCGCATAGCAACATGCTGATCCGGGCGCAGCAAATAGAATGTGCCGGGCAGTGCATCGAATCGTTGGGTCAGGAGACCCTTCACGTCTTCCAGTATTTCGATGCCATCGCGCGGTTTGACATCGGAACCCCACGGTACGATCAGAATCAGCTTCAGTTGTGGACGCAAATCTTGCAACGCCGCTAACGCATCCATGGACTCACCAAACAGCAAGCCCGCGAAAGACCCGCCCACGCGCGGCAGGAACCACGCGTTCTGGCCGGCAAAAACCACGGGCGCATCCGCCGCCACCGCGCCGAGCACAAGCGCGCAATCGAAAGCATCGCGATCCGGCGTGCTCAACGGCGAATCATGCAGCACCGACGCCGTCGATAACCGCCCGCTGTTCACTATCCGCCGCGCAAACGCGCAATCTTTTGCGAGCCGCAAAGCGGCGTCGCGAAACACACGCGATACATCGCTCTTCGGCGTGATGAAATCGGTTGAACGGGTGGAGTGGCGAATGTTTTCATCGGCGGCGGCTTCGCGCTCGCTCGCATAGGAGTCGAGCAAGGCATCGCGCGCATCGCCGTCGATCACCAGTTTTAGTTTCCACGCAAGATTGTCCGCGTCCTGCACGCCGCTATTCGCGCCGCGTGCGCCAAACGGCGATACGCCGTGCGCCGAATCGCCCGCGAACAGCACACGCCCGTGACGAAACTTGTCCATGCGCTGGCATCGGAACGTATAGACGCTCACCCATTCCAGTTCGAATTCAACGCCGGGTCCGAGCAACGCGCGCACGCGCGGAATCACACGCTCCGGCGTTTTCTCCGCGATAGGGTCAGCATCCCAGCCCAACTGGAAATCGATACGCCACACGTTGTCCGGTTGCCGATGCAGCAACACCGATTGATTCGGATGAAACGGCGGATCGAACCAGAACCAGCGCTCGGTCGGGAAGTCGGCTTTCATCCGTACATCGGCAATCAGGAAACGATCCTTGAAAGTGCGGCCGTGCGTATCGAGATGCATGAGCGCGCGCACCGGGCTACGCGCGCCGTCGGCGGCGACTACGTAACGCGCGCGCAGCATGTACGGACCGTCAGGCGTGTCGATCTGCAGCGAAACGTATTCATCGGACTGCGTAATACCTGTGACCTTGTTATGCCAGCGGGCATCGAGCAAAGGCAGCTCACGCGTCCGCTCAGCCAGATACCCTTCGACGTAATACTGCTGCAAGTTGATGAACGCAGGCCGCGCGTGATCCGCTTCGGGCAGCAAATCGAACGCGTACAGCAGGTCGTTTTGCATGAACACCTTGCCCACGTTCCAACTCACGCCCTTCGCGACCATCGGTTCGCCGCAGCCCAATCGATCGAAAATTTCGAGCGACCGTTTCGCAAAGCAAATGGCGCGCGATCCCGACGACAACGTGTGGTCATCGTCGAGCAGCACAACCGGGGTGCCCTGCTGCGCGAGGTCGATCGCCGTCGCGAGACCCACCGGCCCCGCGCCGATCACAACGACCGGATGCAGCGGCGCGCCACCGTCCTGATCCGATGAGCGCCGATACTCGAACGTCAGCGTCTGAAAGTTCGTATCCATGATCGATGTCGTCGCCAATCAGCTTTCGAGCGTCGCCCACATTTCCTTGTCGCGCTGCGCAGTCCAGATGCGCGGATCGCGATATTGCGTGGCTTCGTCGAAGGCGCGCGTGACGTCGAACGGCATGCAGTGGTCGAAGATGACCCAATCGCCGAACTTCGGTTTGAGCGCGGCGTACGTGAGCTTGTAGATCTCGTTCAGGTCCTTGCCGGCGGCGGCGCCCAGCTTCACCTGATTGAACAGTTCACTCACGAAAGCCCGCGTTCCCGCGATACCTTCCGCGACTTGTCGCGGCGTCTTTAGCGCCGCGCCGCGACCCGGCACGAGCTTCTCGGGATTGAATGCCGCGAGCGCGTCGAGCGTGGCCGGCCAGTCCTGGTAATAGGCATCGCCGCAATAAGGCGTCGCGCCGTATTCGACCAGGTCGCCCGACAGCATCACCTTGTCTTGCGGCAGCCACAACACCGTGTCGCCTTTGGTGTGGCCCCGGCCGAGTTGCATGATCTTCACTTCGAGCTTGCCCAACCACAACGTCATCTCGCCCTTGAAGGTGAGCGTCGGCCACGTCAGCCCCGGCACCGATTCCACGGCATTGAACAGCCGCGGAAACCGTTCGATCTCACTCTTCATGTCCTGCTCGCCGCGCTCAACGATCAGGTCGTAAGTGTCCTGGCTCGCGATGATCTCCTGCGCGCCATACGCCGACGCGCCGAGCACCCGCACCGCGTGATAGTGCGTGAGCAGGATGTATTTGATGGGTTTGTCAGTGACTTCACGAATCCGGCGAATCACGTCCTGCGCCATGACCGGCGTGGCTTGCGTATCGGCGACGAGCACCGCGTCGTCCCCAATCACAATGCCCGTATTCGGATCGCCCTCTGCCGTGTAGGCATAAGCGTGCTCGGAGAGGCGCTCGAATGTCACCTTCTTTTCCGTCAAGTCCGCCTGCGATGCAAATTTCTTCTCGCCAGCCATAAGAGTCTCCTGAGGGTTTGCTTTTCAATTACGCATAGTAAAACGAATTACGATAGGTGAAATTACTGTTAACCCTAGTTATATCCCGCGAGTTGGTTTCGCCTCATATGAATATGTGGATTTTGTGCAAGGCGTCATGCGCGGCACTGCTACCATCGACGTTACACCTCTCAAACCGTCCACTTGATGATTGCCCCATCCGTCCAGCAACTCGTTTCCCGCGCCTCGGACTACCCGTTTCCCGGCGCGCGCATTGTCATGGGCGAAGGGGCGAGCGCGGGTACGGCCATCGCGTTTTACGAAGGGTTTTGTCTGGCGAGCGCGTACGAGCCTATCTTCGATGTCACCACGCGCGGCTTGCCGCAATCGCTGACGGCATCGGTGGAAAGTGCTGAGCGATTCGGCGATGAACTCGGATTCCAGGCACTGACGCTCACCGGCGATGGCGCCTCGTTCGATCCATTCGCGCAACTCGACGACGACCCGAAGCTGGTCGAACTTGACCGGCTCTCTCGCGCGTTGCACGCGTTTAATTTCTTTGGCGCGCAACGGCCCGGTCTGCTGTTCCTGCGCGTTCACGAGCGTCTGCTAAAGAGCGTGAAATACGATCACGGCAAGCACTTCTCTTCGGTATTGATCGAGTTCGGGTTGAACCCGGCGCGGATCGTGATTGAGTTGCCGTCGGCGGCGGTGGCGCACCGGACCTTCCTTGGGTATCTCGTGAAGAGTTATCAGAAGTACGGATTCAAGGTCGCGGGAAATTTGCCCAATGCCGGACAGATCATGTCGGTCTCTGACATGGCGCGGCTGGATTTCATCAAGATGGATGCGGGGATGGCACTGCGGGATTCTGTGGTGAAACCGTTGGTGGGCTATGCGCATCGGCTGAAGATTCCGCTCATATTCAGCCATGTTGGAGACGAAGCGCAATTCGAAGCGCTTCAACAATTCGATGTGAGTTTTGTGCAGGGCGCCGCGTTCGAAGCGCATGCGATCGGGCCGGCGGGACGGTAGGAGCGTTCGCACTTTCCAACCGCGTGCGCCCACCCGGACAAACAAAAATCACCGGGCGGCGAGCCCGCCATCACAACGCCCGAGATCATCGCGGCAGCGTCACTCAGCGAAAACAAAATCAGCGTGGCCGCATCGTCCGGCTCAACAAATCTCCCCAGAGGAATGCCCTTCAACGCCGGATCGGGTGCCGCGGGTTTCCTCCATGCCTTGATTGCCGGTTAGCCCCACCACTACTAGTGACTCAGCATTTGTGCACCGCAATAGCTTTCAGATCGCGGCGTCACGTCCACGTCGTCACTAACAAATCCACGCAAAAACACAAACGGAAATGCTGCGCAGTGCCTTGACTTTCATCGAATCGAATACGATCATTCGCTCACAGAACGAGCAAATGATCGACGCAACACGGATTTGGCTCTGCGCCACCCGCGTTTCGGCGACGACGAGACACAGCACAGCGCCCGGCACCGCATGAGGCGCATCCAGATCAGAGGAAGACGACATGACTACCGAAAGCCACGCAGCCGCCGACGTGATCCTGCACATCGGCGCGGGTTCTTTTCATCGTGCGCATCAGGCGTGGTATCTGCACAAGCTGATCGAATCCGGCGACACCCGCTGGTCGCTCACGGTCGGTAATATCCGCGGCGACATGAATCCCGTGCTGGAAGCACTAGCCGCCCAAAACGGCACCTACACGCTGGAAACCGTCACGCCGCAGGGCGAGCGGGCGTATGAAACCATCCGCTCGATCACGAAGGTCGTGCCGTGGGCCGCGGACCTGAACGCGCTGGTGGCGGCGGGCGCTGCGCCCGAATGCAAGATCGTGTCGTTCACGGTGACCGAAGGCGGTTATTACCTCGATGAACACCATAAACTCGACACAGCAAATCCGGATCTGGCCGCCGACCTGAAAGGCGCCCGCACGACAATCTATGGCGCGCTCGCCGCCATTCTCGACGCCCGCATGAAGCAGAATGCCGGCAAGGTGACGCTGCAAAACTGCGACAACCTGCGCAGCAACGGTGATCGCTTTAAAGCCGGCATGCTCGAATTCCTGCAATTGCGCGGCGAGACTGCGCTGCGCGACTGGATGATCGCCAATACGGTGTGCCCGAACGCGATGGTCGACCGCATCACGCCGCGGCCCACGCCCGATGTCCGCGAGCGCGTGCTCGCCGCCACCGGTTTCGACGATAAAGCCCCCGTCATGGGCGAAGCGTTTATCCAGTGGGTGATCGAGGACGAATTTATTGCGGGGCGGCCGGCATGGGAGAACGTCGGCGCGGAAATGGTGCACTCCGTGCTGCCGTATGAAGAGGCCAAGATCCGCATCCTCAACGCGACGCATAGTTGTATCGCGTGGGCGGGAACGCTGGTCGGGCATCAATACATTCACGAAGGCACGCAAGACGCCGATATCCGCAAGTTCGCCGAAGCCTACGTCACCGAAGACGTGATCCCGTGCCTGTCGCCGAGTCCTATCGATTTGGCCAAGTACCGCGATGTCGTGCTCGACCGCTTCGTCAATCCGTATATCCAGGACACGAATCAACGCGTGGCCGCCGATGGCTTCTCCAAGATCCCGGGGTTTATCGCGCCGACCTTGCGTGAATGTTTTGCGCGCCACGTCGATCCGAACGCCACGGCCATGTTGCCTGCGCTGTTCTTCCGCTTTCTCGAACGCTGGCACGAAGGCAAGTTGCCGTACGCGTACCAGGATGGCGTGATGGACCCCGCCACGGCGCACGCTTTCTTCGAAGCCGACGATCCGGTGAAGGCGTTCGTCGCCGATAAACTGCTCTGGGGCAGCCTCGCGCAAAGTGCCGACCTGGAGCGCGTGCTGCGCGCGGCGCTGGTCCGCGTCGACGAATGGCTCGCCAAGCGGGCCTGATCTGCTCAATCAACTTCTTCCTGCCCGTCCGGTGTTATTGCCAATGGCGTAACACCGGCAGCGGCGCTACATTAGCGCCTCCGGTTTCCCGCGGCTTTTAGCCTTCATCAAGGGTTCGTCCATGTATTTAGGCATCGATCTCGGCACCTCCGAAGTAAAAGTTCTCCTGCTCGCGAGCGACGGCACCGTCGTCGGCACGGCGGGCACACCGTTCACCGTATCGCGCCCCAAACCGCGCTGGTCCGAGCAAAATCCGCTCGACTGGTGGGACGGCACGCGCGCCGCGCTCTTCGCTCTACGCGACAAATTCCCGCAAGAGTTCGCGCAGGTGCGTGGCATCGGTTTGTCGGGACAGATGCACGGCGCGGTGCTGCTCGACTCAGAGGATCGCGTGCTGCGGCCGGCGATCCTTTGGAACGACATGCGCAGCGACAAGGAATGCGACGAGCTGACCAAGCGTGCGTCGGAGTTGCACCAGATCGCCGGCAATCTCGCGATGCCTGGTTTCACCGCACCGAAGTTGCTGTGGGTGCAGCACAACGAGCCGGACATTTTCAATCGGACGGCGTGCGTGTTGTTGCCGAAGGATTATTTGCGGCTGCATCTCACGGGGACGAAAGTATCCGATCCGTCCGATGCCGCCGGCACGTTGTGGCTCGATGTCGCGCGCCGCGACTGGTCGGATGAACTGCTCGCCGCGTGCAACATGACGCGCGCCCAGATGCCGGCGCTGGCCGAAGGCAGCGAGCCGTCGGGCACATTGTTGCCCGAGTTGGCCCGCGAACTTGGTTTGCGCGATGGCGTGATCGTCGCGGCCGGCGGTGGCGACAATGCGGCAAGCGCGGTGGGTATAGGCGCAACGGAACCGGGCGATGGCTTCCTCTCGCTCGGGACGTCGGGCGTGCTGTGCGTGGTTGGCGATCGCTTCCGGCCGAATCCATCGTCGGCGGTGCATGCGTTTTGTCACGCCATTCCCGATCGCTGGCATCAGATGAGCGTGGTGTTATCGGCTGCGAGCTGCCTGCGCTGGGTCTGCAAACTCACTTCCACCGATGAACCCACGCTGCTCGCTGAAATTGCCGCGCTTGATCCTGCGGCATTGGAAATTGCGCCGCTCTTCCTGCCGTATCTCAGTGGCGAGCGCACGCCGCATAACGACCCGTACGCGCAAGGCGTGTTCTTCGGCATGACGCACGCAACTGATCGCGCGTTGCTTGGTTATGCCGTGCTCGAAGGCGTGACGCTCGCGCTGACCGATGGCCTCGATGCATTGCAAGCCGCCGGCACGGAAGTACACGCGCTGTCGCTGCTCGGCGGTGGTGCGCGCAGCAAATACTGGGGCCAGTTATTAGCCGATGCCCTCAACACCCGCACGCGCACGCATGGCGGGGGCGAGACGGGCGCGGCGCTTGGCGCGGCGCGGCTTGGCTGGCTGGCCGCGGGTGGCGATCCGGCCGTGGTGCTTGCCAAGCCGCCTGTGAAGGATGAGTTCGTCCCGAACGCGGAACGCCATGCGATCCTGCGGCAGCGGCTGAAGGGATTCCGCGAGTTGTATCAGCACGTGCGGCCGTTATTTGATCCGGCGCGTCCGCGGCTCGCGTGATGGTTTGCATGATGACTTAAACGGCGCTGGCGAGTTTTTGCCCTCCGGCGCCGAGCGTGCACAATGTCGACCTTTCGCGTGTCTTTATGGCGCGCGATTCTCTTTGTATCGACACGAACGACCCAGACATCGACCCACCGTGCCCAAGTCCAACGAAAAACTCGATCTCGCCACCCGCGCCGCGTGGCTGTATTACGTCGCCGGTAATACGCAGAATGAAATAGCGGAGAAGCTGCAGATCTCGCGGCCCGTCGCGCAGCGGCTGGTTGCGTTCGCGGTGGAAAAGAACCTGATTCGCGTGCGCGTGGATCACCGGATTGCCGATTGCCTTGCGCTGGCCGCGAAGTTATCGAAGCGATACGGCTTGTCGATGTGCGAAGTCGTGCCTATCGATGGCGATTCGCCTGAGCAAGTGGACCGCAAGCTGGCGGTCGCGGGTGCGCAAGTGATGGAGCGTTATCTCACCGATGAAAAACCGCTGGTGATCTCGATTAGCACCGGGCGAACGCTGAAGGCCGTGGTCGCGCAAATCGGGCAGCTGGAGCGTCCGCAGCATCGCTTGGTGTCGATGGTGGGCGCTATCGCCCAGGACGGCTCTTCGAACCGCTACGACGTCGCGCAGCACCTTTCCGAGAAGACCGGTGGCAAGCATTTCATGTTGCCTGCGCCGTTAATGGCCGATAGTCGCGCGGAGCGGGAGCAGTGGTGCAATCACCGGTTGTATCGGATTGTGGATGCGTTGTCCGGGAACGCCGATGTCGCGTTTATCGGGATCGGCAATATTGGGATCAATTGTCCGCTGCATGAGGACGGGTTTATTACGACCGCCGAAGTGGAAGAGATGATGCAGGCTGGGGCGGTGGCTGAGTTGCTCGGTTTGCCAATTGATGCGCAGGGTGTGCGCGTGGTGTCGACTACCGGTGAGCGTGTGACGAGTTTGCGATTGGATGCTCCGCCGAAGCGGCCGACTATTGGGTTTGCCGGCGGGTTGAGGAAACGTGAGGCGGTGATCGCTGCGTTGCAGGGGAAATGGCTTTCCGGGCTCGTGACCGATGAGTTGTGCGCGCAGGCCGCGCTGGACGCTTGAAGGTGGCCGGGGTGAGGGGTGAGTGTGGTGGGTTCTGCGTTAACGGTCGGGGTCAGTGCCGGGTCGCACGGGTTCTGTGTTAGCGGTTTGGTTCATTGCCGGGTTGCTGCTTTTCAAGTCTTCGCGCGTTTAGTGTTGGATGTTTTCTTTATCACTATTAGCCACTGCGCGTGGCGGCGCGTCATTTCTTGGTCCAAAGCGACAAAGAAACGAAGCAAAGAAAACGCTTTCACCTCTCTAAAAATTAAGTGTCCACAGCGTGCGGTTTTGATTCATGGGTACCCCAAAAGCACGGTGCTCGCAAGAGCCACGGATGTGTGAACCCCTCCTTCTCACGAATCCTGACATTAACACGCTTCGCCCCGTACGCTCTCGGGCAAGGACCAGTGGCAAGGAAACCCGCACCGCCTCACGCGTATTTGCCGCTGTGGTGCTTCGCAGGTTAGCTACGAGTTTGCATTCTTATTTGCCGGGTTATGCCTTATGCGTTCTGCAGATCCATTTCTTGGTGGTTTAAAGGATGGTTCGGCATGCGTACAAATTCGGTGATTGGTTTTCCGCGGATAGCGCGAGATGCTTCTTGGGCAGGTTCAGTCGCTAGTGCTAGCCCGAGAGCGTACGGGGCGAAGCGTTTTACTGTCAGGATTCGCGAGAAGGAGGGGTTCAAACATCTTAAGCTCTGGCGAGCACCGTGCTTTTGGGGCACCAATGAATCAAAACTGCACGCTGTGGACACTTAGTCTTACTGTGTCACAAAGTTAATTTGACATTCCCACAGCAGGGACAGCGCGGAAGCCTGCCGGTGATCGCGCGGGCGATGAGTACTCGCAGCGTCGAAATCGAGTCAGGCACGTGGCGCTGGACCCGTCCGGCTGCCGCGAGGGAGGTAA
>NZ_JBLKRU010000093.1:0-12393 GCF_047608185.1 Caballeronia eucalypticola
CTAGTACCACTGTGTTACAAAATAAGGCATGATTCGCTTATCTTCAAGCACATTGTGAGGAGAGCGATGGAAACTACTTCGAAGAGATTCGAGGAGTATGTGTCCCTGATGGCTCAGTCGCTTGGGCACGCTGATCGTGTCGAGCCTTTTCGTGGCTACTGTACGGGCTTGATGTTGCCGGTCAAACGCAAGAGCGTTGAGCCCATGGCTGCGCATCTGTCACCGGACCGGGTGCGCTCGGAACACCAGCGCCTGCATCACTTTGTAGCCGATGCACCGTGGTCTGATCAGGCGGTGCTTGATACGGTGCGCGGTTACGTACTTGAGCGAGTAAGCCGGCGCGCGGGTTCGCCTGAGGCGCTGATTATTGACGATACCGGCTTTCCGAAGAAGGGTAAGCACTCGGTCGGGGTCGCTCGGCAATATTGTGGCCAGCTCGGGAAACAGGACAATTGCCAGGTCGCAGTCAGCGTCTCGCTCGCAAATGAACGCTTCAGTCTGCCGGTGCGCTATCAGCTGTATTTGCCGCAAAGCTGGGCCGATGACGCAGACCGTCGTAAGGCTGGCAAAGTGCCCGAGGCGCTTGAGTTCGTCACCAAGCCGATGCTCGCGCTGCAACTGCTCGAAAATCTCGCCGAGGTGGAATCGTTGCCCGAACTGGTTATCGCCGACGCCGGTTACGGGGCAGGCACCGAGTTCCGCGAGCAGCTCACAGCGATGGGCTTCACGTATGTGGTCGGGGTAACAGGCGCGGTCAGCCTGCAGATGCAAGCTCAAGCGCCATTGCAGGCGAAAGAGCTGGCCATGCAGCTACCGTCGCGGCGCTTTCGCACGCTCACATGGCGTGAAGGCACCAACGCCGCCCTGTCGTCGCGCTTTGCGGCAATACGGGTGCACTGCACCTCCCGCGCAGCCCAGCCAGCTGACACCCTCGAGGAGCAATGGCTGCTCGTCGAGTGGCCCAGGGAAGAAGTCGAGCCGACCAGGTACTTCCTCAGTACGTTGCCGGCTGATACACCAATCAAGGAGCTCGTGCGACTCGCAAAACTGCGCTGGCGTATTGAGCGTGATTACCAGGAGCTCAAGCAGGAACTTGGCCTGGGGCATTTCGAGGGACGCAGTTGGCGCGGCTTTCATCACCACGCGACGCTGTGCATAGCGGCATACAGCTTTCTCGTCACCGAGCGCCTGGTGGCGCAAAAAAAAACTCCAGCTTATCGGTTACCCGGCAAAGTGTCTTCCTTACCCGAAGGCTTCCGGCCCCGGGGCGCCCCTGCGTAAGCAGCGCCATGTGCCGGACTCCATTACAACGCTGCGATGGGGCTTGCTGCCGCGCTGCTTGCCCGTCTCGAGCGGTGCCCGTGCTGCGGCCGGAAAATCGAATAATTTGTTAACACAGTGGAACTAGTGAGTGGGTGCTTGAGGCCGTCGGCCTGACGATCGCACGCTAGCGGATCTGCTCAGTCACGAAATCTCCGAAACACGTTCATCCGACGTTAGCTGCAAGGTGTGCACACCCATGAGGTCTTGAATCCCGGCGCTGAATCTAACGATAGGTACGGTGCTCTCGGTCTGTTTCAGAGGGAATGACCGCCTCCCTTACCAGGTAACGGGCCACCGTAAAGAGGAAGGCTAATCGTAAAGGCACAACCTTTTCCGGGCATGTTGCGAGCGGTAAGGCTTCCTCCATTCAGTTCGACATTTTTTCTGGCAAAAGCAAGGCCAAGGCCAAGTCCGCTTCTGTCATTAGTGCTCTGTGTAAAAGGCAAAAATATGCCTTCTGTATCCCCTTTAGGCAGGCCGCCACAGTGATCAACGACATCGATCATGATGCGGTCCGCCGCTGCATGTACATTCAAAAATACCGCAGTGTGTGCACGGGTGAATTTGAACGCGTTTTGCACCAGGCTTCCGAGAGCTGTATATAGCAGGTCTCGATTCCCCCTGGCATTAAGGTCTGGACTAACGGCTGTAACAAGGAGCGAGCATCCGCGTACCTGTGCAGCCAGCTCTGCAGCAAATTTGATCTCTTCGATGAACTCAGCGACGGAAAACACTTCTTCGCAGGAGGAGCGCCCGGACGTTGAGCGTGTCTCGGCTAGCGCTCGATCGATCAAATCGCGAAGCTCAAATAGGCCGTGTTCGAGCACCGAGCCAGTTGCACCCTTAAGACTTAAATTGCTGGCCTTCGCGGCCGCAAAAGCAAGCATTGCGGTCCCGAGACGGCTTCGTAGATCGTCGGCCAAGTACTCTATCTTTTCGGTCATATCGAGCGCGGTGTTATGCGCTGATGCGGCATCACGCTGCATGGTGTACTCGACAACAGCGCTCGCTATTGCATTGTCTAGGCAGCGGGTGAGCGTT
Organism: Caballeronia eucalypticola; assembly: GCF_047608185.1. NCBI lineage: Bacteria > Pseudomonadati > Pseudomonadota > Betaproteobacteria > Burkholderiales > Burkholderiaceae > Caballeronia > Caballeronia eucalypticola. The sequence goes on from NZ_JBLKRU010000093.1 coordinate 2,365, forward strand.
CTGAATTCATCGACCTTAAATTGCGCCCCGCGCTCACAAGCGAGGTCCGTGATCGCCTGACACAGACCGCCATAACTATGTATAAGCTGATCGATCGAAAATCCGAGAAGCAGAAGTTCGCGCCCGTGCTTTGCAGCTGATCGGTCCACGTCGTCCGGGGGCAGTTCGCTGGCCGATAGGCCGTGATTTTCAACGGGGGTCAGGGGATCACTTGTCTGTTCGATTTTAAGCGTCTTAATCAATTGATCTAGGAACAATGGAACGCCGTTTTGCAGGTGCTCCGTGCTTACCGTGCGGCCAGATCGTCGAGCGACTCTACTCCTGCATCGGTCAATCAAAGCTGCGCGGTTATTCAACAAGAATTCGTGCATCATTCGGTCACCTTGAGCGTAATTTAGCTACGCCATTTGCAATACTACTGATCGATCCAGCGTACTCCGCGGCAACAAAGGCAGTTGCGGGCAGGAATCGACGGTCAATCTTGAAGCCTGAGCTTTTACCCCAATCCAACTATATTTACCGCTTGACGCGAGCCCTGTTCCGGTGCGATGTGTCACGAAGCGACGGCGACGGCCTTAGCGAGGATGCCTACTCAGACGACCGGTGTTGAGGTCGCGTAGCCCGTTGCTGCAGTCTCCAGGATTGTTTGTATTTTGGCAAAGTCAACCGGCTTGACCAAATGATGGTCAAAGCCGGCCTTTAACGCGAGTTGTCGGTCCGACTCTTGTCCATATCCAGTTGTAGCAATCAGCACGACATTGGTCAGTCTCTTCTGCTGCCGTATCCAGGTCGCCACTTCATAGCCGTTGAGTCCTGGCAACCCGATGTCCAGCAAGACCACATCCGGTCGATACTCATCGGCTTCTCGTATTGCGGCAAGCCCGTCATGAACTGTGCGCACGTCGTGTCCCGACAGTTCCACGATAAGTGACAGGCTGTCAGCTGTATCTGCATTGTCATCCACAACAAGGACCCGCAGCACGTGCGTTGCCATTCCGACGGTGTCAGTGGGGACCAAGCTGGTTTTCAGAGCGGGGGCGTTCACAACAGGGAGCCGGACGACGAACTCGCTGCCTCGGCCCGGCCTGCTGAAAACTTCAACGCGGCCATCGTGCATTTCTACGAGCCGATGCACAAGGGCCAATCCGATGCCCAACCCACCACGTGATCGAGCAAGCGAGTGCTCTGCCTGCGCAAACAACTCGAAGATGTGCGGTAACAGCTCAGGCGCAATACCAACCCCTGTATCGCGCAGTCTGATCACACACTCATCCTGCTCGTGCTCGACGGTCAGCCAAACGCGACCTCCCTCATCGGTGTACTTTGCAGCGTTAGTAAGCAGGTTGACGATGACCTGCTCCAGTCGCGCGGGGTCCGCGCGTAGCCAGATAGGGTTTGGTGATAGCGATACTAGAAACGCATGACCGCGCTGGTCCATTAAGGGGCGTGTGGTCTCCACCGCGTGTTCGACAATGTCGTTCACGGCGACCACTTCATTTCGTAGAACGACCCTGCCAGTCGTGATGCGGGACACTTCCATGAGGTCGTCCACCAACCGTGTCAGTTGAACGACTTGACGCTGGATGATGATGCTGGCTCGCTGCCGAATCGAGTCGTCAGATTCGCGCATGCGCAAGAGCTGCACTGCGTTTGCAATCGGGGCAAGCGGGTTGCGCAATTCGTGGCTTAGCATTGCCAGGAACTCATCTTTACGCAGGTGCAGATCGGTTAACGCCTCGGCCTGCTCCTCTAGCTTTCGCTGCATCCCGGAACGTTCGCTGATGTCCCGGATGTTGCACTGGGCAACAGCGCGTTGACCAACTAAATACACGTTGCTGATGAATTCCACTTCGGCGCGCTTACCATTCTTCGTCTCGAGGGGAAGATTGTCGTAACGTACATAACCGCGCTCTTGCAGCTCTCGGTACACCGCTTGGCTTGACTCCTTGTCTCCAAAGAACCCAATTTCCCAAAGCTCCTTTCCCAAAAGCTCCTCGCGCGAGTAGCCCACCAATTCCGTCACGAATGGATTAGCGTCTATGATTGCGAGCGTGATCGCGTCTAGGACGAGGATACCGTCCTTGGCGCTTTGAAACAGCCGGCGATAGTTAAGTTCGGATGTCTCCAGAGCTGCCTCAGCCAGCCAGCGGTCCGTAATATCCTCAATTGTGAGCATAATGAACTTTGGCGCATTGCTGGCTGCTTCCAGGCGACGGGCGCTGAGCAACAGGACACTTTTGCCATTCCGGAGGCGGAGGTTGTTCAGGCGGCAAGTGCCCACCAGTTGATCGTGCGCGAGAACGTCGTCGAGCATGGCGCGCAAGGGCACCACATCCCAACGGCCGCCGTCCACGTTATAGATGCTTTCCCCTTCAGTCTCGTCTTGTGATACGTGGAAGGTGCGGTAGAACGCCATGTTCGCTGTTTTGACCCGGAACTCGTCATCAAGAACAAGAAACGGTTCTCGTATTGTGGCAATGATGTCATCGTCGTAACGCAGCGCGACGTCCAGAAGCCGCTGTTCTTGAGTGCGCGCGGATGCATCTCGAAAAATCACCACGGTTCCAACGACTTTTCCTTTTGCATCGCAAATGGGCGAGATAGTGTGTTCAATCGGCAATACGCTATGATCTTTCGCAACCAGCAGCGCGCGGGGCGATGTCTGCGTCCCCGCTTCTATGCGTACGGCGTGTGAAGCGTTGATATCGAATGGGTTGCGGGCGTCTTCGCTGACGAGGTTTAACACCCTATTCAGCGGATTTCCTAAGGCATTCCCTCGTGTCCACCCGGTAAGCCGCATTGCCTCCGAATTTACGAAGGTGACAATCCCGAGCGCATCCGTTGCAATGACAGCATCACCAATGCTGCAGATCATGGCTCGGAGCCAGTTTCGCTGCGCATGAATCGCGTTCACGATTTTGTCGAGAAAAGCGGTCATGTCCGCTCCGTTATTCGCTGCTGCTGATTTAAGCTTCAATGGTTGCCATGGCCGCCACAAATCCTCGGATCCTGACCGCCGCTCACAGAAGGTCATGGGTGCGGGCAAAAGGTGCCCACGGTAACCTCGACCTCAGCGCCATGTCAATGCGGGATGGTTTCGCAACCCCGGCTTTCTTGCTCCCGGATTGGCATGCGAATGTCTAAACTGGTCCTACGTGCTTTCAGATACCTGGTGACTCTTCATCCACTCGGCAAGCTTATTCTCAAGTTCCTCAATACGATCTGCGGCTTCGCACAGCTCGTCGAGGAGTCGATATTCCTCATTCATCCCACCTCTGCCAACCACCACCGTATTGCCCGCCCGTTCGCGGAGCCTTTCAATGATCCCGTCCGGTTGACGCATGGTCGCTTCTCCGTTTCATTGGTTCAAGCTGGCAGTAGGAAATCTCTCGGCTAGCGCTAAACGTCAACGCTGAGAACTACCACTGTAAGATGAGTGTCGACACTTCGCGCGCTGAGAAGTGAACTTTTGCCGCGTCCAGTTATGTTTATTTGAGACCGTTCCAGCACTACGGCTAACCCGACCGAATTCAGGCTGTCGCACCTGCTCTGATGGTCGCTGGCAAGGACAACCTTCGGATCGCCAAGCGCGATCATCACATTTTTAAGGTGCTCAATCAGTTCACTGGCCGTCATGAGGTTTCTCCGTTGATAAGTAGGCGTCTGTTCGGATAAAGAGCCGACAAGTGCAGCGGTGCATGTCTACGGATTGAAAACTCGATAATCGCAATCTGCTGCAGTGCTCTTGGCTGCGTTCAGCAAGACTTAGAGCGCTCATCAACAATCCATGATTGTTTCACCGAGTTACCTTAGAGGCGGTTTCAAACAAAAAAAGGCTGCATTGATCGCTTAAGGGTGCTCCAACAGATGAGGCAAGCGGCGAACTTCAGGAAGGTTTCATGGATCTTGCCAAGTCGCTCGTAGCGCACTCGAAGACGATGGTAATGATGGAACCAAGCATGAGTACGTTCGACTATCCCTTTGGACGCCACACGCGCGGCTTGCTGTGCGCACTTCGTTCGGCATCGTTGAATCAGTGCTTTTCATGATTATTCAACAGAAATTGGTGCATTCTCGCGTCACCTCGGTATTCGGTATTAGCGGAACAGCATTAATCAGAGGAAACCACCGTTGCCGTACCGTTTCAGAACACCAGGGCCGTCAATGTGCTTAACGTCAATGTCATATTCGACACGTTACGGGTCTTTGGGCGACATATCGGATTTCGCTTTCAATGCACACGACTCCGGCTTACCTGAAAACGCCGGGATAACTTAGGCGACCGGCGGACCTTGCAATGAGAATGGAGGAGTGTAGATATATTGCTTGTAGCGACAATAGGCGTCGGTACGCTGCCGTACAACGCCTTCTGATGCAGGGCTTTCGCAGCATGTTCGCGCGAAGGCTCACTTGAGGCATTTGCTTAATACCACCCTCAGTGCCACATGCGACGAACCGAGCGTGTTCGTTCAGAAAAGCCCACTCGATAGTCGCGGAATGAGATCGATCTTTTCCAATATCGGACTTCCTCAGGCTTGTCGTAACGGTATTTCATGTAACATCGTTTCAGCAAAGTAGTCGTCGAGAAGGCCTGCAATCCGCCAAGTCGCACAGGGGCGACGACAGTGTGCGTCAAAACCCGCTGCCTTCAGAGCGTCGATTGCATCGAATGGTCGGCTGTTGCTCATTGCAACGAGCAGCATGTTTTTACTGTCCGTACCTTGAAGACTTTGGAGAAAGGAAAATCCGGAGGCAACGTCCAGACGCGTATCCAAGAGGAGAGCGTGAGGACGCCAAGCAACGACGATGGCTCGCAAGGAATGAAGGCTTTGAGCATGCAACACTTGCGACCCTTTGAGTCGCAGTGAGAATGCAAGTGAATCGGCAACTTCCTTATCTGCGTGCCCGATCAAGACGCGACGACTAGCAAACGACGTCGGTAATCGTTTGACCTGCCATGTCGCAAATTGCTCGGCGTAACCGTCTTCGGATCGATCAGTCAAAGTTCCTCCGTATGCGCATTTGGCGCTGTTCTGATGGCTAGCATCACAGCAAAAGTGGTCTGCAGCATTGAATCAGTCGGTGACAACACACTAATAAATCTGATGATCGACTAAACGGTTTTTTTGCCGTCGGTGGCAAACTGCCTTGGAGAATTTTCCGAACGAATTTTTCGCGTTCCAATCCTATTGAACGGCTTCTGTCCGGACCGGTACGTATCGCGTAATCGATTTAAAACAGTCGCTGTAACTCCTGTTTGTTGACTTAGGCAAAACGAGAGCAAAGCAAGGCGGAAGCAGTAAAGCGCAGATTCTGCAATTTTATGTACAACGGATTTCGCGAACGAGGGGGCACAAAAGCCAGCATGGGCAGAAACACGGGCATCACCTGTTTGTCAAGAGACAGCCAACCTTATTGTGAGTTTTAATTAAGGCTTTCTGCAGTGAGCATCGAGCGTCTTGATCTGGAAAAGGTCACCTCTCGGCGGATAGTGCGCGTGACCATCATATTCGTCGGTACGGTAACGTACCGCGGCCAATCGGGGGTACGTTTGTCATCCGGCGAACAGCGCAGGGCGCTTTGGCGAAGCGCGTGGAGCAAGCGTTAGGGTCAAAGCTGACAGTTTTCTGTACATAGCGGCCTGGATTTCCGATTAGACGGAATACACAGCCAATACCGTACAGACCACTCTATTTTTAGACCGCGATGTACTTAGCGAAAATCGATGACCTCCTTCGATACCCTAGTCCGAATGCTGAAGGAATCTCACGCGGACTCTTTGCGTAGTCGGATGACGGACGGTCAGTCCGAGGAGTTGATCGCGGAGCGCTCAATCGCGATTTGTTTCTGCCGGTCAAGGCTGCGCGATTCAAAGGCTGCTGAAGAGCCTATCGCTCTCGCGCTTTACAACCTTGTAGCACTCACAAACCTGTTCTTCAAGTACACGCCGGTCCATTACCTCGATCAAGCCACGGCTGTAACGGATCACTCCATCGTCCTGTAATTTTTTGGCTGTCTCCGTCACGCCTGCTCGACGTACACCGAGCATGTTCGCAATGAGTTCCTGGGTCATCCGCACTTCATTCGTTTCCAAACGGTCAAGGCTAAGCAATAGCCAGCGACAGAATTGCTGTGCTATTGAATGGTGACGATTACAAACCGCTGTCTGCGCCATCTGGGTAATGAGCGCCTGCGTGTAGCGGAGAAAGAGACGTTGTATTGCGCCGCCGCGAGCAAACTCCCGCTTGACGATCTCGCCACTTAGACGGAATGCCTGTCCGGCACTCTGCACGATTGCGCGATTCGGCATCGTCTCTCCGCCCATAAATAGTGCAACGCCCAGGAGCCCATCTCGACCAACTACCGCAATCTCAGCAGAAGCACCATTTTCCATCACGTATAGCATCGAAATAATGGCCGTGGTTGGCAGATACACGTGGCTCAGATGGTCACCGGGCTCATAGACCACCTGCCCCAACTTCATGGATACAGGTGACAGATGAGGGGCGACACGTTCCCGCTCGTCCGGTGGGAGCGCTGCCAGGAGATAATTCATTTGCGAAAGAGCGTCTTCTCGCTGATTTGAAAATGCATCATCGCGTGTCTGTCCACTGCGGTTGACCCGAGCAATCAGTTGCTCGTGCCGTTTTATAAGTTCTTCGTGGTTTTTTTCAGGAAAAAGGCTCAGTACTGCCGAGTGCAGCGTGTCATGACCCAACGCATCCAGAATCTTGATTTTAGCCAGTGTTCCGAGATCGCTTTTGTTCTTTCGCCAGGCGGAAATTTGCGAACGCGTAAGGCCCAAACCATTTGCCAGTTGCGCGTCGCTGCCGAAATGTCCACTCCGTTTCAACTCATCGAATAACTGGAGCCAATCGAGTTGCATTGTCGGATAGTTGAAAAATTGTCAAGTTTATTTGACGCAGTCTCAAAGATCATGAAATAAATCTGCGAGATTCGGTGTGTCAAACCGAAGTGACATTTTATAGCACAAGCGCGATTTTACCGTAATGCCGGGTTGAGGCGTTTCGCATTCCGCAGATGAAATGTACTTTCGGGATTGCGGGATGATCGACTCGGTCACGTATATGCGGCTCCTCCCACTTTCGGACCGGCCGCCCGGTTAAAAACTTAATTATGTTGATTAATCTCCTCCAGCCGCATTACTATCGAGTTGCGTATTGGCATGAACAAAATAAACAGAGAGAGAGAGTCCGCATGGCGGATGGGTGACGTCGGTCGTTGACGCGAGCCCCGCAGCATGATCGCAGAAACGGATCGATATCGTATCTCTCATTTAGCAAAGCGGAGCCAACAGGTTTTCCACTAGGCATCGATCACGTATGGCTCGTCGCGCAAACGTTTGCTTCCAACTCCCCGGGCACGCGACGAATCGACTTTCAGGAGCTCATCATGAGTTTGTCGTCACCCGAACAATTCGCCGCCGCGCAAAAATCCAATCTCGATACGTCGTGGGCTGTGGCCAACGTGATGTTCGACGGGTTTCAAAAGCTCGTTGAGCTGAACCTCCACGCGGTCAAGTCGACGCTCGCCGAAGGCCGCGAGAACGTGGGCAAGGCGCTGCCGGCTAACGATCCGCAAGATCTGATATCGGCGCAGGCGCGCCTGATACAGCCAACGGCAGAAAAGATTCAGTCATACAGCCGTCAGGTGTTCGCGATTGTGGCCGCAACTCAAACCCAATTCTCGAAGCTCGCCGAGGTGCAATACCAGGCGCATAACCAGCAGGTGCAAACACTGGTCGACGATGTCGCGAAGAGCGCCCCGGCTGGGTCGGAAGCCGCCGTCGCAGCGTTGAAGTCGACCATCACCGCAACTAATGGCCTCTACGAAACGGTCCAACGCGCCACGCGACAGGCAACTGAAGTTGCCGAAAGCAATTTCGAAACGGTCGTTGCCGCCGCATCGAAGGCAACGCAACACGCCGTGGAGCAAACGTCCCGAACCGCGAAGAAATCATAAGGGACACGTGCGGTCGCCTTTGGACGTCGCGACGCAGCGCGCGGGGATTTTGCGGCTGCACGTCTCTTCGCCCGTATGGCTGGGAGAGATCTCGCCAGCCTTGTTGACCGCCAACCTTTGAGAGGAGATTGAGCATGGAAAAACAACTGGCCTTGGTGACTGGCGGAATGGGCGGACTGGGCGAAGCCATCAGCATTAAGCTTTTTGACGCTGGTTATACCGTGGCGGTCACCTATTCACCGAACAATGCGGGTGTCGAGAGCTGGCTCACGCGGATGGTCACTGATGGGCGACAGTTCCGCGCATATGCGGTCGATGTGAGCGACTACGATTCCTGTCAGCAATGTGCGCAAAAAATTAGAAACGACCTGGGGCCGGTCGACATCCTCATCAACAACGCGGGCATTACCCGAGACGCCAGCTTCAAGAAGCTGGACAAGGTCAATTGGGACGCGGTGATCCGGACCAATCTCGATTCGGTGTTCAACATGACGAAGCCGGTGTGCGAACAAGGGTGGCTTCGGCCAGGCCATCTACGCGGCCGCCAAGGCCGGTATGGACGGCTTCACGAAATCGCTGGCGCTGGAAGTGGCCCGCGGAGGTGGCTGGGCTCGTCTTGTATTTGTGCTCGCGCGAGGCCGGGTTTGTGACGGGTGCGAACATCGCGATTAACGGCGGTCAGCATCTACAGTAACCCTCGAACGGCAGTCGAACGCGATGCAAGGAGTTCGCTATGACCGAGTCGTGGATGGGAATGGTTGCCGGTTCAGGTGTACTCGCAATCTTGGCGACCATGATCATTGGTCACTATCGGCGTGAACATATGCGGGCGCAGCTGCTCAGGCGAATGGACTATCGTCAATGTTGGGGCGTGATGCGTCGCAGGCGTTGATAGCGTTTCCTGCCTCCCGATGACGGGTTGAGGTGATTCTGCGAGAGGAGAAAGACCTTTTGCTCATCCTTGCTGGGTGGTGATCGCGCCGGAACCGTCTCCGACTGGTCGTCCCGCGCCTACATGCCCGTGGCGAATCGGCGGTGCTCGGTAGACCCGCGGATTCAGGCGTTAATGGGTGTTGGGCGACGCGGAGGGTAGGGTGGGGCGAGCGCCGCTCAGTCAGATTTCAGTGGGATATGGGGCCGCGAACGCCCCGGTAGACATCGTCGGGGGAGGAGTGGTGTATGACGACCGTACTGTTGGTGGACGATGAGCCCGAGACGTTGGCCGCTTGGGAAGCGTGCTGCGAATACGACGGATACGAGGTGAAAGCCGCAGGCGATGGTCAGGCGGCGCTGGCCGTGTTGGCGGCGACCCCCGTCGATATCGTCGTGGCCGATTGGCGCATGCCGAACATGTCTGGCAGTGCACTCTGTCGCCACATCCGAAGCGAGCCAGATCTGGCTGAGATGATTTTTATCCTTGTATCTGCTGAACCAAGCCCGCCCGCTTTTGTGCGATACGACGGCTTTCTGCGCAAGCCCGTTGACGTACCGGTGCTGCTGGCGACGATGCGCCGGTTGCTCGCTGAGCATGCGGCCGAATGCGCCGCCACGCGAGGGCACATCTCGACACATCGACAACCCTGAGACGCTCGAGGTGGCGGCAGGTCAACTTAGTCTTACTGTGTCACAAAGTTAATTTGACATTCCCACAGCAGGGACAGCGCGGAAGCCTGCCGGTGATCGCGCGGGCGATGAGTACTCGCAGCGTCGAAATCGAGTCAGGCACGTGGCGCTGGACCCGTCCGGCTGCCGCGAGGGAGGTAACCTTCGGGTAGGGAAGCCGCTTCTGGTCGAGCGCGGTTTTTTTTTGCGCCGTCCTGACCGAGCCGCTCGGTGACGAGAAAGGCGTAAGCCGCAATACACAGCGTGGCATGGTGATGGAAGCCGCGCCAGCCGCGGCCCTCGTAATGCGCGAGGCCGAACTCCTGCTTGAGCTCCTGGTAGTCTCGCTCAATACGCCAGCGCATCTTGGTGACGAAGACCAGTTGTTCCAGCGTGGCATCGGACGGCGCCGTGCTGAGGAAGTATTTCACCGGCTCGGCTTCT
>NZ_JBLKRU010000094.1:0-12233 GCF_047608185.1 Caballeronia eucalypticola
AGACGCCTCACCAAATCAATGATGAGCGCGTCTTTCTGCTCGTCCGTTAGATTTTTAAGGTTGGGCACAAATGTCATCTCCGAATCATGCCGAGCTTCGCAGCAGTTTACAAGTGCTGACTAGTTACGTCCAAAGCGACAAAGAAACGAAGCAAAGAAAACGCTTTCACCTCTCTAAAAATTAAGTGTCCACAGCGTGCAGTTTTGATTCATGGGTACCCCAAAAGCACGGTGCTCGCCAGAGCCACGGATGTTTGAACCCCTCCTTCTCGCGAATCCTGACAGTAAAACGCTTCGCCCCGTACGCTCTCGGGCTAGCACCAGTGCTCCACGGACCCGCACGGCTTCACGCGATTTTAAGGCTTCGTTTCTTAGTAGATTCGTTGCGTAGTTTGTGTTGAGTGGTTTGTATTGAAAGGCCAACGCGACCAGCTTCGCGTATCACAGCCCGATGCATATTTACTGCTTCAATTTTTGGTGAGTTGGTTGGTCGGTTGCATGGAATTCGTGGGTACAGCCTCACGCGTTTTGGTGGACTAGTTTCGAGGTGGGTTGGCGAATTGATTCGTCATGCGTACAAATTCGGTGGAGGGTTTTCCGCGGATAGCGCGGCGTATTGCTTGGGCAGGTTCACTCACTGGTGGCGAAGCGTGGGGTATCCGTGTTCGGAGAAAGAGGGGTTCACACATCCGTGGCTCTGGCGAGCACCGTGCTTTTGGGGCACCCATGAAATGGAACTGCACGCTGTGGACACTTAGGGTAGAGCGGTGAAAGCGTTTTCTTTGCTTCGTTTCTTTGTCGCTTTGGACAAAGAAATGACGCGCCGCCACGCGCAGTGGCTAATAGTGATAAAGAGAACAACTAACACCAAATGCGCGAAGACCTGGAAAGCACCAACCCGGCCATGACTCGGACCGCTAACCCTAGAACCTAACAACCCAGCACCAACCCTGATCGCTAACCCCCAACTCCGCACCCCCCACCCCCAAACTCCGTCCACCGGCGCGAGCAAAATCACCCCGTCACAAATTCCGCCTGAATCGCCACATGCACGTCGTCACCCACGGCCGGATACCACGTCGACAGTCCAAACTGCGCGCGGCTGAAATGCCCATCAGCGGAAAAACCCAGCGTCTGTTGTTTGGTCAGCGGATTCGGCGCATGCCCCTTGAACGTAACCATCAACGTAACCGGCCGCGTCGTCCCATGAATGGTCAGGTCACCAGTCAGCTCGCCCTTGTCGTCCGCCGTACGCTTGAACGCCGTACTCGCGAAGTGAATCGTCGGAAAACGCTCGACGTCGAGCATATCGGTGCCCTTCACCATCTTGTCAAGAATAGGAACGTTGGTGTCGAGACTCGTTGCATCGATATCCGCCGTCACCGTGCTCTTCTCCATGCCGGCCGCATCCCAGTTCAACTGCGCAGTCGTCTTGTCAAAGCGCATGACAAAGCGCGAATACTTGAAGTGATCAACATCGAAACTCACGTTCCAATGATGCGGGTCAAGTTGATAACGCCCCGCAGGAACGCTCGCTTCATCTGGCGACACTGAATGCGTCACCACGCTCAGCGCCGTGCAGGCAGATATCGATAAAGCGAACGCAGTCAGCAAACCCACGCGAAACGCACGAAAGCGAGGCAGCAATCTGGAGTCGTGCATGATGGTCCTTTGAAAAGGCGGCGCACAGGAAGCGGTCACCATGACCGCCCGCCCAGGCTACTTGTAGAAAATGTAATTAGCGATGTACGGCGAGTCGCCAAGCTCATGTTCGGTCGAACACGGCAAGGCCGGCATCACGCCGCCCACGGTATTCACGCGCTGAACATAACGAACGGGAGACAGCATGCCGCTCGCCGCGGTACTGCGTGTTTCGAGTAATAACTGCGGCACGCTGGCAGCGGTTTCGCTAGGCGTTTGCGCGAGCACGTGGCCCACGATCCGGCTGCCATCGTCCGCTTCCCACGACGGTCCCGCCGAGTGCCGGATCACGGCCTGGCCGCTTGTATCGTAGAGCGTTGCTTGCGGATTCTTGAACACCCAACCCAGCTGGTGTTGCGCGTTGTATTCACACGAATACACCTGCACGCCGGAAGCGGTCGTCGTCGCAACGCGTTCCGCCTGAGGAGGATCGATAGAGGACGCAGCGAACGCCGCAGTGCTTGCAACGCAGATGGCCATCACAGCCGCCAAGCGGCCAGCGCGGTCGAAATAGGTGAACATGAAACTCCTGCTGAATGAAATGGGTGACAAGAAATTGTGCACCCGTAGCCACGCTGCGAGCCTATCGCCCGGTCTTCCTCAGACCCGATCCAGATTAGCCGACGCAAACGCCCAGTTCAAATGCTGCGACACGGTCGCAACGAGATAGTCGGGACGACGGTTCTGATAGTCCAGGTAATACGCATGCTCCCATACGTCCACCGTCAACAACGGCGCCAGGCCCCGCGTAAACGGCGTCTCAGCGTTGCTCGTCTTGACGACCGCAAGCTCGCCTTGGTCAAGCACCAGCCAGCCCCAACCGCTGCCGAATTGCGATGCCGACGTCTTCACCAAAGCCTTCGTCAACGCGTCGGTTGAACCGAACTTCCGCACAATCGCTGCCTGAAGTTTCTCACTCGGTTGCGTGGCGGCGGGGCTCAGCGAATTCCAGTAGAAATTGTGATTCCACGCTTGCGCGGCATTGTTGAAGACATCGGCGAGAGCGGGTTGATCGTGCGTTTGCATGATCACCTGCTCAAGCGATGCCCGCTCCAGCGGCGTACCAGCCAACAGCTTGTGCAGGTTATCGAAATACGCGCGATGGTGCTTGCCGTAATGAAACCCAATGGTGCGCGCGGAGATCACCGGCTCAAGCGCATTTTCCACGTAGGGCAGCGGCGGCAACGTCTGCGGCGATGATCCGATGTAAGCGGGCACAACGCTGAGCGTCGCTTTTACATCGGCAGGAGATTGGGTCGACGGATCTTGCGGGGAAGCGCCGAATGCGAACTTGGAAAGCGCGACGCTAGCCGACGCCAACGTTCCGCTTGCAATCAGGCGACGACGAGAAATAAGCGAGTTGAGCATGAAGAAACCCGTAAGTGTGGAGTGAGTGCAGCCATTACCGTTTCATCGGTCTGTTCTGTCTGCACTTTCACAACGCCTCACGTTCGAGGTTTATTCCATCGATTGCTCACTGCCACCAACCTTTCAGTTCTGTTGGCTCACCGATATCAACCCGTTGATTCGAAACCGGTCCAGAAACTGGAATCGCTCGGTGCCCTCTTCCGGGCCGGATTGAATCACGTTGCCGATCCGCATGGTTTGACTGCCCGCGCCCGCGTACTGCGGCCACTGCGGCAAGCCGGCTCCATTGGGGTTGGCCGAGCGTGCGAAATTGGTCCAGTACGACTGCATGGTGTCGGACACCGTGAGGTCCTGGGGTGAAGCCACTACGGCTCCCTTCGCCGGCAGATTGCCGAATACGTAAGGCACGTCGGTCGCATGCGTCGCGACCCGGTTGTATGCTGAGATTTGCTCAAAGTGATACACGTAAACTGGCGAATACCCGGTTTGCTTCTGTTGTGTGACCCAACCGCAGGTCTGATATTGAATGACCTGATCGCCAATCAGACTTTGAGCCGACTGCGCCGCCTGGCCGGCAGTCGCGGCCGGTCATCCAAAACATATTTTCGTCTCCCTGTTTTTTGTTTCTTATCCATTGCGCCAGTGTGGCCTGCTCAGAATGCGTGCTTGATGCCGGCCATTACACCGAGTTGTCCTATACCCGCAGCGGGGGTCGCACCTGCGCCGCCCTGGCTGAGCGTGTAATGGGCCTTGGCGCTGTTGAAGAGATAGCCGCTCTGCAAATAGACACTGGTCTGCTTCGATAACAGATAACTTCCACGCAAGGCAGTCAACGTGCCGCGCGTATCCTGCTGTTTGTCCACGGTCCGATAGACGCCGCCATCGAGAACGACGGAAGGTGTGACGTAGTAGGTGCCGGTGAGATAAAAGAGGTTGGTCCGTACGTCGGGCGTCGCAGGCAAATCGGTCTCGACATGACGCCCCAACCAACCGCCGCCAACCTTCAATTGTCCCAACTTGAAATATCCGTTGAGCTGCATGCGGACGTCCTTGTCGCCGCTGCTCGTCAACGCGAGCGGAGCAAGACCGTTGAACAGATTGGCAGCGGCGCCCGGGCCGCCTCGCTGTTCGTCGTAGGCGCTTGCCACACCAAAGGATGCAGCGTCGTAGCGCAGCAGCACTGACCACTGTCGGCACGCTTGCGCGTTGCCGGCAATCGAGCCTGCGCACGTTCCCTGGCCCGGAGAATTGCCGGTAGCGCTTGCATCGCGTCCGAAAGAGTAAGTAGCCCCAACTGTGACGCCGCTGAAGGTGCCTTTGTACGCGACCGTGTTGTCACCACGGGCATTGGGAATATACGAATCGATCGACCCGATCCCGCCGTAGATATCCGGACCCAGCGTGTCGGAATCGAGCAGCGCCCAGTAGGACATCGTGTACTGGCGACCCAGGGTCAGTGCTCCATAACGACTCGACAATCCGACCCAGGCCTGCCGCCCGAACAACCGGCCGCCCTGGTTCACATCGCCGGCACGGGTATTGAAGCCATTCTCCAGCGTGAAGATCGCAGCGAGGCCGCCACCCAGGTCCTCGGTACCGCGCAAGCCCCACCGTGACGGCACAGAGCCGGTGATACCGGGCATGCGGATCACTTTGTCGCCTGCCGCGCTGGCATGCGTGACAAGCTCGATGCCGGTGTCAAGAATCCCGTAGAGCGTGACACTGCTCTGCGCATGGACGGAACCGCTGACGGCCAGCACGGTTGCTGCCGTAATCGTTTTGTAGTTCATGTCTCCAAACCTGTTATTTAGTTTTATAGTCTCTGAACTGCTCTCAGGTAACGTTAATCACCGTCACGTTTCGGTATTGCGGATAAAGTAATCGGGGACGTCCGGTCCCCATTGATAAAGCGAGTCCTCCGGTAGAAAGTCGCCTGCGGGCCATTGGGTGCCGGCCGACACGAAGTCCATGTCGGCGGAATATTCCGAGAACGATCCCCACGGATCACGGACGTAATGGAAGTAGTTCGATCCAAGCACGTGACGCCCCGTACCCCATCCCTCCCTGTACCCAGCAGCAGCCATCTGCGTCGCGCCGGTGCCTACTTCGTCAATGCTCGCGACATCCCAGGCAACGTGGTGCCAACCCTTAGCGGTGCTCTTTACGAAAGCAAGAAGATGGTGGTCGCTTCCGTGTGGCGCATGCGTGAAGGCAATGATGTCGGCTGATCTATCCGACAATCGCAACCCAAGTCCGTGTTCATAAAAATCGACCGCGCGCAGTGTATCTGGCGTGAACAACAGCACATGCGACATGTGCCGGGGCCTCACCTTCCCGAGTTCCGAACGCATGCACGAACCGCGCGAATCCGACGCTACCTCCGTATGCACGAGCGATGTCTTTTCATGAGGCGTAGTCTTGGGCCCGACGCGCACCTGAATCAGATTGCCGTCTGGATCGTTGAACCAGATGCTCCCGGTTTCGCTGGTTGCTTCCAAAGAATTGAGTTTGACCGTTGCGCCAGCCGCCATCAATTGGCGCCGGATCTTCGGCAAATCTCCTTCGAAGCAGTTAAAGCTCAGGTATGCCAACGACTTTCCATCCGATGGCAATATGCGAGCCCAGCGATGGCCGTCGCCGGCTCGAATATCCAGGGCCTCTTCCACCCGCGCTACATCGAGACCGAACGCGCTGAAGAACCGTTCGGCCTCGGACAATGACGGCACATTGAGCGCGAAGTGATCGATCGAATGCACGGCAACACGCTGCAGATCACGATGTTCAGACATCTCTCCTCCTCCGGCATGGCGTACGGTTTCATGCAGCTTCGTCGGCGACTCTGTTGCGCAGGGTCCCCATGCCTTCGACCGAGACCTCGCATACATCGCCGTGCCGCATCAGCAGTTTCGGATTACGTGCCCAACCGACACCGGACGGCGTGCCTGAGACAATCACATCGCCGGCTTCCAGGGTGATCGCCTCGCTCAGCAACACGATCAAGGTCTCTACGTCGAACACCATGTCATCCGTGCTTGCTGACTGCACGATTTCACCGTTCAAGCGGGTTTCAAGGCGCAGCCCTTTGATGCCAGCGGGTAATTCATCCGGGGTAATCAAGTCCGGTCCAAATGCGCCGGTACCGTCGAAGTTCTTGCCCATGGTCCACTGGGGTGTCTTGAACTGATACTCGCGCACGGACCCATCGTTAAACAACGCGTAACCCGCGACATGCGACAGCGCATCTTCCTTGCTGATATGCCGGCCGCCTTTACGCAACACAACGGCAATCTCGCCCTCATAATCGAGGCTGTCAGAGATGCGTGGCCGTATGATCGGTTCGTTATGCGCGACCAGGCTCGTATGCAGGCGCAGGAACATGGTCGGATAATCGGGCTGTTCAAAATTGCTTTCTTTCGAGTGATCCTTGAAGTTGAGACCGACGCAAAGAATCTTCGGCGGCCGCTGAAGTGGTGGCAGGAATTTCAAACCATCCTCAGCTTCAATCTGACCTCCTGACTGCTTTTCCGCCCATGTGCTCAGATCCACGCCCTCTGCCAGCAACGCCTCAAGCGTGTACTCGCCGAGCGTCCGGATAGCACCGTTCTCGCGTACACCCAGCAGCGTCTTGCCGCCCTTTTCAAAACTTACGTACCGCATGTCCTTCTCCCAGGTATTTGCGACGCGGGTCGCAGTTGAATCAAGTCTGTGTGGCCTCGTTGCCGCGATAAAACCAGCCGTTGGCAAGCATGGCGATACCTGCAATGACAACCGGCGCGGCGAAGAGGACGAACGCGGCGCCGGTCGAATGAAACGCGGCGAGCAGGATGCCTCCGGTCATGGAACCGATGATCGAGCCGATGCGGCCAACGCCAAGCGCCCAGCTAACGCCTGTCGCGCGCGCGGCTGTCGTATAGAAACCGGCGACCAGGACGTTCGCGCCGGTCTGCGCGCCGGAGAGTCCCAACCCGGCCATGAAAACCGTCACGTACACCCACGTGGGTTCATGAATCGAGAAACCTATGAGCGCGATCGAGACAGCCGCGACGGCATAGGACCCTGCGAGCACGAAGAATGGATTCATGCGGTCCATGAGGCGTGCATTGACCAGCGATCCAATGGTGCCACCCAGAGGCAACATGGCGCCAACGCGTGCCGCATGGGATGGGTCGATACCTGCTCCGGTGATGACCGTGGGAAGCCAGCTACTGACCTGGTAATAGACCCAGAGGGTGCAGAAGAAGGCCAGCCAGAGAAGCGTCGTGCCGGCTCGATAGCGTTGACTGAAGAGCATGCCGACAGCCGACTTCGAAGCGGGCGCAGCGCCGGCCGCGTCTTCCGGTGCGATGCGTGCAAGCGGCGTGTCGGCGTCACCGGTGAGCCGCTTTAGCACTTGGCGGACTTCTCGTGCGTAGCGAGGTTTGCCGGCCATGAACCGCAAGGATTCCGGCAGCCAGATCCAGATCACCGGCACCAGGCAAAGCGGGAAGATGCCGCCGAAAACGAACACGCCCTTCCAGCCGAACGTCGGGATCAGTAATGCCGCCACTGCGCCTCCGAATGCGAGACCGAGCGTGAAGCCGCAAAACATCAGCGTGACCAGCAACGCGCGGTTGCGTGCCGGACTGAACTCCGAGGACAACGTGATGGCGTTGGGCATCGCGCCGCCTAACCCTGCTCCCGTTGCGAAGCGAAGCGCGATCAGCCAGATGGGAGACGGTGCATAAGCGCAAGCGAGACTGCCAATACCGAATAACACCAACGAGATAGCGATGACACGCTTGCGGCCAATGCGATCTGCTAGCGGCCCGAACAGGAAACTGCCGACCGTGAGACCCAGTAGTCCCGCACCGAATATCGGCCCGAGTTGCGCAGGGTTCAACGACCATTCGCTCTTTAGCAAGGGAGCGACATAACCCACCGACGCAACGTCGAATCCATCGGCTGCCACCACGAGAAAACAAAGGACCAGCGTGAGGATCTGGAGAGGCGATGTCTTCGTCCCGTCCATGATGCTATGAGGCGTGACTGCTTGCGCGTGCATTTCCTGTCTCCAAGGATTCGTTCGCTTTAGTGCGAAACTTTTTCCGATGTGTTCTGCAAACTCGGGTGGTCAGAGTCTCGCGCCGCCTGGCTCATCGAATTAGTGGCGGTGAGCGCAGGTCGGGCCGCCTAGGAGCACACGGTGGTTGCCGGTAAGTCGATACGTTCGAACGCATGTCCCGCGGTCCTGCGTGCTGCAGCTTCGAACTCGCTATCGAGCACATTGCCGCGCCACGCAACATGCTGGTCCGGCCGTATCAAGACAAACGCTGCTTGATAGAGGTCGGCGACCGCGGGCTCACTGACATGGACAATCGCGAACTGGGGCAGCGTCTCCGTCGCGCGTCGAACAGCGTCGATGCTTGTGTGATCCATGCCTGCCGCCGCCGTGCAAAGCAATGTGAAGCCCGGTCCAAAGAGGTCATATAGCGAGCTGCCGTCCGCGAGCCATGCATGCGGCGCACGATGACCCGCTCTAGCACAAGGCACGTACAGGTTCGCGGAATCTGGTGTTGCAAGCCCTGCTTCAGCCAGGATCAAAGGCGACGATTCATACCGTGTCCCAAGATGGACGCCCGGGATAACAAACTCAGTCGTCGCGTGAAACGCCAGGTAGTCCCCGACCGCCGCGCGCGCCGCATCGCCAGCGGCACCGGGCACATAGGCCTCATGCGGGATCTGCAGATGCCCGATGCTGTCGGCGAAACCTCTTGCGAACGCCGTATTTCTTAGCGCGGCCGGCCGGCGTTCAGCTTCATAACTGGCACCCAACGCGGGACCCGACCATCCCTTGACCATCGCCTCGAGTTTCCACGCGAGGTTTGCCGCATCGTCAATGCCGGTGTTGTAACCGAGACCGCCCGTGGGCGTGAACAGGTGCGCGGCATCGCCGGCGAGGAACACACGTCCGACGGAAAAGCGCTCGGCGACCAAGGTGAAACCCGCTGTCCACGTCGAACTGCTCTTGATCTCGAACGAAATATCGGCACCGATAGCCTCGCGGATGCGTCGCCTGACGCTGTCCTCATCGGGCACTTCGTCATCGCGCATTTGCACGTTCATGATGAAATGGCCCTTGCCGTCTACCGCAATGAGTAACGCCCGTTGGTTCGCACTGAAGGTCCAGTACTGCCATGCAGGCGCGTGCGGGCTGACCCGATAGATATCCGGTGCATAGAAGAAGACCGCATTCATCTGACCGCCCATGAATTCACGCTTCTCACCGGCCACGCCGTCATAACGCACACCGAGCGACTTCCGTACAAAACTGCGCGGACCATCGCAACCAATCAAATAGCGCGCCTTGATCGAGCGCGTTTCAGCGGCACGCGCAGGCGTTGCGTCCAGCTCTACGGTCGCCATGACCTCGTCATCGTTCTGCGAAATATCCACGACACGCGCACCGAAATGCACGCGGCAACTCGCATTACGCCGCGCGGCCTGAAGCAAAACGGGCTCTACGTATAACTGCGAACAGCGATGCGGCGGCTCAGGCGTCGCCCACGTGAACGAGCGCGCTTTGGCCCATTCCACTGCATCCTGCGATGCCGGTTGATGAAGCCGTGCGAGCTCGTGACCCACGATCGATGTGAAGTAAGCAACATCCTGCGCATAGTCGGGCGGCAAGCCCATCGCGCGGATCGCGGAAGCAATGCCGATTCGGCGAAAATGCTCCATCGTGCGCGCGCTGTTGGCATTCGCCGCGGGATGCGTGCTGGTGCCGGGCTTGGCGTCGAATACTTCGACGCTCAGTCCTCGCTGACCCAGTTCAGCCGCGAGAAACAATCCGACAGGGCCACCGCCCACGATTACTACGTCGCAGTCCACCAATTACGTCTCCTGTTCTTTTATTTCCGGCAATGGATGCGACGTTAAACGTTAATGTTGTATAAATCTATACAATGAATTTCATATCGATAATGAATTGGGTGCATAGATGCAGCAGCCTGACCTGAATTTTCTTTATGTCCTGCAGGCGCTGGCAGACGAGCGCAGTGTGTCGCGAGCGGCGGATCGGCTGGGCTTGACACAACCGGCGGTCAGCCATGCGTTGGGGAAATTGCGCGTGCTCTTTCAGGACGACCTATTCGTGCGGGCCGGGTCCGTCATGGCACCCACGCCGGTCGGTGAACACCTCATTGAAGGCGTGGCGCACGCATTGGCTGTCATCCAGCAAGAGATATGGAGTGCCAAGTCTTTCGACGCAACAACGACCACGCGGACATTTTCCGTCTGTCTAAGCGACATGGGTGTGATCGTCCTGCTACCACGGCTTCTGGCGGCTCTGCGCGAGCGCGCGCCGCTGGCTTCGTTGAGACCGATTCAATTGCCGTCGCTGGAATTGGCGAGTGCGCTTCAAGATGGCGCGATCGATCTGGCAATCGGATACTTAGGCAGGCTTGGGGACAATCTCCATCAGCAACCGCTGTTTCACAGGTCGCTGGTCGGCATTGTCAAAGGGGGGACCAAGCGCAGGAAGGTCAGCATGACGCTGGAGCAATTCATCGGCAGAAAACATGTGGTCGCGGGAACGCTGGCGCTCACGAATCAATTGCTCGAGAAAGTCAGTATGACTTCCGTGGAAGTAAGGGCTGGCCCCACAGGAAGAGTTGAACCGCGCGGGTTAGCATAAAGCCAGAGCCGTAAAAGTGAGGGCGAACCGCTCACTCGAAGTGTTCATTTACAACCCGGAGGCCAGCATGCAAAACGTTAGCACATTGTTCGTCGGACTGGATGTTCATAAGGATTCCATCACCGTCGCTTACGCGCTGGACGGCGGTGAGGTGGAGGTGCTGGGCAAGATCGGCACCACTCAGGCCGATCTTGATCGTCTGTGCAAGCGGCTGTTGTCCAAGGCCAAGCACGTGCGTGTCGTGTATGAGGCGGGCCCCTTTGGCTACGTCTTGCAGCGGCGCCTGAGCGACAAAGGCATCCAGTGCATGGTGTGCGCCCCCACGCAGATACCGCGCAAACCCGGCGATCGCGTGAAGACCGACCGGCGCGATGCCATCAAGCTCGTGCGCTCGCTGCGCGCCGGCGATCTCAGCGCCGTCAACATCCCCACCGTCGAAGACGAAGCGTTTCGCGATCTCGCCCGAACCTGGGCAAAATCGCGCGACGAGCTTAAGCGCGCGCGCCAGACACTGAAGGCATTTTTGCTCTCGCACGGCGTGCGCTACGTGGGGGTGGCCAATTGGGGACCGGCGCACCGCAACTGGTTAAGCAAATTCTCGTTTGGCAACGAGTGGCAGGATTTCGCGTTTAACGAGTTACGCCGCGCCATCGAGGATCGGTTTGCACAATGCCAGCGTCTGGAATCGGCCATGCGCGATGCCGTGCCACGCTGGGGCTTTTATCCCGCCGTGCTTGCTCTGCAATCGATGCGCGGTATCCAGTTCACCGCTGCCGTGGGCTTGCTCTCGGAGTTAGGCGATTTGAGTCGCTTTGCGCACCCCCGACAGTTGATGGCCTGGCTTGGCGTGACGCCCTCGGAGTATTCCTCGGGAGGCAAACGGCGCCAAGGCGGTATCACGAAGACCGGCAATTCCTTTGCCCGCAAACTGCTCATCGAGGCGGCCTGGAGTTATCGGCATACGGCCAAAGTGAGCCCCGAGATCCAGCGTCGTCATGAGGGCTTGCCAAAGGTTATCGTCGATCGGGCGTGGGACGCGCAGGTGCGCCTGTGCCGGCGCTATCGAAAGCTGGTGGCGCGCGGCAAAAGCACCAATGTGGCCATCGTCGCGGTGGCTCGCGAACTGGCGGGCTTCATCTGGGACATCGGCCGGTTGGGCATGGCGCAGGCGAGCCCGCGCTCGGAGTAAGGCAGGTGAAGGCAGCAAAAAAGCAGTTCGCAATGAAACGGTAGTTTCCTGAAGGCGGCGTAGCCCGGTATTCGAGTTATCCGCGTCATTTCTTGGCAACGGTTCATTCCGACTTGCGCACAAAGCTAGCGGCAGACTCACGAAACGGATCTCTGTAATGCGGTAACCAACCCGCGAATATCAGCCTGATTCACCGTCGAGTTTTACTGCTACGCCGCCCTCAGGAAATTGCAGCGCCCACTCGAATATGAGTGAAATAAAAATCTGAACATCGACGCTTGACACGGAAAGTCATATCAGAAAT
>NZ_JBLKRU010000095.1:0-11964 GCF_047608185.1 Caballeronia eucalypticola
ACGGCTTACCCACCGAGTGCTTCGCACCTGTGGACAAGCCGCCTTGTGTGCCAGTGAAAGGCACCTCGGCTTGTCCACAGGCAAGCTCGGTGGATAAGCCTGCACCTGCGCATAACATCGTTCAAAAGAACCATACCTGAACTACGAAACCACCCATAAATTCCGCCGACCAAGCTTTCTTTTTAAATGTTTGAAGCGCTGCGTGTCAGGATCGAACGCCGCGCACTCGCTCATCGACGCAAGATCGACGCCGTGAAATGCGGCGTCGATCGTCAGAAAGACCGACAGCATGGTGAAAGAAAACACCGTATCGCTTTGAGCCTGCGGGATTTTCGTTTTCAAGCATTGCGCGCTTCTCTACTTGAAGGATCCCAGGACATCCAGCCGCGTCGGTTGGATCATTTTCAGCCGCGCGGCACGCCGATCCGGCGAATATCCCGCAACGCTCTCTTTCGGATCGATCGCTCGATTCTTCTGCAAAACCGCTCGTCCGTTTCCCACTCAACGGTGCGGCGCCACAAGCCCGCCGGGCAAGCGCTCCTCCGCGACCTCGGCCAGTGTCATATCTTCGCCACGTAGGGCGGTTACGGTGCTGTACCTACACTAAAAACTCTCCTCCACGATGTCGTCGACGTCCGAGCACGGCCGCGAGAACAACAATGCCGCCGTCAAGGCGACCCAGGTGAGCGTTCTATTAAACGCTGCCTTGATGACCATGCAGATTGCTGTCGGCTGGCTCGCTTACTCGGACGGTTTGCTGGCTGACGGTGTGCATACGCTTGCCGATTTGGCTGCGGACGGGATGGTGCTGGCTGTCTTGCGCCTCAGCGCCACGGCAGCGCACCGGAACGTCAATGACCAGTACGATCGCTACGAAACCATAGGATCACTACTGATCTCCTTTCTCTTGATCGCAACGGGATTGGAAACCCTCTGGAGCAGTCTCGGACACGCCGTCAATGCAGCGACGACTTCCGGCGTGCACGCGAGCGCGCTGGTCGTCGCGTTGTTTGTGATCGTCGCCAAGGAGGCGCTGTTTCGGTACATCATGTCGGCCGCTAAACGCACCCGTTCCACCATCCTCGTTGCAAGCGCCTGGCATGCGCGATCGGATGCGATCTCGGCGTTGATAGCGGCAGTCGGCATTCTGGGCAGCATGGCCGGACTGGCGATATCGGATCGGCTGGCCGCTGCGGTCATCGGCATCATGATCGCTCGGATGGGCTTCAACCTCGGCTGGAAAGCCTTCAAAGACTCCTTCGCTCGACCCGCCAGCGAGACCGCCGGGCAATAAGGCCACGGGTTACTCTTCTCGCAGTTAGCACGTGCGGGCACTCAATCATATGCGTGTGTCCAAGGCCGCTCGCCACCCGCTATGGACCACCGCAACACTCTGCTGCAATACTTCCCGCTGACGCCCGGCGTGCGCGCCCATGATGACGCTCGCAATCGGGAACAAATCGGCATCGTTTGTACTTAAAAAGGAAAATAACGAAATGAACGGAAACGGATTGAGCGACGTCGAATTCCCCGTGCAAAAACAACTCGAGGCTTACAACGCCCGGGATATCGAAGACTTCATGCAATGGTGGGCCGACGACTGTGAATACTATGAGTTTCCATCACGCTTGTTGGCCAGCGGCTCAGGCGCGATCCGCGAACGGCACGTCGCCCGGTTCAGCGAATCCAATCTTCACGGCGAGCTCGTCAAGCGGATATCCGTTGGCAACCTGGTGGTCGATCAAGAGCGCGTCACGCGCACCTTTCCGGACGGTCCCGGCGAGATCGATGTCATCGCTATCTACGAAATCGAGAATGGGAAAATAGCCAAGGCATGGTTCAAGATGGGCACGCCGAGGCTACATACTGCTTAGACACTCTGCAGATACAAAACACTGCGAGGGCGCCAGACATTCAAGCGCCCTCTCACCCGCTTCAGCCCTTAGTACCGCGTTACTCTTCCCTCATCGGGAATCTTGAATACCGATACCGCGGCCTTCAGGTGACGCGTCTGCTCATGCAGCGACGCAGCCGCCGAGGCCGCCTGCTCCACCAGCGCCGCGTTCTGCTGCGTCATTTCATCCATCTGCACAACCGCCTGATTAACCTGCTCGATGCCCGTGCTTTGCTCGAGCGACGAGGCGCTGATCTCGGCCATCATTTGCGTGAGGCGCGAGATTGACGTCGATACCTCACGCATTGCCTGACCGGCACGTTCCGCGAGCGCCGACCCATCGTTCACTTGCGAGACCGATTCGCCAATCAGCTCCTTGATCTCCTTGGCCGATTGCGCGCTGCGTTGCGCAAGCCCGCGCACTTCGCTCGCCACGACCGCGAATCCACGACCCTGCTCACCCGCACGCGCCGCTTCAACAGCCGCATTCAGCGCAAGAATATTGGTCTGGAACGCGATGCCATCAATCACCGCGATGATCTCCGCGATCTTGTCCGAGCTCCTCGCGATACTGCTCATTTTCTCGACCACCTGATCGACCACGCCCGTGCCTCGTGATGTTGCGGTGAGCGCATCGCCTGCAAGGCTGTTTGCGTCACGTGCATGCTCGGCGTTCTGGCGCACGGTCGCGGTCAACTCTTCCATGCTCGATGCAGTCTCTTCGAGCGATGCCGCCTGATTCTCGGTGCGCGCGGACAGATCCGCATTGCCGGTGGCGATTTCATCGGCGCCAAGATTGATTGAGTCCGACGACTCGCGCACCGTCTTTACCGTATGCGCGACGCTTGCCTGCATCGATGCCAAACCGGCGAACAAGCGGCCAATTTCGTTGGTGCCGCGATCAGCAATATGCTCGTCGAGCTTGCCTTCGGCGATCCGTTCGAAGTGACGGCCGGCTTCTTCGAGCGGCGCCACAACACCACGGCGCAACGCGACGTGCACAAACGCTACGCCCGCTGCGAGCAGCACGAAAATCGCCAAGCCAACGCTGCGGAAAAGACCAAGCCGTGCATCGATGGAATCAAGATACGACTGGCTCGCGGCATCGCCGAACCGGGCAAAGTTTTGTTGCTCGGCGAGGTAACGGTCCTGGAACCCCTGGGTCGGCTGATCGAGGAACGCCTGGAGATTGTTGGCGTCGAGGTACTGGGTCAATTCACTCAATGCACCGTGATACGCCTGGTATTTTTCCTGCAATGCGGCCGTGCGCGCCTTGTTTTCATCGCCGGTTTTGGGCGCGTTGACGAAGGCGGTGAACGACTTGTCGGCTTGAGCCAACTGCTCGCGCGCGTGCTGGACAATGTCGACCGGCTCGGTGCCGCCGCGTGCCATGCGGGTGCCGGCGCGCGACAGGTTGATCCGTGCATCCATCAATCGCTGGGTGGTTTCATTGACCTCGTTGACTTGCTTGATCGCGATGTTCGACAGATTACCGACGTCATCGTGAGTGGCGGTCAGCGACCAAAAACCCAGGCCTTCAGTGACGACCTGGAAAAGACAGAACACGACCAGAACGACCAGCAGGCCGGTGGAGACACTCGCTTTTTTAAGCATATTGACGACTCTTCGTAACGTTGAATTCGATATGGCCCTTCAACGTGTCTTAGCGCGTCAAACAATGAATATCTCTCTGCAGCACCCTTTCCACCGCGCTCGATCTGGAGAGCACGAGCCGGCCGACGGTGTTATTGCGTGCAGATGGAGAAAGTTATTGCAGGATGATCGTCGAGTGATCTAAGACAGCGTTGAAACCTGACAGGCCGGCCTCTTGTTAACGGCGCCGTCAGCGGATACTTAAGTTCTCTAAGAGAGACCAGTAGACTTTGAGTTTCGCCTGAACCGGCCCTAAAAACATCGCTCCTGACAAGATCTGGCAGAGGTTGCAGATACACTTCTCGTCCAAGCTTGCCCGCAGCAGCGCCTGCAACCCCAGCGAAATTCCAACAAGAAAACGATAACGATGTCGGACACCGAAAACACAGCACTAAAAGAGATCTTCAACGAGCGCCGTTTCCGCGATATGGCGCTCGACGTCAAAGCGGTTTATCCCTCATTCGACACGCGGCGGTTCCTCAAGATCTCGCTAGCCGGGCTCGACGACCTGACCTTGATGCAGCGTCTGCGCCACATGACCCAGGCGCTGCATGCCACCCTTCCTGCGGACTATCGCCAGGCGCTCAAGGTTCTTCGTGCGCTCGCACTGCGTATCGAACCGGGATTCTCCACGCTGGTCCTTCCCGATTACGTTGGCCAATACGGTCTGGACGATTTCGATGAATCGATGGACGCGCTCAAGACTTTCACGGCCCTCGGCTCATCGGAGTTCGCGGTGCGCGAATTCTTGCGCAAGGATTCGAAGCGAGCGCTTGCCGTCATGAAAGTCTGGTCACGCGATGACAGCGATGCCGTGCGGCGCCTCGCAAGCGAGGGAAGCCGTCCGCGCTTGCCATGGTCTTTCCGGCTCGACGCAATCCAGGCAGATCCTTCGCTGGCTGCGCCAATTCTGGAAAACCTGCGCTCGGACACGAGCCTCTATGTTCGCAAGTCGGTCGCCAACCATCTGAACGATGTCACCAAATCACATCCTGAGTGGGTGCTGGACCGGCTCGCGACGTGGCCGATCGAGAACGCTCACACGGCGTGGATCGCAAAGCGTGCTCTGCGCTCGCTGATCAAGGCCGGCAATGCTCGCGCATTGGCGGTGATCGGCGCGGGCGGCGTGCCCGATGTCAAGCTCAGCAAGTTCGCCGTGACGCCACGACAGGTTGCATTGGGCGAGCGCGTGACCTTGTCATTCGACCTTGCGTCGAAGTGCCCGGAAAGCCAGCGGCTTGTGATCGACTACAGAATGCACTATGTGAAGAAATCGGGCGTGACGGCCGCGAAAGTATTCAAGCTCAAGGAGTTGACTCTCGAAGGCGGCCAAAAGGTAGTCATAGAACGCACGCAGAACATCCGCGACTTCACCACGCGCGTGCACTACGCCGGCCGGCACGATGTCGAAATCCTGGTGAACGGGGTATGCCTCGCCAAGGGATATTTCGACCTGAGTTGCTAACCTTGACGTATCAGCGGTTCACGCGTCGGCAACCGCGACAAGCGCGTCAACGAGCGCGCGTTCTGGTCGTTGCAACGTCTCAAGATCACGAACACAGATCAGGAGTTGACGCTTAGCCCAAGGGTCGGTCAACTCCACCGTATGCACGCCGGGCGTCCCTCGATACCGCTTCGCAGCCGTCGCCGGCACGATCCCCAGACTGGCCCCCTGCTCGACCATGCTGCAGATGTTTTCGAAGGTCCGCACCCGCGCGCGAAAGTAGAACTGCTGCCCGGCAAACAACGCCTGCTCGCCGAGATACTCCTGCAGCGCACTGCCCGCGCTCAGCCCGATGAAATCTTCCTCAACCACCTCTTTGAGCGCAACCCGTCGACGCCCGCAGAGCGCATGATCCCGCGCAACGATCAGGACCAGCTTGTCGATGGCGAACGGAAACGTCTGCAATGTCCCGTGCTCGACCGCATCGGAAACAATGCCTATCTCTGCAGAACCATTGAGGACCGCCTTGACCGTCTCGGTGCTCTGCCGCTCCTTCAAGTCGATGTGAACATTCGGATGATGCCGAAGAAATCCTGCGAGCGGGCGAGGCAGGAACTCCGTTGCCGCAGCGGTATTCGCCCACACCCGCACCCGCGTTCTACGCGCCTCGGCGTGCTCCCCCAGTTCGCCCTGCATTCGCGCAATCTGGCCGAGTACCAGGCGCGCGTGGTGGGCCAGCGTATCGCCCGCCGGCGTGGATTCGACACCGCGTCGGCCACGCTCCAGCAGCGGGAGACCCAAAGCCTCCTCCATGCCGCGCAAACGCGCGCTAGCGGACGGCAAGGACATATTCGCCTGAGCCGCACCGTGCGTGATGCTGCCGGTTTCGAGGATGAACAGGAAAAGGCGCAGGTCGATCAGGTCGAAGCGCATGGCTGTGGAATTTTTGGTCGATCAGCCTTAGTTATACCCTAAGGCACAGTACACATCATCCGCATTGTGACCATAGCGAATCTGGGGAAAATGAGGGCAGACAATTTCCCCGGGAAGCATTGATGACCTCACCTGATACCGTGCGCATCGCTGCCATTACGTTGACCTTCCTGATCGCCGGCACCGTAAAAGGCGTCACGGGCATGGGCCTGCCTACCGTGGCCATGGGGGTGCTCGGAGCGCTCATGCTGCCGGCCGAAGCCGCTGCGCTGCTGATCCTGCCGTCATTCGTCACCAACGTCTGGCAGCTTGTTGCAGGTCCACGCCTGGGCGCGCTCGTCAGGCGCTTCTGGCCGATGATGGCGGGCATTGTGATCGGCACCGTGGCGGCAGCTTCGTTCATTGCCGGCAGCGGCGGAGTCTGGGCTGTGACCGGACTAGGCGCTGCGTTGACGCTCTACGCGGTCTCCGGGTTGATGTCGTGGCACTTCGCCGTGCCGCAACGGCATGAGCGGCGCCTGTCCCCTCTGATTGGTGTGGTGACCGGCCTTGTCGCGGGAGGAACAGGCGTTTTTGTCGTGCCGGCCGTGCCTTATCTTCAGGCGCTCGACCTGAGAAAAGAAGATCTCGTTCAGGCGCTCGGACTATCATTTACGGTGTCGACCGTGGCATTGGCGATCGGCCTTGCTCGCGCGAGCGCGTTCACAACAGCCGATCTCACCAGCTCGCTGCTCGCTGTCGTTCCTGCACTATTCGGCATGTGGATCGGTCAACTCATACGTGGCCATATCAGCCCCACGACCTTCCGCCGATGGTTCTTCATCTGCATGCTGGCGCTCGGTCTTCAACTGCTGTTACGGCATTTGATTTAAGCGTTGGGCCGGAGGCATGCCACCGGCGTCGACTCTTTGGGAGACCTGAAACAATGCTCTCGCCATTTCTCGAAACACTGGGTGCGCTGGCGGTATTGGCCAGCCTTGCAATCAAGCTTCGCGCGTTTCTTGACCGGAACCGATAGCCCCGGCCAATCGTGCTCTACCACGCCAAATCGTGCGATGAATGCAGCGTCGTCTAGCGCGGCTTTGCAAGCCCGCTCAACAATCGCACCAGCGCGTCTGCTTCATGTTCCGTCGTTCGCCACGACGACACGCTGATCCGGAACGCCGGCCGCCCTTGCCAGACAGTCGCGCCGAACCACGCCTCGCCAGAAGCCTGGACCGCTTCACGGGCAGCGACGGTAAGTTCATCGGTCTGCGCGCGAACCAGGATCTGGTTCAGCGTGACGCGGTTCAGGATCTCGAATCCCTCCCGCTCCAGTCCGTCTGCAATGCGACGCGCCAGTACGCAAAACTGGTCGACCATCGACGCCACGCCTTCACGTCCCGACGACCGCAACGCTGCCCAGACCGGTATGCCGCGAGCCTGTCGCGAGAACTCGAGCGTCAGGTTTTTCTGGGCGTCTCTGGCGCCGCTCAAATACACCGCATCGCTGTTCATTGCAGCGGCGAGCGCTTCGCTATCGCGGCAGATGGCCATCGCGCAGTCATAGGGCGTGTTCAGCGTTTTATGAGCGTCGGTGGTCCAGCTATCGGCCGCTTCTATTCCTTTCGTGAGTCCCACATGCGAAGACGCGCGCGCCCACATGCCGAACGCCGCATCCACATGAACCCATGCGCCCGCGGCTTTGGCCTTCGGGATGGGCACGTCGAAGGGATCGAACTCTCCTGTGTTGACCTCGCCCGCCTGCAAACACAGGATGGTCATGTCATCGAGCGCAGGCAGGCAGTCCGGGTCCACTTGACCATGGTCGTTGACCGGTGCGAACAGTATCTTGTTCATGCCGAAACCAAGCAACCGAAGCGCCTTTTTCACGGTGATATGCACAAGCTCGGACACCACGACCTTGACCTCGGGCGCGCCCATCAATCCGTCGTTGTCGAAGTCCCAGCCCTTGCGTGCGAGCAACGAGCGACGCGCGGCGGCAAGGCTGCTTATCGTGCAAGCCGTCGCACTGGTTCCAAACCCCACGGCACTTTCGCGAGGCAGGTCCAGCACGTCGAGCACCCAGCCGGCAGCGACCCGTTCGAGCGTGGCCGCAACCGGCGAATTGTCGAATGACGATGCGCATTGGTCCCATGCAAGCATCAGCCGTTCTGCAGCGGCAGCAGCGGGTAGAGACGCGCCTATCACGAAGCCAAAGTAACTAGGCCCGTTCGACGCAACCGTGCCGGGCGAGCCAATATCGTCCAGCATGCGCAGCACGTCTTCCGGCGCATAGCCGCGAGCCGGCAGCGGCTCGTTGAATGTGGCGAGTGCTTGCAGCGCGGCTTGATCCGGGAACACGCGGCGTGCAGGAATGGATTCGGTGTAGCGACGGGCGCGGTCATCGGCTTCAGTCAGCAGGGTGAGTTCGTTCATGGATTTTTCATCGAAGTAATAAGGGATGCGAAGGGGTGCACCCTTGTGGCCCAAGATGTATTGCGATGTCGACTGCCAGAATACCAGTGCACGAAGGCTTCTGCTGGCATCGGGCAAGCGGACTCCCGTACGCGCCGCAGGTTAGACGAAATATTGGGTTGGCGTCACGCCGAAGGTCCGGCGAAACATCGCGATGAACGCGCTGACGTTTTCGTAGCCAAGGTCGAGCGCAATGGTCGTGACGGCCACGCCCGATGCAAGCATCTCCAACGCCCGCATCAAACGTGCGCGCTGCCGCCATTCCGAAAAGCTGAACCCGGTCTCATCGATAAACCGCCGGGTCAAGGTTCGCGTCGCCACGCCGCCCCAGGCGGCCCACTCCTCCAGCCGGCGGTTATCGGCGAGATCGTCTGCCAGCGCGCGAGCGATCCGGAGCACGCGCGCATCGCGGGGCATGGGCAAGCCAAAGGCTTCACGCGGCGACGAGCGAATTTCATCGAGGATGACACCGGCCACGCGCATTTGCGCCGCGTCCAGCGTGGCGTCCTGCCAGGTTGCCGCGCGGCTTACGGCCTCGCGTAACAGGCCGGATGTGCGGATCGTGCAGGGCTCAATCGGGAGGTCAATACAGGCGTTCTCGCTGACGTACACGCTCCATCCTGAGAACGCGCCATGTGAACGAACCGAATGCGGCAGGTTGGGCGGAAGCCAGACCGCGTGGATCGCAGGCACGACCCATTGGCTGTCATCGGTTCCAACCGACAGCAACCCGCGAACCGCACCGAAGATCTGACCACGGGCGTGGCGATGAGATCCGGTGACGCGCGCAGCATCGCCGGACAGCTCGACGGCGAAGAGCACCGGGCCGTCGGCTAATTCAGTTTTTACAGGATCAAGAAGCGGAGCGGACATGACCGGGAAACCCTCTGGAACGGCTCTTATACCGCAACGCCCGGTCTCCGCACAATACGTCGTGTACTTCTCCTTTCTACTACCTCTGCCAGGGAGCGCCCAGCGCCGACGCCACCTTCCCATACTGCTGCGACGCTTTTCGCACGATGGCGATATCGATCTCCCCGTCCTCGGCCAGTGCTTTCAGCGCTGCAATCACAATGGATGCACGATCCACCTCGAAGAACTCGCGCAGTGCCTGACGCGTGTCGCTGCGACCGAAGCCGTCGGTGCCGAGCGTCACGTAGCGACGCGGCACGTAAGCGCGGATCAGTTCGGGCACGGCGCGTACATAGTCCGTTGCCGCGATCACCGGGCCGCGCGATGCAGACAACATGGTGCTCACATACGGCGCCGGAGCCATCTCGCCGAGACGCGCAAGCCGTTCAGACGCCATGCCGTCGCGCTGCAATTCGGTGAAGCTCGTCACGCTCCATACCGCTGCCTCAATGCCCCAATCGTCGCGCAACATTTTCTGCGCCGCGATGACCTCGACGAGTATCGCGCCGGCGCCGAGCAACTGCACCTGCGCCGTCGCGTCCGGTGCCGTCGCGAGCGGATACATGCCTTTGAGGATGCCCTCGCGCAGGGTCTCGAGGTCGCCGCCGGGCACCGATGGCTGCGCGTAATTCTCGTTCATCACCGTGACGTAATAGAACACGTCGCGTTGGCGCTCGACCATCTCGCGCATGCCTTCGTCGACGATAGCCGCGAGCTCATAAGCAAACGCGGGATCGTAGGCGCGGCAGTTCGGTATCGTCGATGCCACCAGGTGGCTGCTGCCATCCTGATGCTGCAGCCCTTCGCCGCCAAGCGTGGTCTTGCCCGCAGTCGCACCGATCAGGAACCCGCGTGCGCGCTGGTCCGCCGCGGCCCAGATGATGTCGCCAATGCGCTGAAAACCGAACATCGAGTAATAGATGTAGAACGGCAGCATGGGCAAATCGTGCACGCTGTACGACGTCGCCGCGGCAATCCATGACGACATTGCCCCCGCTTCCGAAATGCCCTCTTCAAGAATTTGTCCTTTGGTGTCCTCGCGGTAATAGAGCATGGAACCGAGATCTTCCGGTTCGTACAACTGCCCGAGCGGCGAATAGATGCCGACCTGTCGGAACATGTTCGCCATGCCGAAGGTGCGCGCTTCATCGGCGACCACGGGCACCACGCGAGGGCCCAGCGTTGCATCCTTCATCAGCGTACCGAACATGCGCACGATCGCCATGGTGGTCGACATCTCCTTGCCGGCCGCGTCGATGGCGAACTGGCCCCAGGTTGTCATCGGCGGGACGATCAGCGCCTCCGACGCCACTCTCCGCCTTCTGGGCAGATAACCTCCAAGACCTGCGCGCCGTGCGTGCAGGTACTGCATCTCCGGACTGTCTTCCGCAGGTTTGTAGAATTTGACCGCTTCGACATCGGCGTCCGACAGCGGCAGGCGAAAACGATCGCGGAACGCCTTCAGGTCATCGAAGCCAAGCTTCTTTTGCTGGTGCGTCGTCATCCTGCCCTGACCCGATGTACCCATGCCGAAGCCTTTCATCGTCTTGGCAAGGATCACGGTTGGCTGGCCTCGATGACCCAGCGCCTTCGCGTAAGCCGCGTGCAGTTTGCGCACATCGTGGCCGCCACGGCGCAAGCCGTCGATATCTTCATCGCTCAGATGCGAAGCCAGCGCGGCGAGTTCGGGATTCTGGCCGAAGAAGCGCTCGCGGTTATAACCGCCATCGTTGGCCGAGAAGGTCTGGAACTGGCCATCGACCGTATGGGCGAACGCACGCAGCAACGCGTTCGTCTGATCGCGTGCGAAGAGCGCGTCCCAGTCGGAACCCCACAGGACCTTGATCACGTTCCAGCCCGCGCCAATGAACTGCGCTTCAAGCTCGTCGATAATGCGGCCGTTGCTGCGCACCGGTCCGTCGAGCCGCTGCAGATTGCAGTTGATGACGAACACCAGGTTGTCGAGTTGTTCGCGCGCAGCGAGGGATAACGCGCCAATCGATTCCGGCTCGTCCATCTCGCCATCGCCAAAGAAGCCCCACACCTTGCGGTCCTGCGTCTTCGCAAGGCCGCGGTTTTGCAGGTAACGCATGAAGCGCGCTTGATAGATCGAGTTGATCGGACCGATGCCCATCGAGCCCGTGGGGAACTGCCAGAAGTCCGGCATGAGCCACGGATGCGGATACGAACACAGTCCGGGTCCTGCTATCTCCTGCCGGTAATGCTCCAGATGTTCTTCGCTAAGAAAGCCTTCGAGGTACGCGCGGGCATACACACCCGGCGATGAATGCGGCTGGAAATAGACAAGATCGCCACCCGTGCCCACGCCCGCGTCCGGTGCAGCCGCGCGGAAGAAATGATTGAAGCCCACTTCGAAGAGATCGG
Source organism: Caballeronia eucalypticola (assembly GCF_047608185.1). Lineage (NCBI taxonomy): Bacteria > Pseudomonadati > Pseudomonadota > Betaproteobacteria > Burkholderiales > Burkholderiaceae > Caballeronia > Caballeronia eucalypticola. Next base: position 11,679 of record NZ_JBLKRU010000095.1, read on the forward strand.
CTGCGGACGCATAGCTCGCTATGTGACCGCCAAGCTCGCCGTAAGCCTTGTTGGCGCGCACGACCATCGCGAGCGCATTCCAGCGCAACGCGGCGGCGAGCCTTTCCTCGATCTCCAGATTGCCCGGATAACGCAGCTGCTCTGCAACAGGAATGGTGTTGATATAAGGCGTGACACGCGCACGTGACGACTCGATACCCAACGAAAGCGCATGCTCCGCGAGGCGGTCATAAAGGTATTGCGCGCGATCCCGGCCGACGTGTTCGGTGACTGCATCCAGCGCCTC
>NZ_JBLKRU010000096.1:0-11706 GCF_047608185.1 Caballeronia eucalypticola
AAGCGCAACACCAAAGCGTATAAGGTGTTGTAATGCATAAAGCAAATCAGTACGAGCAGTTGCAAGCTGAGGAACGTTTGGAGATTGCGAGCCTACGTCAACGGGGTTCTAGTATTCGGGCCATGGCCCGAATACTCGGGCGCTCGGCCTCTACCCTTAGCCGCGAACTCAGGCGCAATAGTTCTGTGCTTGGTTATGTCCCAGCAGCGGCGCACGCACTCAGTTCGGCCCGACGATCCAACAGTGCGGTCGCGCCCAAACTCGGGCCTCACAGCGCTTGCTGGAGGGTCGTCCTCACGCTGCTGGAGTGGCGTTGGTCGCCTCAGCAAATCTCTGGAGTCCTCAAGCGTATGTTCCCAAACGATCCGACTTTGCAGGTCTCGCACGAAACGATTTACACCACTATCTACGCCCACCCAGGCGGCGAACTACGGCGTCAACTCATTGCTTGTTTGCGTCGTGCTCATCGCGCCCGTATGTCGCGGACACGGGGTAGTGATCGCCGCTGGCAAATTCCAAATATGGTCAGCATTCACGTGCGCCCACCTGAAATAGAGGATCGCGTGATGCCCGGGCACTGGGAGGGCGACTTCATTAAAGGCGAAGGCAATCGCTCTTCAGTGGGCGTGTTGGTGGAGAGAACCAGCCGTCTAGTGCTGCTGGCTAAGATGGACGATGCCACAGCCGAATCTGCACTGGCTGGCTTCTCCGCCAAGCTCAACTCGATCCCCGAGCACTTGCGTCACAGCTTCACTTACGACCAGGGGCGTGAACTCTCACGGCATCAAGAACTTGCCGCTCAAACAGGCGTGAATGTCTATTTTTGCGATCCACACAGCCCGTGGCAGCGAGGAACTTGTGAAAATACCAACGGCCTGTTGCGCGAGTACTTGCCCAAAGGCACCGACCTTTCCGTCCATAGTCAGGCCGACCTCGACGTCATTGCAGACAGCTTGAACAACCGCCCTCGTGCTACGCATGCGTTTCATTCACCCTTCGAGGTATTTGCCGCGACACTAAAAGCAGCGGATCTCGCAACGTCATCTAAACATTAGACCAGTTGTTGCACTTCGACTTGAGACCGCCGCACCTCGGCTTGTCCACAGGCAAGCTCGGTGGATAAGCCTGCACCTGCGCATAACATCGTTCAAAAGAACCATACCTGAACTACGAAACCACCCATAAATTCCGCCGACCAAGCAATTTTTTTAATCGCTCGACGAGACGTCCGGCGGTCGCTGGAGTCGCATACCGGCTGACTAGGATCAGATTTTATTTAGCCAGAGGTGCCTGGTCTCATTTGGAATGCTCTCGTAAAGACTTCGTGCGTTCCAAATTTAAAATTTGTTCGGAGCGTTCCCCTCACTAGTATGTTGCACGCCCCCCGGACAAGTCGAATGTTGCACCAGTAGAAAATGAACACTCGTCCGACGACAGCCAGGAAACAAGACTGGCGACCTCATGAGGTTTTCCAGTCCTTCCCAGTGGGATTTTTGCCAGGCTATTGTCAAGGACATCCTTTGCCATTTTCATTGAAAAATCAGTTTCAATGATCGCTGGTGCGATGCAGTTCACTAAAATTGGACCCTTCGCAAGTTCCTTTCCCATGGACTTCGTGAATGCGATAACGGCGCCTTTGGCAGACGAGTAAGCCGACATGAAAGGATTTCCCTCCTTGCCCGCGATCGAAGAGATATTGACGATTCTCCCGAACCCCGTCTCAAGCATCGGAGCAACTACTGCTCGCGAGCAAAGAAAGACGCTTCTCAGATTGACGTCAATTGTCTTTTGCCAAGCATCCACATCGCAATCTTGGACGGCCACCGTCGGCCCCACCAGTCCGGCGCCGTTTACCAGGACGTCGATGCGCCCGAACTTTTCAAGGACGAGCGCAATAGCTCCGGCCACCGACATCTCGTCGGTGACGTCGACAGCAACGGCCATTGAGTTTGGTATTTCATTGGCAATCGCAAGAGCAGCGGACCCATCGATATCCCACAATGCGACGCTCAGGCCATCGAGTGCCAGGCGTTCAACGATCGCGCGCCCGATCCCACCCGCACCTCCCGTAACAATCGCGACTCGCCCCTCTCCTCGTTTCCGAGCATCGACGTCCACTTGATCTGTAACCGTCAAATCCTTTTTCATATGTCATCCCAAGATTGCTTGAGTCTTAACCCGTCGCGAATTGACGACCTGTTAGACTTTTTAGAGACCTGTAAGCCTTGTATCCAACGACACATACAAATTCAGAAGACATATCCACGGCGCTCGCTAATACCCAGATCGCAAACATGAGATTCAACTACCGAAGCGGATTGGTAAACCCTACGGACTTCGTGCGGGCGCCTATCGACATCCCACTGCCCTAATATCCGTTCGTAATTCTAAGTAGATGATCTAAGAAAGCCCAAGATTTTTATTTTTCATGACTCTGACATCGCATCATCACTTCTAATTTAAAAGTTAGTTTATGGCGTCCATCACCCTCTGTCAACGCCATTTTGTTTCCCAACCGGCCGGACATCAGGATCGACATTCCCCGGAATTACTAGGATATCGCTCTCCTTCGCGGGACGTAACATTCCACGTCATGCTGCAATAGCTACTTCCCGACTCTTTGCATATGCCCGATTCGTGCCAAACTCGACAATGCTCATCCGCTTCGTCGGGTTCGCACGTACACCCGATGCCCGTCCCGCTAGTGAGGTAAGAGTCGCAGCAAAAGGAACCCTTTTGCGACCAACGACCAACCCTGATGGCGGACAGCCCTCTCTCCCTTTAGCGCGGCAAGCTCAGTTTGACGCTGCGCCCTCTCTTTCGCAAAAGCATGGCTGCTTGTTGTTCAGCGTCCTCGAAGCAAAAGCGTTTTTCAAACCCTCCAACGTTGAACACCGAGGCTACCTTCTATCAAGTAAGTTTGTTACGAAGGCGAACGTCGGGGTTTCATCAAACGCATATCGCCCCACTTCAGGCCCCGAGAACCAAGGAGATGGAACACAATGTCCGGAGCTCGTTCTTTTGGAAGTTTTATGGTGCTCGCTGCTCGGAAGACTTTGCCAATAGACATTTTTTCAAATGATGCCATTCGTCTCCAGGCGTCGCAGCCGAAGCACGAGAAGCTGTGAGGACATTACGGTTTGCGCTTGCAAAGCGTCAGACCGATACGTGCCACACAGATTTCACACGGTATCAGAAAGCCCAACGATCACCCAACACAGCATTGCTCGGAAATAGGAAAACCGTATCTGCAATGACATCCCATCCCATACCATTCACCGAGGGATAGTCACGGGAACATTACAGGCAAGTCTTTTTTCGATTGGTCCCCCCGCAAGGCATACAGCTCCCCGTACTAGCGAAAACATCGTCTTGACTACTTTTAAATTTGAAGCTACATTTTCTGAAGAATCTCCCTCCGATGTTTGTTAGATGGGTACTGATGTGCAACGGCCGCGGCGGTTGGTCGATGCTTTTCAACACGTCCGGCTGCGCGTTGATCCGTTGCGGATTTCCGGAGGAAGCCGCGGCTATACGAATTTGTCGAACAAAGAGGCAACGCAATCCGACTGACAACCGCTACGGCTACGAAGCGTGGTTGCCCGTCACTTCTTTGATTGAGCCGAGGGCGTTAGATAACATCCGACATATCTGATCAGCGTTCGCTGGTGTATTCATGTTATGCCGTTCTGGAAAGCATCAATTCTTCACATCCAAAGCCAGCAGAGGTCGAAAAAAAAGAAGCGTTCAATCAACTGACCCACAGGGTCACACTGCAGATTTCGAACGCGAAGAAATCTACCTACATTTACCACGGGAAATAAGCGGGGCTCAGCGCTGCGTGCCGTGACTCGAAATTGCGGAGGTTTACTTTCGGCACTTAAATCGTTCTGCTTGCGCCACCGCAAGAGATGCGTCTCATATGCATTCGCACCATGTGCGCACAGTGTCGAAAAACACACTGTCGGAAATAAAACCGCAGCGGTTTCACGTGCGTATACCTTCAATTAAAGGAGAAGGAATTGAGCGACGAAAATTATGTTAGCAGTAGAACTGGGATTTTGTTAATCGACCCATACAATGATTTCCTTGCGCCGAGCGGAAAGCTCTGGCCGTTTGCCAGGGCGGTCGCCGAAGAGGTTCATTTGCTGGACCACTTGCGCAGCATCGTTTCCGAAGCTCGGGCTGTTGGCGTCAAGATATTTTACGTTCCTCATCATCGCTGGGAGCCAGGCGACTTCGATAGTTGGAAATATCCCACGCACACACAGGTTGCGTCTGGAAAACGCATGACGTTTGCCAAAAACTCGCATGGTGGTGAGTTTCACGACGACTTTAAGCCGCAGCCCGGTGATGTCATCATCAAAGAGCACTGGGCACAGAGCGGATTCGCCAACACCGATCTTGACCATCAACTCAAGCAATTCGGTATCGACAAGATCGTCGTCATTGGGATGCTCGCGAACACATGTATCGAATCGACCTCCCGATTCGGGATGGAATTGGGCTACCACGTGACACTTGTCAAGGATGCCACGGCCGCGTTTAGCAAAGAGGCAATGCACGCTGCGCATGAAATTAACGGCCCTTCGTTCGCACACGCAATTTTAACAACGGAAGATTTGCTTAAGATTTTTTCCGGCATGAAACACATCTCTTGAGGAAATCAGAATGCAAGTACTTTGCGTCATTGGACGAAGCGCGCAAAAAAAGGATCAAGTGATAGAAGCGACCGGTATCAAGGAGGAAGTGAGCTACGTGTATGACTGTTAAGCGGAAGGTTTGATTCGTCAACTGGTCGCGCGTCGATGCCTCGGGTGCTTGCATGTTCATGGAGGTCGAGAACGTTGCGACGGCTCGTGTGCTAGTTTTGGACCTGCCTCTAATGAAGGAAGGAAAACTGGTGATCGAGTCGCTGATCGAACTGAAGCCGTATACGGGATTCGCCAAGACGCTTTAGCCTGGCCGTCGCTTTTTATATATCGCATCTGTGCACCTCCACTCACGACGAGAAACCATGAAAGTTACCGGGAAAATGTTAATTGGAGGTGCGTGCATCTTTGGGACGGCTGGCACCGTGCGAGCGTTCGATCCAACGTTAGGCATGCAAATCGATCCTCCCTTCGGCGCGGCCACTACCGAAGACGTGAACCACGCTTGCATACTTGCAGACGAAGCCTACGATTCATACCGCAGCACATCTCCGGAAATTCGCAGCGCGTTTCTTGACTCGATTGCCGACAATCTTCTCGAACTCGATGATGCTCTCTACGAGCGAGCGGCGGCTGAAACGGGCCTCACACGAGCTCGATTGAAAAGCGAGGCTGGGCGCACGGCAGCGCAATTGAGAATGTTTGCCGATGTCGTGCGTCAAGGTCGCTGGCGTCAAGCAACGATCGATTCGGCTGATGCTGCTAGAAAGCCGTTGCCGCGTGTTGATCTGCGGATGCAAAAGATTTCAATTGGTCCGGTAGGCGTTTTCGGGGCAAGCAATTTCCCAATTCTTTATTCGGTCGCTGGCGGAGATACTGCCTCGGCGCTGGCTGCTGGTTGCCCTGTGATAGTAAAAGCGCATGGCTCGCACCTGGGCACCTCTGAGCTGGTCGGTCGAGCAATTCAAAAGGCAGTCAAGGACTCCGGACTTCACGAAGGCGTTTTTTCCCTGCTCATTGGCGCCGGAAACGAGACTGGAGAATCGTTGGTCGACCACCCGCTGATCAAAGCCGTGGGATTTACCGGTTCAGAGGGCGGAGGCATGGCCTTGGTTCGTCGTGGGGCCCAACGCGCAGAACCGATTCCGGTATTCGCTGAGATGACGAGCGTTAATCCAAATTTCGTCCTCCCCGGCGCACTCAAAGCGCGCGCGTCAGACATCGCGGCTCGATTTGTCGATCAGATGACCTCGGGTGTAGGTCAAATGTGCCTGAAGCCAGGAATGATCCTCGCGATCGAGCGAGACGGTTTTGACGATCTTAGGTCTGCCTTGAGCACCGCGCTCGCACAGAAATCCCCAGAAACGATGCTGAGTCCAGGTATCTCGGAGCACTTCGCGCGGGCGGCCGAAAGAACACGGACGGGACACGAAATTGTCTCCATTTCGAAAGGGCCCTCGCCCGAAAAGCAGTATGACGGTCAGTCCGAGATTTTCGAACTGAGCGGCGAAGCGCTTCTGGCGGACCCAAAGTTAGCGCAAGAAATGTTTGGCCCCGCCGGAGTGCTTGTTCGTTGCGCAAGTGTTGAACAACTGGTAGCCTTAGCTGCTTCATTTCAAGGACAACTTACCATGTCACTCCATACCGAACCTCCTGACCACGAAGTTGCAAAATTATTGATTCCAATATTGGAACGAAAAACCAATCGAATTTTGTTCAATAAGTTCGCCAATCAGGTAGAGATCGGATTTGCAACGATTCATGGAGGTCCTTACCCTGCGACTTCCGACAGTCGCTTTACATCGGTTGGCGCGACGGCGATCGACAGATTCTTGCGACCAGTATGCTACGAAAATATGCCATCCGATCTTCTCCCATTGGCGTTGCAAGACAGTAATCCCCTGTCTCTATGGAGAGTCACCGATGGCACACTCAGCTTCAACTGAGCAGTGGTATCCCGCGCGCGCATGCTCGCAGGTCAAAATCGACCGAAAGCGTACAAGCGTTGGATCTGCGCAATGTCACGCCGAATATGAGCGTCCAACTGTTCTCCAAGTTCAAGGATCCGATTTCGGCTGCCACTGGAAGAGATGACCTTTTGTCGAGCGCCAGAAACGGTGAAAACCTTGCTAGGTAAGTGAAACTGCTGCCGCAGCCATGCGAAATAATCCGGGCGGCCAACGCTTTGCTGCGTTGACTCCGGCGTGCTCCACTGCTCCACTGTCACTGATTGTTAAGAATTGTTGGACGCCTGCCCTATACCGCAGGCGTGTGACTACCCCGGCGCCGGCGGGCGGGCGTCCAACAATCCTTAACAACTCCAGCCGGAGAAAATATTCGGCACCGCTCGCTTCAGCGCTATGTGAAGATAAACCGCGAAGGCTATCCGCCACGGCGGTATTAAAAGATGGACTGCCCGGTAAGTGTGGTCAAAGTTTCCAGTGACTTCGCGCCGGCAAGTGAGTTGCCGTTCGCGTCGAGGCCGGGCGACCAGACGCAGACCGCCATTTCGCCCGGCAGCACCGCGACGATGCCGCCGCCGACGCCACTCTTAGCTGGCAAGCCGACGCGAAAGACGAAGTCGCCTGCAGCGTCGTAAGTGCCGCAGGTCAACATCAGCGCCGACAGACGCTTGGTCGAACTGCTGTCGAGGATGCGCTCCCCGGTCGATGGTACGACGCCGCCATTACTCAGAAACAAGGCGGCCTTCGCCAGTTCGACGCAACTCATCGAGATCGCACATTGCCGGCAATACGCATCAACTACCGCATGGACAGGCATTTCCAGCATGGACAGGCATTTCCATATTGCCAAAGCTCGCGATGAAATGCGCCATAGCTTGGTTGCGATCTGCATGCCGCAGTTCGGACTGTGCGACGCGCAAATCGTAGTCGATTGTTGCCTCCCCGGTCAGTCGCCGCAGAAACTCAACCAGAGCGGTCTCGGCCTTGACGAAGCGTCGGCACAGTACGTCGGTGACGACCAGCGCCCCAGCGTTGATGAACGGATTAGGCGGCTTACCCCGCTCGGCTTCGAGTTGCACCAGCGAATTGAACGGTGTCCCGGACGGTTCGCGGCCGGCGCGTTCCCAGAGTTCATCTCCGAGCAGCCGGAAAGCCATCGTGCTGGCGAATAGCTTCGAAATACTTTGGATCGAAAACCGAGTGTCGGCTTGGCCCGTACGGAAGACTTCGCCGGCCGGTGTGGCGATCGCCATGCCGAAGCTGCGCCACGGTTCGATCTCGCGATGAATCCGTTCGAGGATCGCCTGATAGTTTTGAGTCGTGGCGGATGCGGCGGAACGTCAATCGGTGGGCTTGCGATGATACTTCAGAGAGCGTGCGCAGCGAGTGTGGAAACGAAAAAGCCCGCGTTGTAGCGGATTCGATGGAATCGGCCCGAGGTAGTCGACTCGCTCGAGTGACTTCGCAATGTCAAATAGATGGCGGTCAAACAGCGTGCCGCAATGCTCGCATTCGAAATTCATTCGCTCTTCGTTCTTCATACTCGCATCTATTCAGAGTAACTGCCCCACGCTCCAGCCAAGGTCTCGTCGACCGAAACGTATTTGTCGAGTCGGCACGAACTCGGATTTTCAAGACGAGGGACGCTGAACGACAACGTGCGAACCGGTCACCGACAATCGCGTGGTAACTGCTTTGGCGGCTGTCGCGGCGATGACCGATGCTTCAATTCTGTAGCGTTCGTTAGGGTGTCGGCGTTCCCATCGTCATAGAGCGCCGGAGCGGATTGAGCGTTTCGAGCGCGAACATGACCAGATCGACGGCACTGCGCTCGCGGTTGAAGTCCTCGACGCGGCCGGTTCGCACGAAAGACCCGCCGTAGCGGTCGAACGTTGTCAGCTGCGTGTCATAGTGCCCGTTCAAGGGCGTACCGGTGTCGTCGTTCGCGATAGTTAGCTCGCCCAAGGGTCGGGCCGCCTCTTCATTGCCATCCGGCAGTAGTTCAATCGTGACTCTCAGCATGGTCGCCTCCCATTGCGTATCTGTTTGCGCGGTATCGGACAATGTATGCCGCCGCCAGTCATGCGCTTACCTGCACGGGTCGTGCTTTTCGTCCTCAGGGGGCGAATCGTTAGGTTTTTGTTCCTTGCCGTGGGCAGCGGCCGTCGCGAGTTCGTCGCAAATCTGCGGCCAGCGGCGATGATGGAACTCCTCGGTTCGAATCGATCTCTCGGGAATGGCCGAGAAGAACCGAACAGCATAGTCGCGGCTGACACGCCTTCCGGCACCACTCTTCGCGATTGATACGATCTTCTCGATCGCGCGCAACGCCTGTGCCTCTTTTCCCGGATCAACGGCTAGCTCTTCCACGTATCGGCGCGCTACGCAAATAGCAAGATGCGCCTGCACCTTCCCGTTACTGCCGGGCTGCTGCTTGTCTTTAAGGTGTGCGAGATTGGCAACGCGGCTTTCCAACACGTCGAGCGGATGCATGATGAGGATGAATGCATCTCCCACTTTCACCTTCGTTGCGGTTTTTATGACATGGTTCGTGTCAAGACCATGCACTTTATGGATCACGTCGATGTTGACGAATTCGGCGTCGGATAACCTGATCTGCACGCTTCCCACTAGCGCCGTCAAACCCCGACGTGGCGCCAACTCTATTTTGGCAGAATCGCCAAAACCGTCTTTTATCGCATCGAGGTGTTTCCTCTTGCCGAGAAAATCCGCGTCCTTGGAAACAGATCCTCCGAACTCCGCCAATTGCAAGCCGATGTCGTAATGCTGCGCCCAAAAACCAAGCGCTTGGCCACCGACAAGCACAACGTCATCGCCAGTTCTTTCGACAATTTTTTGCAGTAAATTACTGGAAATCGCGACTTCCTTGGGACCAGTCAATATTCCACCGACCGGTGCGTGATGACCACCTGCCGCATGATTTCTCCCGAAAACAAAAACATCGATTCCTGCCTGCGAATGCCTGCCCGGAGGTCTGCGCGATCGCGCCGCTGTCGGGCGCGTTTTTCCGTCCAGCGTTCGTCATCCTTGATGATGGGCAGGCCCAGGTCGTCAGTTTTCGTATCCATGGCGTACTCCATTACCGCTGCTGCAACATTGCTATAGCTTAGCGCAATGCGCGCCAGCGGTCATCCGCGTGCACGGTTAAGGTGTTGAAAAAATAGGGGTTTCGGTCCAATTTGAAAAAATGAAAAATGGAAGGAAACCACACATCATCATCAACATCGGGAATGACGCCAGACGTCAATCCATTAATGCCGCTTGTGCTTATCCGCTTGGAAGAAGGCAACACGCATATCGGTTCGCGCGCGCGTCGCACAGTGCGTGATGACGACCACCGTGCTCACGGTAGTACTTCTCTGATCGCTCCGGATCCAGGCAGGCATTGACCTGTTCGGCCAAGCTATTCTCCGGCAGTTCACCCACCAGATCCATCAGCAATTCCCAATCGGCACCGTAATCGAAACTGAGCGTCAATGTTTCCTCAAGCGCAAGTTGATCAAGCCATGCACGCACCTCAACGGCGAGCGCATCACGTGTGAACACGCGGTCCGGAGACTGGCCGAGTTGCGGCAACACTGCTGCCCTGACGAACTCACTGCACGCGCGCATATCGAAGTCCGATCGTTCACCGTAGAACTCGCGACCGTCGTCGGCTACCAGCCCAATGCTGATGAGATCGCAATCGATGAAATCCGTAAATTCGGTGTCGACGAAAATGCGCATGGGGCCTCGGTCCGAAGGATTGCTCGTTATCTTATCAACGATCGTCGATCGGTGAGTCTCTTTGATACCGGGCGTCGTTGCAGCTTAGCGCGAGGCAAACGAGTGCTCCTTCGGTTAGTGAGTGGGCCAGCGCCTAGCTGGGCGGAACGCAGTTGCCGCAGTTAACCGCGAACTAACCGCTATGGTTTGTGATCCCGCCAGGTTTTCCGCAAAAATTCGCAGGTCGTTTTGCCTTTCTGCTGGAACGCGCAATAGATGTCCTCAAAGTTCGGAATTGAGCTGCGGCCAGTCATGACAATCCGCAACTCGCCGAATTTAGATTTGACCATCGTCACATCCAGGTAGTCGTCCGAGTTCGTCGGAATGTCGACAACAGCTTGCTCGAAGCTCGATAACGCCTCATCGAGAAATGCAAACCAGCCATCGTCACATTCGAACGTGCCGTGTCCCTGCCTACCTTGTTCCCGAAGGTAACGCAGCAAGCGCGGATGGCGCTCGAACAACGCGTGTTGGGATGACCGATTCATGTTGCCCCCGGTGAGACGTGGCCCCGTTCATTCGGACAGTTTTTTCGATTTTTAAGTGGAACGCTGGGCGGTCACGCTGCCGATTTAATCGCGGGCAGCATCGCGAAGTAAGCTTCATCCGGGGTCTTGTCCGACAGACTTGAATGAGGCCTTTGCTGGTTGTACCACGTCAGGTAATGGTCGATTGACTTCCTTGCGTGTGCGACAGATTCGTAAGCCTTCAAATACACTTCTTCGTACTTCACGCTGCGCCACAGCCGTTCGATAAAAACGTTGTCCCGCCAGCTTCCCTTGCCGTCCATCGACAGAGCGATCCCACGCGAGCGGACCGCGTCGGTGAAGTCTGTACTGGTGAACTGGCTGCCTTGATCGGTATTGACGATCTCAGGCAATCCATACTTCGCGAACGCTTCTTCAAGCGCTGCCACCGCATGCTCAGCTTCCATCGTGATCGCGACTCGGTGGGCTAAAACACGGCGGCTGGCCCAATCGATCACAGCAGTGAGATAGACGAAGCCCTGTGCCATAGGCACGTATGTCGTGTCCAATGCGAACACCTCGTTGCTGCGCTCGATCTTCCGATCGCGCAACAGGTACGGCCAAATCTTGTGAGCCAGATGTTTGCGGCTCAAGTTCGGCTTGCGATACAGCGCCTCGATGCCCATTTTGCGCATCAACGTGCCGACGTGCTTGCGTCCAATCGCGATGCCCTCTCTCTTGAGCAAGCGCATTAACATGCGCGCGCCGGCAAACGGATGCTCCAGGTGCAACTCGTCGATCCGGCGCATGAGCGCCAGATCTGCGGCACTGACCGGG
>NZ_JBLKRU010000097.1:0-11600 GCF_047608185.1 Caballeronia eucalypticola
GCAAACAGGAGCTCTCGCAGTTGTACGCCAGGCGTTGGAACGTGGAACTGGATCTACGTAACATCAAGACGACGATGGGTATGGACGTACTGCATTGCCAGACTGCCCACATGAACGAGAAGGAGATCTGGGTCCATCTGCTGGCCTATAACGTGATTCGGTTGTTGATGGCTCAGGCCGCGAGCCACTATGCCACCGATCCGAGAACACTGAGTTTCAAACACACCGTGCAGTTATGGACTGAATGGCTGGCCCGAGGTCTGGCAGCAACCCACGACCAGAGTCTGCTGTTCAACCTGATCGCGCAGTCTTGCGTTGGGAATCGTCCCGGTCGCATCGAACCACGAATGCGCAAACGAAGACCGAAGTCTTACCCATGGCTGAAAGAGCCTCGTCACATCGCACGCGAGCGCGTCCGACAATATGGGCACGCGCCACGGGCTTAAGTAAGTGCCATTCTACTTAGAACCAGAACTGCATCTTGCCGAATCCAGGATGCAGATCATCAGGAGCGATTCGGCTTGGACTTTCGGAGTCGCGTCGAGGTTCGTCGTGCTGTCCGATGTTGGTCAGAGCGTCGGATCGCTTCGGACTATCTGGCGTACATCGATCTCGTTTGAATTAAGTCGGACGCGTCGTAAGAAGCAGAGCGCTATTTTGATAAGAGCACGTTGTCCTGCATACCGGGCAAAGGTGGTGTATCGCCTGAACCATGCTCAGACTCGGGCAACAAGTTTTCCGGGCGGGCCGCGGCCACCGTGGGCCATTTTTCTTGTGCGGGTTCGCCGGCATCGACGGCATCGGGCGCTTTCGCTCGCCGAGCCGACGTCAGCGCATGGGCGAACCAGATGCACGGAGCTTCAACTGCGCTGAAGCTCACCCACGAAATGCCGACCGCTAACACTGCTGAGGGAATCATATAGACGGCGAGCGGGGCGCCTTTCCAACCTTCCCGGCTGCACAACCAGAAGATCACGTAGAGCGGTATGCCGTGCAGCAGGTACATCGAATAGCTGATTTTGCCGAGCCATGCAAAAAGTCGCAGATGGATTTTCCAGACGGACGCCAGTGTGCCGAAGATCGCCAATCCGGCCAGGTAGCTAAACGACTGGATGATGTGCTCAACATCATGCTGTTTGACCGCGACTGCGCCAATCAATAGTGAAACGAGGACTACGGTTCCAGTTACGCTCAAGAATGCCCTTTTGTAGGACCAGTCCGCGCGCAGCGCCCGCACCCCTGGCAATCCGAGCACCACCCGTTCATTCGGGTGGTCGGATGCTTTGCGGTAGCAAGCACCCCAGAACATGATTGATAGATGAAAGAGCATGCCTTTGTACTGACCCAAGGCATTGGCGGGAATGACGTGAAGTGCGGAAGTGACGACGAAGGCGGCACTTAATGCAACGCAAACGATGCACAGGACGCGCATCTGCTGAATTCCGCCTAACCAGAATAATCCGAGGCACAGAACATAAAATACGAGTTCGGTTTCCAGCGTCCAGTAGTGACCCATCATTTCAGGGTGGCCTAGCGCGTCCGGAATCATGCTTGCGTTGGCTAGCCATCCTGCAACGTCCATATGCTTATTGAACAGCATCCAGTAGGCGAAGAAGCCAAGCGGGATTGATAACCAGTAGGTCGGATAGAGGCGGAGAAACCTTCGAATGATGAATTGGCGCGTGCCTGCGCCAATGGGGCCGTTCAAGCTGTTGGGTATGAGCAATCCGCTCAGCGCGAAAAACACGACAACGCCGATACGGCCGAAATTGCCGTAGTACTGTGTCGTGTTTAACCATTGTTCGGAACCTGCAATCGGACCGAACTTGTCGGCGTAATGAGCCCACATGACAAGCAGAACCGCCACGGCCCGAATTGCATCGACATGGGACAGTCGATGCGGCACAACTCCGGCTGTCGTCTTCAATGAAGTTCCCCTTTAGATAAGAGAACGTTATCCAGATCGAATAATGTTGTGCTCAGTTGAATCACGCCCGCCGCTGGCGCTTCGCCACGAGCTTCGCAAGACGACGCGCAGCGAGGCGCCACTCATACGCACTCGTGGTGTCGAACTCGCGCATTTTCCGATACAGGTAGGGCAGATAGAAACCGCGGGAGCGCGACTGATCCACACGCATGCCGCGCGACAACTCCCGGTCGCTGTGCCACGGGAACGTCCGCACGGTCTTCGCCGCGCGTCGCGGCAGGCCGAACACCATGGCGTACGCGTAACGTGGCGCGTCTGAATGGTTAGGGCCTGCGTGATGCAACGTCCGCCCGGCGTGAATTGTGCAACCGCCAAGATCGAGCGGACAGACAACCGCACTGGCGGGATCGAAGCCGTCGAAACATTCAAGGCCGTGAGTGCTCGGGTCGCCCCCGATCGGCTGGTGCGGCAACACGGGTCCTAGGTGTGAGCCTTGAATGAACTGCAGGCAGCCGTTCTTTAGCGACACATTTTGCAACGGAAACCAAAAGTTGATCTCGCGGTATTCAATGCTTGGATCGGTGAACGCTTCGTCTTGATGCCACGGCGTCACCGCATCGGCATGAGGCGGCTTGTAGAAGAAACTGTCGCTGACGAAGCGTGCCTTGTTGCCGAGCAATTGCACTGCAATTCGATGCGCGGCACGGCGCAGTTCCGTCTCAGCGATACTGCGGTCCAGCATTGACGGATGGTGCAACTGCGCGAGCTTGGGCTCATCGAACTCCGTATGCTCGGGATAGAAGTCGAAAAGCAATCCTTCTCGAAAGCCTGCCTTACTCTGAAGCAAGCGTTGACCCACCCGCCGCAGCGCAGCAAGTTCGTCAAGGTTCGCTACTTGCTCTAGCCGCATAAAACCATCTTGCCAAAAGCGTTCTTTTTGGCTCGGTGACAAAGCAGCGGCGGCGGTTGTGGCGTGATTCAAAATAGGCCTCCGGATCTAGTTGGATTTGCCTTTACTACACCATGTTACAAATCAGCACTCCGTGCGATTCAGCGCATAAAACGTTGTTTTCGAGTGCATCGTGTCGGGTCGAACTCGCGCGGGAGTGACGCGATGGCGACTCCCCCTGCCGCGGCTGTTTCAAAGTGTCCGGGACTGGATCGCGCTATTTATGCTTTCCGCGATTAGTGAATATCAGCGGGAATCGTCATCGGCTTCTCCCTTCCATTCAGCTTCTATATGGGCACCAGCGCATGAAACTTGCATGATTTAAGGTTAAGCGCTCCTGATCGCAATTAACGTTGGGCGCCGCACATCTCCGGCCACAAGGCTTCGCTACCATCCTTACTAGACGTAAGAATCTGTGTAAGAATCTGGGCGATTGCCTTAGGGCGCATTTTTGTCGGGGTTATGGGAAACATTCCTGACGTCGCGCCAAAAACGAACAAGGGCTGTTAGAGACTGCGGCCAAGGGGAAACCATGCAAAAAGCGTTGTTGTCGATTGTCATTCCCGCATACAACGTCGAGCATTTCATCGGCGCATCGCTAACATCGGCGTTGCAACAATCGCGTGCAAAGGAGATTGAGCTCATCGTAGTGGACGACGGATCAACGGATCACACGCTCGAACGTATCCGGGCAGTGCAAGAAACCGAGGCCGGCCGTCATATCAAAGTGATTCATCAGGAAAACCACGGGGTGAGCGCCGCACGCAATGCAGGCATTGCGGTCGCAACATCGCCGTATATCGGTTTTCTCGATGCGGATGATGTCTGGGACGTGCGTTTCTCGGAAATAATTCTGCCGCTGCTGAGCGCCGACTCCGCCGATATCATCGAATTCAATCTCGGGATCGTTAATACGGACGGTAAGCAAATCGACCGCATGGAGCTCGTCGACCCTGCAACGATCGGCAAGCGCGTATGTGATCTTCCTGCACTCATGGAGTTTGCCAAGGTTTGCCAGGCGTTTCCCGTTGCGCGTGTCTACCGCCGCGAACTGTGGAATGGCATCGACTTTCCAGTCGGCCGGGTGTACGAGGACTTCGCTGTCATTCCGTTCATCTATACGCGCGCCCGCACGCTGTATCGCCTCGCCGACGACCTTTATTATTACCGGCGTCGCGCCGGCAGCATCACGCAGCGCGCCACGCTGCATTCGGCGCAGGGCATTGCACTCGTTGCGGAAGAAGCGCTTGAACGTTGCGAAAGCGGCGCCACCGGACCACTTGGCACGTACTGGCTTTCGATCTTCCACAAGGCGTTCCGCTATGCGTGCGTAGAGGCGTCACGCGTACCGTCGAACGCGTTGCGTGAATCGATGGCGATGATCGACGCCATAGCCGCGCGCTACAGCCGCTTCGCGCAAACGCAGGCTGCCGGGACGCTTCCGGCGCTGCAATACCGGTCCCGGATCTTTATCGATCGGCGGATCTTTCAGGCCAAGACACTCGTCAAACGCACGTTCGGCCTTCAGCTCAGGCCGTCCCGCCAAGCACCGCGGATGATCCAGCCCGAGCCCCTGGGTAATCTTCCGACGCGTGCGACCGCCAGCAGCCGTTGAGGGAATTCGTCTTTTCGGGAACCGACCATGCAGATTTATCCAATCCACACGAGTTTCACTGCCGGTGAATCGTTTGAACTTGCAGTGCAACCGAAGCGCCGCTTCGGGGTGGCGATTTATCAGCAGGCCGGCGACGAACTGCTTCTGTTCTGCAGCGGCGTGGCGGTGGAGGGACAGAAGAATGTAAAAGCGTCGCTGGTGGACGGGCATTACATTTTTGAGTCGGCGGGAAGCAACGAAACTGAGCAGTTCGACGATGACTGGAACTGGCCGACCATCCGCATCCGGCCGGATCTGCCCGCTCCCGAGGCGCTTTCAAGCGGCGCATACGTGGCCGTCGCTTATGAAGTTACGGCCGGGGGAAAACCGCGTGACGACACCGGGCGCCGTTGCCTCGGCCGCAAGCCTGTGTCCGGCGCGCCTCCATCAAGCGACAGCATGGCGCTTGTCGTCGTACGTCCGCGAACTCCGTCGGCGCCGATCGCCTATATCGTGCCGGTCGCAACCTACCACGCGTACAACTCCATTGGCGGCGGCTGCTACTACAACGACCCGATCCATCGCCGTCCGGCCGCCCTGGAAGTGAGCTTGCGCCGTCCAGGCGGTGGCTTTGGCGCTCAGCTCGGCGAGCCCGTCGATCCGTACGATTCCGCCTCACCACGCCAGCAGTTCTCGCATTGGGACGCCAAGTTCATTCGTTGGCTGCGGGCGGAAGGTGTTGAATGCGATTTCTATACCGACCTCGATCTTCATGAGGGAAGCGCGCTCGATCTCACGAAATATCGCTGCATGCTGAGCGTCGGCCACCACGAGTACTGGAGCCACGAGATGCGCGAGCACGTGGCGCGCTTCGTCGAGCAGGGCGGCAATCTCGCGGTGTTCAGCGGCAATACGTGCTACCGGCCGGTGAGGTTTTCCCGTGATGCCGCGGGCAACCCTGTCGGCATGCGCAAGCTGGCAGGCGACTGGGATTTGCTGACGGAAAAGCCGAACAACGATCCACGGGCATGCGGAAACGAACGCCACCTGATCGGCCTGAGCTACACCTATGGCGGCGGCCATTACGGCAGGTGGAAACGCTGGCGCGGCGGCTGGATAAACCGCAAGCGCGAGGCAGTCGGTTTTACGGTCACGCAACCTGAACATTGGGTATTCACGGGCACCGGTCTGAAAAAAGGCGAGACCTTCGGGGCCGACGACCGCTTGGTCGGTTACGAAGTCGACGGCCTGCCGCCAGACGAACCGCACACCGGCTTCGAAACACTCGCCAGCACCCGGCAGCTTGTCGGTTGGGAGATGGGCGGTATCGGCGCTTTCGGCATGTTCCGCCCGAAGAATCTGGCGGGCACGCTGAGCGAAGGGGAGGTTTTCAACTGCGGAACGACCGACTGGGCGAGGGTGTTGCTCGACACCCAGGCGAAAAGCAATCTAGTCGTGCAGCGGATTACGCGCAATGTGGTGCGCCGGTTCATCGGTCTTTCTTTCGATGGTGCGTCGCAGCAAAACCGCAGCGGTGCTCCGCGCGAGACCGAAACCCCCGCAATCGGCAATACCGCCGCGATCTGATATCCGCTCGAAAGCGGCGGTACCTCGGTGGCAACGACCCTTTTCGCCCGGGCCGCCGGGTTTTAACGTTGCTCCTTTTCCACAGCCATTCAGTGAGCCGCCCCCTACGCGCGGCGGCGCCCGCCTGCCGTAAATAACTCGCTCGCTAAGGCGTATCACGCCGGAGGCGTTGCTCAACCGGCTGCCGAGCGCGCTGTCGGTGAGGCGAACATGCCCTTTACTTTCCGCTTACATGGCGGAATAACAGGTGCGCGTTAGGCGTAATTATCCTAGCGTGCGTCGCCGTACATTCGCCGATTTCTCACACCTATACGATTCTTCATGCGGCCAAGGTCATCGTTGGCGCGGCCATTAGTGCCGAACGCTGCAGCTTTAACGCAGTGCTGCCGACCGGCCCTGATTACCGCGAGTCGTCTTTTAGTTAGGGCCCGTGCAATACCGGGCGTGTAACGACTTATCAAGTCCGTCATTTCAAAGCATCTAAGACGGTTATGCATCCCCGGGCGATCGTGCGATGGTGAAAAAATGAATGGATCTCCAGTGATAAACAGACTTTGGGCTTTCACGTTCTTTATCGCGGTTGCTAGCGACGTAATGGCAGGAGCGTTTCGTTACTACGCGTCGGTCGTCGGAGCGACGCAGATTTTCTACGCACCAAAGGTTTTGATGCTGATTTGCATCGTGGTGCTTCTCGTGCAACAGCCGCCTAGAATCGGCCACCTCCTGGCCGGCTTATACATCGCTGTACAGGCTTGCGTGTCGCTGGCCAACGGCGTCCAGCTGACGGCTATATTTTTCTGGCTCTGGCTGGTCTCGCCGATGTTGTTCGCCATGTTGGCGCCGCCTGACGCTCTTGCCATATTGAATGGACGTACCGTGCGGATCGCATTTTCCATTCTGGCGGTGGTGTGCATGGTGGGGGTCTATGTGAACTATTTCATGCCCTTGCCGTGGATCGGGACGAAAGCGGATGTTGGGGGAGTTGACATCGGCAACGCTCAACAGAATTACACCGGCTTCGTAAAGCGGTTGCCGGGATTCGGGCGCAGCAGTGCCGCAACTGGACTGCTGATCGGACTGATGATGACGTGGCTGCTGTCTCGAGTCCGCTCGCGGATCATGGTGGTCGTGTTGCTCGTTGCGTCGGCAGTTGCCATTTGGCAAACGACAAACAAGACGACGGTCGTCGCACTGGCACTCGTGGTCGCGCTGTACGGCATTGCACGGGCGCCGACACTGAGAAAGGCTTGCATGTGGGCGGCGGCGTTGATGATCATCATGCCGTTTGCATCCTATATTGTCACCACTGCCGTGAACGATGTCGTGGTCGGATCCGGTGCGCTCTCTTCGTTGCAGGACCGGATCGTGGACACTTGGCCGGGCATCCTGCAAGGCATGCTTCAGGAAAAGCTCATCTGGTTGGGGATCGGTCCTGGCGGGTTCGGTGCTGCTGCCGGTTTTTACAAGGGCGATTTTGGCTTCAACGTTGGCTACGCGGACAACCTGGCTCTCTATGCAGTCGCCAATTTCGGACTGCTCGGAGCGTTTCTTCTCGCGATCTTGCTGACGAAATTCGTGCTGTTGCGTGTATCGGAAGACAAGGGTCTTTTGATCATGCTGTTTTTCCTGTTGATCAGCGGCATCACGACTGACGTTGTCGAATCGCTCGGCTGCCTGTTGTTCCTGGGCGTCACGATCCGTGCTTTGTTGCTCGAGCAAACGACCGAGGTTCTGCCCGCACGCTCACTTAGGCGCGCACGGCAACCGGAAATCAGGCGCAACCGCCGCCCGTTTCCAGCGGATCGGACAGCGCGCGGCGCGTGGAATGCGACCGTCGTAAAAACAAAAACGGAAGCATCGGAATGAAGAATCCCAAAGACGCCCTGTATCGCCGAGCGATCATGGTCTTCATGAGTTGCTTTGCGCTCCAGGCTTTGCCAGCACTCGCGACGCCAACGATCGCCCCGGATGGTGCGCGAGACTCTGCGGAAAGAACGTACACCGCGTTGCCCTTGTTTCCGGCTTCCCGCGCCGACACCGGCGTGGCGATCCATGATCTCAGCGATATGAAATTGCTCGATGCGGTCAAGGATGTCGGATTCTCGTTCGTGCGCACGGACCTTTTTTGGGGATCGGTACAGAACGCCAGCGGCTGGCATTTTTCGACCTATGACACATTGGTTTCCAATCTGGCGGAGCGGGGATTAGGCTCGCTTTTTATCCTGGGCTATGACAATGATTTGTATAGTCCGAGGCAAGCGCCGACAACGCCTTCCCAGCTTGCAGCGTTCCATACCTATGTCTACCAGTCGGCACTTCGCTACAAAAAAGCGGCAGTTCGCTTCGAAGTGTGGAATGAGCAGGATTCCAAACAATTCTGGTTGGCAGATCCGTCGCCCTCGGCTTATCGGACTCTGCTGAAGACCGCCGTGAATGCAGCCAAGAGCGCCAATCCGAAAGCGATCATTGCCACGGGCGGCGTGACAGAGGCCAACCGCAGTTTCATTCGTTCCGTCGGCGACATCAGTGCGACTCAAATGGGACCCGACGCGGTGGGCGTGCATCCTTACCGGCAGCAATACCCTGAGACGGTCTTCAAGGATTACCGCGCACTGGATCAGGATCTGTCGACTTATCACAAGGTGCCGCAACTCTGGGCGACTGAATTGGGGTACCCGACCTATGGCTACGCCTATGTATCGGATATTCAAAACGGGCACTCGCCAGTAGCGCGCGAGCGTCAGGCCAAGTACACCGTACGTCTGTTGCTGGCCAACTGGATTTCGCAGATCGGGCTCACGGCGTATTACGACATGCGCAACGACGGAACCAATCCTCAGGACCGGGAACATAACTTTGGCTTGCTGGACGCGGACAACACCAAGTTGCCGGTCTATAACGCGACGAAGCATTTGTTTTCGTTCACGGCAAACGTCAGCGATGCCAGATATTTCATCAACGATTACGACAAATACATCGTTCTGAAACTGCTCACGGCGACCGCAACCAAGTACGTCATTTGGTGCTACGGCGACGGAAGCACGATTGACCTGGATACGTCTCGTCTGCCTAAAAACGCGATCGTGACCGATATGTACGGCACCCCGCGGGCATCTACGGGTATCCAGGCAGTCCCGGAGGAAATGGGACCGGTCTTTGTTAGTGTTCCTTCATAAATAACGTCATTGTGGTTGAGCGGTAAGCATCGTTGGCGGGCGAGGTTATTTCGATAGCCGGAAGCGTTTTGTTATCCACGGGCTCGGCCTTTATCTTTTATTGCAGGGGTTTGACATGAGTTCATACATCGGGCATTCGTCGTTTAGTACGGCGCCGAAGAAGAGCGACGGGCTGATTGACCTGTGGCGCAGCGTGGTACGCCACAAGCGGCTGTTCATGGCGATCACGGGCACGTTCGTGGTGGTGGGCGGGCTGTACATTTTGCTGGCGACGCCCCAATAC
This sequence comes from Caballeronia eucalypticola, assembly GCF_047608185.1. Classification (NCBI taxonomy): domain Bacteria; kingdom Pseudomonadati; phylum Pseudomonadota; class Betaproteobacteria; order Burkholderiales; family Burkholderiaceae; genus Caballeronia; species Caballeronia eucalypticola. Next base: position 9,517 of record NZ_JBLKRU010000097.1, read on the forward strand.
CGGGCCGAGGCCATGCTGCGGGTGGAAAGTTCGTCCAAACCTGGCGCCTCGCTCAGCGCGCTGTCGGATGTGTCGGGCACGATGAGCGCGACGGTGTCGGCAAGCGACGAGAGCGCGGTGCTGACATCGCGCAGCATCGTGAGCGATGCGATCGCTCAAACCGGTGCGCAAACGAGCGTGCAAACGGGAAGTCATTTCCCGTTGATTGGCCAGTTCATGGCCTCGCGCCATGTCAACGCTCAAACACTGGTGCCGCCGTTTCTGGGCTTGAGCGGCTACGCGTGGGGCGGCGAGCTGCTCAAGCCGGGCGTCTTCACGGTGCCGGAAGCGTCGCTGGGCGACAAGTTTCGCGTGGTGACGGGCGAAGCCGGGCAATACACGCTGTATGACAAGGACGGCGAGGCGCTGGCACAGGGCCGCGTCGGGCAGCTGGTCTCATTTAGCGTGAGCACACCCGATGGCAGTGCGCCTGGCGAGTTGCGTATCGACACGCTGCGGGCGCGCCCGGGCGTGGAGTTCACGCTGCGCAGCCAGTCCGCGCAGACGGTCTATGAGCGCGTGAGCAAGGCGCTGAAGGCGTCGGTGGCGAGCCAGGGTTCGTCGATCCGTGACCCCTCGATCATGAGCCTGAGCTATCAGGCCGATTCGCCCCTGGCCGCGCAAATGCTGGTCAACACCATCGTGAGGACGTATTTGAAGCGTGACGAACAGTCGCGTGCCGAGCAGGCGCAGCTGAGCCTGAACTTCCTGCGTGGGCGCCTGCCCGGGCTGAAGGCGGATCTGGAGAGCGCGGAGAACCGCCTCAACGATTACCGCACGAAGACGAGCATGGTCGACATGGGCCAGCAAGGCACGGCGCTGATCACGCGCTTGAGCACGTTGGCCGATACCCAGACGCGCTTGCAGCTCCAGCTGGACGAGCAGAAGCAGAAGTTCCGCCCGGATAGCCCGACGTATCAAGCGGCCGCTTCGCAGCTCGATCAGGTGAACCGGCAGATCCAGGAGCTGAGCGACACGGCGACGAAGCTGCCGAGCATTCAACGCGAATATGTCCGGCTTGCGCGCGATGTGGCCGTGAGCACGCAGTTGTACACGAGCGTGCTGACCAATGCGCAGCAACTGGAAGTGGCAGCGGCGAGCACGGCGCCCGGCGTGGGCGTGGTTGACTGGGCGATTACGCCGGAGAAGCAGGCGTGGCCGCGCAATGCGATCGTGTTGCTGGGTTCGATTCTTGGCGGGTTGTTCGTGAGCGCGGCGACGGTGCACCTGATCTCGCTGAAGCGCAAGGAACTTCGGACACCGGAAGAAATTGATTACATCTCGCATGTGCCGCGTCTGGCCGTGGTTGCGCAATCGTCGGCGCAACTGCAGCACAGCAGCGCCGCACGCCGTCGCCTGGGTACGCCGGCCAAGCTGTTGGCGGCCAATAGCCCGACGGATCCGGGGATCGAAGCATTGCGCTCATTGCGCAGCAGCATGAAGGCGTTGCTCGAGACGGGTGACTTGTCGGCGGGCAAGGTGATCCTCTTCACGGGGCCGACGCAGGGCGTGGGCAAGAGCTTCGTGTCATCGAACTTTGCTTATCTGTTGGCGGAGACGCACGCTTCGGTGGTGCTCATCGATGCGGACATGCGCCAGGGCCGTCTGCGGCATCTGTTGAAAGAGCGCAGCGGCGCAGGGCTGGCCGAAGTGCTGGAGGGCACGGCTCGGGTGGAAGAGGCGATCGTGAAGCTTGATCAGAGCAACCTCTCGGTGCTGAACGCGGGGCTGAGTGTGCCGGCGAACCCGTCGGAGCTTCTGGGACGGCCTGCGTTCCAGGAGATGCTGGCCAAGCTTCGCGAGACGTACGATTACGTGGTGATTGATTCGCCACCCGTTCTGCCGGTGAGCGATGCGTTGTCGATCGCTTCGCAAGACTGTGACCTGGTGCTGCTGGTGTCGCGTGCCGATCACACGGGTGCACGGCAGTTGGAAGAGACGATTCGGCGGCTGGAGAATGTTGGGGCGAGGGTGGGGGGCCATATCTTCAACGGTTTCTTGCCGGGACGGTACGGCGAGCGCGACGAGTACGGTCTTTACCTTGC